>JALSLJ010000112.1 GCA_026988315.1 Sulfurimonas sp. | reverse complement strand
CAGAATTTGTGATTCAGTAAATGATAGGAATAGACCTTGTAAAAACTTCTCGTATGAATCGCTTCATTGAGCGATTTGGCGACAAAGCACTTCAAAAATTTTTATCTCCAAATGAAATAAGGCTTGTTAAAAACTATAAAACTGCATCTGGATTTTGGGCTACTAAAGAAGCTTGCTCAAAAGCTCTTGGTGTTGGAATAGGAAGTGATTGCTCTTTTCATGACATCCAAATATCGAAAACTAAAAGAGGTGCTCCAACTTTAGAACTCTCAAAACACATTGTTGATAAATTTCATATATCAGACACAAGTGTATCTATAACTCACGATGGTGAATATGCCATAGCTGTAGTGGCTATAGAAACAAATAAATTAGCCACCACCGACAAAATCTAGTAACTCTAACTTATCACCATCACTAAGCTTATAAGTGCTCCATGAGTCTTGTTTCACTATATTCATATTAACAGCAGCAGCCATCACTTTGCCCTCTAGTGACAACTTTTTTAAGACATTTTCTAAAGTTTCTTCAGCATTAAATTCTCTACTTTCACCATTTATTATTATCTTCATTTATTCTCTTTTTCATATAATTTTAGCACATCTATTGCAGCAATATTATTTTTATGTACTGCAAAATCAAACGCAGAGTAACCTGAGTTTGATTTTATAGTATTATCAGCGCCAACATCCAATAGATATTCAATTATTGATGGATTTCCACCATAGGCAGCTTGATGTAGTGGTGTTATCCCCTCATCATTTTCTAAATCAACATCAGCACCTTCTAAAATCAAAAATCGTATTAATTTTATATTTTTCTTTTTAACTGCTATAAAAAGTGGAGTATTGCCCTTATAATCTTGAGCATCCATAAAAGCTCCTCCATCAAGAAGAAGTTTTGCCATTTTTAAGTCGCTTTTTTTTATAGCTATATGAAGCGGGGTGAGTCCTGCTGCATTAGTTACATCTACATCAGTACCATTATTTATTAAGTTTATAACATCTTCATACTGCTCATAATAAACAAAATTATGCAAATCACTTCTTCCATCAATCTCATCAGCAAAAGAAAAAATATAAATAAATAAAAAAATAAAAAATTTGATAATACTACTCACTTTATATAATTTCTTTATTGTATCAATATTTATGCAATAGATAATCAATATAGTGAAGATTTGATAAAAATTTCTTGCTAATGTTTAGTTGAGAGTTAAAAAAAGAATGGCGCGGTGGACGAGATTCGAACTCGCGACCCCCTGCGTGACAGGCAGGTATTCTAACCAGCTGAACTACCACCGCGCATATAATAAAGTATTTTACTAAAAGTAAAATTGTCACATTGTTTTTGTGATAGGTTTGCAAATATTTGAGCGAAGCATACTAAAAGTATGTGAGCTTAAATTTTTGTGAAGTTATCGCAAAATGGTGGGCACTACTGGACTCGAACCAGTGACATCTACCTTGTAAGGGTAGCGCTCTACCAACTGAGCTAAGCGCCCTATATAATTTTTTTATTTTACTCGTCTTTGTTTCCTCATTTGGACACATATTGTACCCTCATTCAGTCTTTCCTAGATTAAAATAAAATCATAAATTAGATATAAATCTAAACACCAAAAAGTGGCGACCCCTAAAGGATTTGAACCTCTGTCCCTACCATGAAGTGATAGTGTCCTTGGCCACTAGACGAAAGGGTCACTTTCATATAAGGTTAACTAAATGGCGCGGTGGACGAGATTCGAACTCGCGACCCCCTGCGTGACAGGCAGGTATTCTAACCAGCTGAACTACCACCGCACCTAAATACTATTAAGTCAGTATTGAACTTTTAAATGGTGGGCATTACAAGACTCGAACTTGTGACATCTACCTTGTAAGGGTAGCGCTCTACCAACTGAGCTAAACGCCCTCTATTTTTTAGTTAAATTTTCCTTCAGATACTGATGCGTACTCCTCAGTAAAACTTGTCTTTATTAAAGAAAAAATCAAATAACTTGTTTTAATTTACTTGCTACAAAGTTTAAAGTAAAGCTTACATCTTAGTAAGTGAGCTTTAAGCTGAGTTGTAAATAAATAAAATGGTGTCCTGTGATGGATTCGAACCATCGGCCACATCATTAAAAGTGACGTGCTCTACCAGCTGAGCTAACAAGACATTTTCTCCTAAATGTTTAAGAGGACGAAATTATAGACAAATAGGTTTTGTTTGTCAAGATATTTTCAAAGAAATTTAAAAAAACATCTCCTTATCTGATAACACAAGCATTTTTACTGCAAAAAGAACACTTTGATGCTGCACATAGTTTCTATCTCCTTCTAAGCTCAAATGGAACTCTTTATGCATTTTTTTTGTTCTTATTCCAATATGTACGGTACCCACTGGTTTATAATCAGTTCCACCTCCATCACCAGCTATACCACTGATTGAAATTGCATAATCACCATGGCTAACATTCATTGCACCATCACTCATCTGCTCCACCACTTCATTACTCACAGCACCAAACTTTTCTATAATCTCATGATCAACCGCGAGCCAATTTTCTTTTAATTCATTTGAATATGTAACAAGTGAACCGTCCAATATCTTAGATGCTCCATTGTTTTTTGTAAAATAATAACTAAGTAGCCCACCACTACAACTCTCTGCAAATGTGAGTTTTTTTTGTTTTTGTGAAAGCATCTCTATAATATACTTTACAATATTTGATGCTGGTATAAGTTTTGATGACAAAAGTTTTTTAGAAGAACTTATAAAATTTGATATATCTCCATACTTTTTACTCAATATATCAACTCTAAGCCATCCATCAATAATATTTACAACATCTATCTCTACATCATTTGTTTGGGCTATAGGATTGAGTATTGCAACAGCACTCTCTTTATCCTCTTCAAATATATGTACAATAGCTTTTGAATAGTAATTTTCTAATAAAATCTCAGGAAATGGCTGCATCTCATCCATATGAATAACATTTGTTAGTGAATTTTTATACTCTAAGAGATAACTTCCACTCTCAAAAACACTAGCTTTAGAGGGGATAAGCATATTTTCATTAAGAATTTGGTTATCACTTGTAACGGTGCAAATTAGTTTACCAATAGTTGAAAAATTTTTCTTTGTAGTAACAATAACAATCTTATCGATTGAGTTTAGCTCTTTTTCTAAATACAAAAACAGTGACTTATCATTCTCTTTAAAAAAGGTAATAGAACTGATAAAATCTGTTTTTTTCTCAACTTTACGAATAATATACTCTTTTAAAGAGCGATTATATATAAACTTGTTTCCAATAAATAAAAGATGCAGTTTCATGATGTACATAGCCTTATATTGTGAATTTAATTTTTCTTATTATAGCACCATTATAAGCACAGTAAATCAAAATTAAGTTTAAAAAATCTTAAGTTCGGAGATGTGACTTTAGCCTCACTCTACAATACGACTAAAGTCGTACTTCTGTGGGTGTGATATAGTTAAAACAATTCAACTTTTCCTAGTTTTTATTTACCTTGTATAATAAGAATTTAAAGAAGGTTTTAAACACTTAACAGATATAATCCAAAAATTTCATACAATATAAAAACTATATTCGAGGTACAGATGGACTATAAAGAGACACTACTTTTACCTACTACAAATTTTGCCATGAGAGGCAATCTAACCAACAATGAACCAAAGCGTTACGCTGCATGGGATAAAGCTAAAGTCTATAACAAGATGAAAGCTAACCGTAAAGGTGCTCCAAGCTTCACTCTTCACGATGGACCTCCATATGCAAATGGACACATTCATGTTGGACATGCACTCAATAAAATCGTTAAAGATATCATAGTTAAACAAAACTATTTCAATGGAAAATCAGTTCGTTTTACTCCGGGTTGGGATTGCCATGGTCTTCCTATTGAACAACAAGTTGAGAAAAAACTTGGTGGTAAAAAGAAAAAAGAGCTTCTTGAAGTATCAAAAATTCGTGAACTTTGTCGTGCTCACGCTGCAAAGTTTGTAGATATTCAAAAAGAAGAGTTTAAACAGTTAGGCATATTAGCTGACTGGGAAAATCCTTATGTTACTATGGACTATAAGTTTGAAGCAAACATCTACCGTACACTTTGTGGTGTTGCAAAAAAAGGTCTTTTGATTGAAAGAAGTAAACCTGTGTACTGGTCATGGGCTGAAAGAACTGCACTAGCTGAGGCTGAAGTTGAGTACGAAGATAAAGAGTCTTATTCAATCTATGTAGCATTTGAGTTGAGTGATGCAGCAAAAGCTAAAGCGGACATTGTAACAAAAGCCTCTCTAGTTATCTGGACAACTACACCCTGGACACTTCCATCAAACACTGGTATATCTTTGCATCCAGAAGAAAAGTATGTTCTGACTACAGATGGCTTTATAGTAGCAAAAGCTCTCCATGAGTCTTTATTGGAGTTAGGTGTTGTTAAGGGTGAAATTGAGAGAGAAGTTGATTCTAAACTTTTTGAAAACCAAGTTGCTATAAACCCACTTAATGGCAGAACTTCAAAAATTGTTTTGGGTGACCATGTACTTATGGATAGTGGTACAGGTGGCGTCCACACAGCTCCAGGACACGGGGAGGATGATTACCGTGTTGGACTCAAGTATGATTTAGAAGTTGTTATGCCTGTTGATGAAACTGGATGTTTTGATGAAACTGTAGTCAAAGAGAAACTACTCCCAAATCCCGAAGAGTTCGTAGGTAAGCTTATCTTTAAATGTAATGATCGTATTTTAGAGCTTCTAGGTGACGCCCTACTCTATGAGTCTAAATTCACTCACTCTTACCCACACTGCTGGAGAAGTCATACTCCACTAATTTTTAGAGCAACACGACAATGGTTTATCTCTGTAGATGAAAAGCCACAGGGTGAAGATAAAACGCTTAGAGATATAGCTTTAAGTGAGGTTGAAAAAACTCTTTTCTTTCCTCAAACGGGAAGAAACAGACTTAATTCTATGGTTGAAAACCGTCCTGATTGGTGTATCTCTCGCCAGCGTGACTGGGGTGTACCTATCGCATTTTTCAGAGTAAAAGCTACTGGTAAAGTTATTTTTGATGAAAAAGTTCTTAACTATATAGCTATGATTTTTGAGATGCAAGGTAGTGATGCTTGGTACTCAATGCCTATAGAAAACCTTCTATATCCTGGTTCTGGCTATAAAGCGGACGAAGTGGAAAAAGTAACAGACATATTAGATGTTTGGTTTGATTCTGGCTCAACTTGGAATAGTGTTTTAAAATCTCGTAACTATGATGCTGGTGAATATCCAGCAGATGTATATTTAGAGGGAAGTGACCAACATCGTGGTTGGTTCCAATCTTCTTTGTTTTTATCATGTGCAGTTGAGCATAAAGCACCATATAAGACAGTAATTACACACGGATTTACAAATGATGCCAATGGTCAAAAAATGTCAAAATCTAAGGGTAATGTTATTTTACCTGATAAAATAATAAAACAGTATGGTTCGGAAATACTTCGATTATGGGTA
>JALSLJ010000111.1 GCA_026988315.1 Sulfurimonas sp. | reverse complement strand
GTTTTGCACTCTCATCGGAGACGCTCAGGAGTTGCAACTCAAACCTGTACATATAGATGACAAATGTAAGTATAAGTGCAATTAGCCCAAGTGAGATGGGATGCATCCAGCCTATTACAGAGAGTGAACCCATTGTAAAACGGATTAGCATATCGTTTTGCATGGCACTTCCAAGATAAAAAAGCATCATAAGACAAGATGTGTAAAAAAGGGAAAGGGCAATTCCCAAAAGTAGCAGGGACTCATGGTGTGAATTTTTTAAAAACTGTGATAAATAGATAAGCAAAAAAACAGTGAGCATAGCACCTAAAAAACCAAAAACACTCATAGCTGCTATCCCAAAAAACAAACTTCCAAGTCCAAGTTTTATAGCAATTCCTGCACCTAAAACTGCACCGCTTGAAACCCCTAAAGTGTAAGGGGTCATAAGGGTATTTCTAAAGAGTGTTTGAAATAAAAGTCCGCTAATTGCGAGTATAGCTCCTGCAAAAAAAGCAAAAAGAACTCTAGGCAAACGAAGCTCAAAAAATATAGTGCTACTGAGCGAGTCAAACTCGAGTATCTTGTTTATGTTGATGGATGCAGCACCGATAAAGGGTGAGATAATGAGAACACCTATAAGTGCACTCCATATAAGAAACTTACCCATACCTTACCGCCAAAGAGTTAAATGCAACACCGTACAGCTCTTTTAAAATAGTGTCATCACTCAAGCCGTCTTTGTAGTAAGAGGCATCGCCCTCTTTTATGAAAAGAGCAGGGCTATCAACATAAGAAGCGAGATGTAAATCATGTGTGATGAGGATAATTTGATGATACTCTTTGAGCCCTTTTATATGCTGTGCAATTATTTTAGAGTTATACGGGTCTAAGTTTGCGGTTGGCTCATCGAGTATAATGATTTTGCTTTGTTGTGTGAGTGCCTGAGCTATGAGTGTGAGTTGTTGTTCTCCTGAGCTAAGAGAGCGAAGAGAGTGATTTGTTAAATGTTCTATGTTTAAAAATTTCAAGGTCTTAAGAGTGATATATTTATCTTTTGTTGAGTATTCGTAAAAGCTTTTTTTATAGGGAAATCTTCCAAGGAGTACAAACTCATAAACACTTATATACTCATCATAAACCTCTAGTTTTGCTGGAATGTAGGAGATTAGTTGTGCTTTTTCTTTTAGATTTAGGCTCTGTATGTTTTTAGAGTCTATTTTTATCTCACCCTCAAAACTAACAAGGTCACATATAGCTTTTGCCAAAGTGCTTTTTCCAGAGCCGTTTGCACCAAGTATGCTAAGATGATTTTTTATCTCTAAAGATAGATTTTTAATGATAGTTTTCTCTTCAAAACTGATAGAGAGTGAATCTAACTCAATCATCCTGCATCTCACGGGATAATCTCTCGATAGTTAAAGCGATTCTATGAGAGGGGATGTGAAGATAATCTTCATCTACTATAGAGATTTTTTTATCTCTTGAGGCATTTGTTGGGAGTTTATGCCAGTTTTTTAGAGCTTTTTCTACATCCACATTGGCTTCGGTTGCTTTAGAATGGAGTATGATGATTTGGTCTGGATTAAGAGCTATAATATTTTCATAATTTAAAACGGGTTGGTTTGTGCTTTGGCTTGTGTAAGCGTTTGTGTTTCCTGTTAGTTTTATGATATCTTCAAAAAATATATTGTGTCCTGCAATGTAGATAGAACTTCTTAAATCTTCTTTGAGTCCAAAAACTATCATAATAGAGTGTGGTTTATTAGATTTTTGGATCTTTTTGATGGCATTGTCTATGTTATTTATGAGCTTTGGATGTTGGGTGGAGTTTATCTCTTGTGAGAGTGTAGTGATTGAGTTTTTTATATCTTGAATAGTTTTTAGATTCAGCATTAAAGTTTTTATATTAAATTTTTGTAGTTTTTCTAAGGTTTGTGAATTGAATTTTTGTCCTATAACAAGAGTAGGTGAGAGTGCGATTATTTTTTCTAAGTAAGGAGACTCATAACCGCCAATTATTGGGAGTTTTTTGGCCTCTTTTGGATGAAGTGAGTAAGAACTAACACCCACTAACTGTTTGCCTTTGTCAAGTGCAAACACCATCTCTGTGATAGAGGGGCTTAGAGAGATAATTCTCTCATTCGCTTGTAAGCTAAGTATCAAAAGTAGTGTGATAAAAATTATTTTGATACTCATATTTTTGCCTTTAGTATGTAGCAATTAAGCCTATATAAGCACTTCGTGGTGCACTTGCATAACCATCAACTACCTGATAATATTTATCTGTTATGTTATCAACTTTTAGATAAGTTTTAAAGTTTTTGTTGATATCGTAGTTTAACACAAAGTTGACTACTGCATATTTTCCAGTTTGTTTGCCTTGTTTATCTGCACTATCGTATCTTTCTCCAATATAACAAGTATTTACCCCAAGATGTAAATCATCTACACCGTAATAATCAACACTGAAGTTTGCACTCGAAGATGCCCTTCTAGCTAAGGTTTTACCATCTTTATCTTTTGCATCTAGGTAAGTGTAGTTGGCATTTACTAAAAAGTTTTCAATCACTTCATCACTATACTCAAATTCATACCCTTTGATTTTAGAGTCACCCACAATATTATGGTATTTTCCAGCAATTGGACCACTCCAGCCATCAGGATCGTAATAATCAATAGTATCTGTTATAACACTATTAAAATAAGTAATTTTTAAACTTTTATATTGAGCAGATATATCAAATGATTTTGTGCTTTCTGGTGTTAAGGTAGTGTTTCCATATGTCGCATCATAAAGATTATAAAGAGTTGGTACATTGTAAGCTGTTCCAATATTTACGCTTGTTATAAATCCCTCAATGGCATCATGAAAATGCTTCACACCAAGTTTTCCTGTAGTTTTGTTGTCAAACTTGTCATAAGCATCATAGCGGATGGACTCGCTTATGATGGTTTTTCCACCTATAAGACCAGCAACACTATTGCTATTTGTAAGAAAAATTGCTTTGTTGTTGTACTTTTTATCTAAGTTGTTTTTGTGCTCAAACGATTTATAGTCAACACCTAAAACTAAAAAATCTTTTTCTCTATAAGAGATGTTGGATTTTAAACCGTACTCAAGCACTTCGCCATCATAGTTTTTTGTCCAACCTTGAGGATATTCTCTAGCAAAAGTAGATTTTTGAGCATAAATATCAAGCTCGTTAAAGCTATCTATATGGTTAAAGTTGATTTTTGTGAAGCTATCTTTTGTTGTTGTACTCTCAACACTATTTGCAGAAGCTACAGCGTCATAAGCAAAAGTAACAGGGTCGCTTACATAACCATCATAGCTAGTTGTGGCATCTATGAGAGTGTGAGATATATCTATCTTATTTGTTTCATTGATATTAAAGCCAGCTTTTATAGTTGAAGTGGTATTTTTATACCCATCATCTTCAAAACTATCTAAATCCTCGCCCCTTGGAGCTTTGGCTGAAAATCCATCGCTATCTACTTTTTGAGAACTCACCTTTACATAATAGTTATCAGATTTGTATGAAGCACTTATTCCATACTTTTTTGTGTTGAAACTTCCATACTCAGCATTCACAGATGCACTATAACCTTTTTTTGCAGACTTTGTAATGATATTTATAACACCAGCACTAGCATCAGCACCCCAAATTCCACTTTGGGCACCTTTTACTACTTCTATTTGCTCAATATCACCTACCATAAGATGCTCAAAAGGTGCTCCACTCAGACCTGTAATATCGTTGTATCTAACACCATCTATGAGAACTAAAACTCTTTGTGAGTCAAAACCTCTAAGATAAAGAGAAGTTGTTTGACCAAGGCCGCCGTTGGAGCTAAAATTAATTCCTGAGATACTGTTTAAGGCTTCAACAACTGTTGTATAGTGCCTCTCCTCTATCTCTGCACTTGTGATCACATTGATGTTTGATGTTACATCAGTAATCGACTGTGAAGTTTTCGTAGCACTTGTTACAGTTACAGCCTCTAGGTCTATAACATCATTAGCGTTGAGTGAGCTTATTAAGGCAACTGATATGAGTGATAATTGTAATTTTTTTTGCATTGTTTTTCCTAATCTTTTGTAAAGTTTTTTATTTGTTTTATTGAAGATTAAGTTGTTGGGGGAGAGTTTATTTTTATCCTGAGAGGTTTGCCACCAAGAGTAAGAGTGGAAGAACAAACAGCAATAATTTTGCATAAGGACACATATGCCTGAATAGCTGCTAATGAAAAGTAGTTTTTTCCAAAACCTTTAGGTGCCATCTTGAAGAGTCTCTTTATTTAATGAATTTATTCCATTGGATTTAATAATTGTAATTATAGTGGTTTTGTTTTAAATACTTATGAAAAGACATCTAACATCCAGAATTGGAGTCTTTTTCATAAAAAATACCTTAAAAGTACCTTTATTCATAAAATGTGAAGAAGTTTCTACATTCTTTGATATAATAATTATATCAAAGAATCTATTTTACTGCTTACATTAATTTGCTTTTCTTTTTATGTGCTACAATCATTCTATGAAACTATCACACCTAAAACAAATAACAACCTATTTACAAAAATTTACAAAAATATCAGCTATCCATAGAGTTTCAGATACTATCATTAAAATTATCTTCGATAAAAATGATGCCATCTACTTTGATATGCATCGCTCAAACTCTACACTATTTAAGTGTTCCTCTTATGCACGCTCAAAAGTTTATAACGCTCCTTTTGATGTGGTTTTGGCAAAACGGTTTAACCGTGCCAATATCTTAGATGTAGAGTTATTAAATGGTGACAAAATTCTTAGATTTAAAACAACAATCAGCTCAGCTTACAAAGAGGAAACAACATTTTTACAGATAGAATTTACTGGAAAATATACAAACATCATCATCTTAGATGAAAATGAAATAGTCTTAGAAGCTCTTCGCCATATTGATTTGTTTTCATCTTTTCGCGAGGTGAAAGTGGGGCAAAAACTCCTAGATGTTCCAAAGGCTCCTTTTGTAGCAAGAGAGTATCCGCTTGAGGATGTAGAGCAGTTCTTATATGATGTGTATAAAAAGGAGCTAGAGGATAAACTCAGCTCATTAAAAAAACAAAAAATATCCTTTTTAAATAAAAAACTCAAAAAACTCAAAAAACTTTATAATGCTTTAGACGATGAGGAAAGTTTAGAAAAAGAGGTGCAAATTTACCAGCATTATGGCAATTTAGTTTTAGCCAATATGCATACTATAAAAGCATATGAAAAAGTGCTGGAGCTAAAAGATTATGAGGGGAATACAGTAAAGATTGAGCTGGATAAATCATACTCGAGCGTTTCACAAATAGCAAATTCATTATTTACAAAAAGTAAAAAAGCGAAACAAAAAGCAAAAAATCTTCATTTGGAGGAGGAGTCATTGCGTTCAAAAATAGAGCATGTAAAACTCTTTATTCATACAGTCAAAGAAGCAAAAGATATTGCTAAAATCTTACTATTGTTTCCTAAAAAAGTTCAAAGCAAAAAAATAAAATACAACGAGGGGATAGAAACATTTTGGATAGAGGGGTATAAGGTGCAACTTGGAAAGAGTGAAAAAGGAAACATTGAACTCCTTAAAAAAGCAAGAGCAAGGGATGTTTGGATCCATATGAGAGATAGACCATCCGCTCATGTTATCATCACAACTGACAAGCAAAATGTGCCAGAACATATCATCCAAAGTGCTGCAAGGTTGTGTGTTGATTTTACAATGTTTGAGAAAGATAGGTATTTGGTCGATTATACTCCTAGAAGAGAAGTTACTATTCAAAATGGTGCGAATGTGCTTTACAACAAGTATAAAACTATAGAGGTAGATACCCGCTAAAATAAAATTAAGGAGATTGAAATGGCTTTAGGTCCCATAGGCAATGCAATATATGTAAATCAACAAACTGCAAGTGTAGCTTCTGCACAAGGAAACCAAAACAACCGTTTTGACCTTCAAAATATGGCAGCTCAAGCTGCTACAAATGAGAAAGAAGAGAAAGTTTTAGAGGTGCGTCCAGCTGAAGAGAACCATGAAGTTGACCCAGATCGAGAACATCAAAAAAATGAAGCAGATCAGGAAACAGCCAGAAGTGAAAAACGCGATTTAAAAGAGGAAGAGCAGCCAACAACTTCCATATATAAACTAGATATTAAAGTCTGATTTGGTATAATTACTTTAACTTTTTTTTAGGAAATATTATGGAAATTTTTGGGGCTCATCAAGAGAGAATTATAACAGGATTGGCACTGGTTGCAGCTGTATTTATTATAGGGTTTATTGACAACTTTTTTCTTATGTGGTTAGTGTTTGGTGGCGTGTATCTTTTAGCTTTTCATGAAGCTGTCAAACTTTTTAAAATCCAAAATAATTCACTTTACTTTTATGCTGCATTCATCTGGCTTATAGCGGCCGTTTACCCTTATGGTGATGACTTGTTTGTTTTAGCTGGTGTTGTTTATGCCAGTGCTGTAGCCTATAACAAAAAGCATGAGTGGAAAAACTTTTTGCCATTTCTTTATCCTACGGCGGGTATGCTTTTTATGTTTACAATGTACCAAGAGTATGGGACATTAGCTCTTTTATGGCTTTTAATTGTAGTTGCTATGACCGATGTTGGAGCATATGCAGTTGGCAAAAGCATAGGAAAAACACAATTTTGTGAAACAAGCCCTAACAAAACTATGGAGGGTGTAGTTGGCGGAATCGTTGTTGCAACCCTCTCAGGAATGTTTATCGGTCTTACTTTTGTTGATTTATGGATATCATTTGTTATCTCATTTATGGTGGCAACAAGTTCTATATTTGGTGACCTGTTTGAGAGTTCACTTAAGCGTGCGGCGGGTGTTAAAGACAGTGGAGATATACTACCAGGTCATGGAGGGGTTCTTGACCGTATAGATGGCTACTTATTTGGTGCTATTGTTATGCTTGTTCTTCTAAGAGGTTTGGTATAAATTGGTAATACTAGGTTCAACAGGTTCTATAGGGGTTAATACACTTGAAGTTGCTCAAAGACTCGGGCTAGATGTCGAGGTTTTAGTTGCAGGAAAAAACATAAAGCTCTTAAATACTCAGATATTAAAGCATAAACCAAAAGTGGTAGTTGTTGCAAACAAAGCTGATGTGTTGAAAGTAAATCATAATAATGTTTATTTTGGAGAAGAAGCTATACTAAAAGTGATAGAAGATTCTACTAGTGATTTAGTCGTAAATGCTTTAGTGGGTTTTTTAGGTCTTGCTCCAACTTTAACATCTCTTGCCTGTGGCAAAAAAATAGCCTTGGCAAATAAAGAGTCTCTTGTTGCTTGTGGCGCTTTTATAGATATTGGTAAAATTCAGCCTATAGACAGTGAACATTTTGGTCTTTGGTACTTGATGCAAGAGAGACCTGTAGAGAAGATGATTATTACCGCTTCTGGTGGTGCCTTTCGTGATTGGGATATAGCAAAGTTACAAAGTGCTACTTTGGCAGATACCCAAAAACACCCAAACTGGTCTATGGGACAAAAGATAACTATAGATTCCGCAACAATGGTAAATAAAATGTTTGAACTTCTCGAGGCCAGATGGCTTTTTGGTGAGGGAAATTATGATGCTATTATTGAAACAAAGTCACTTATCCATGCTCTTATTGATTTTAAAGATGGTTCAACAACGGCACATTTTGCTCATGCGAGTATGCAGCTTCCCATAGCTTTTGCACTCAAAGAGAAGATGCAGGAAAATATTTTAGGGCATGTTGATTTATTGAAGGTCGGCTCATTAGAGTTCAAAGAGATAACAACTGATAGATACCCTGTTTGGCAGATAAAAGAGGCTCTTTTAAAAGCACCACAAAGGGGTGTAGTTGTAAATGCTGCAAATGAAGTTGCCATAGAGAAGTTTATCAACAAAGAGATAGGTTTTATGGATATAAGTAAAACTATCATCCAAGCTTTTGAAAGATTTAATGAGTTACCAAAAAGTGTTGATGATGTTTTCGCCATAGATAAAGAAGTTAGAAAATTTATAAGGATAGATTGATGAAAAATAAATTTTTTGATAAATCAATTAGTAGGCTGTTGGCATTCTCACCAACACGAATAACAGTGATTGCAACCTTTATTGTTGTATTGTTCTCTATGCCATTAGTATATATATTACATATAGTATTTGGTGAAAAATTTACATATTTTTCATTTTTTATATCAATTATACTTCCTATACTATTGACGCCACCGATAATATTTATTTTTATTAGATTTACAAAGCACTTAAAATATTTTAAAGAACATCTCACAAGAGAGATAGAGGAGAGTAAAAAGAAAGATGTTATGCTGTTTGAACAAGCCCGATTCGTTTTGATGGGTGAGATGATGGCAAATATTTCACATCAATGGAAACAACCATTAAACACAATAAATTTAGCCGTCTTCACAGCAAAAACTTCAAATCCAAATGAAAAAGATTTGCTTAAATATTTTGACATTATGGAAGATAATGTGAACTATCTTGCGGATACAATAGATGACTTTATGTCTTTTTTCGATAAAAAAACACATCTTGAGATTAGAAATCTTGAGAGCATTGTAAAAGAGGTTCAAAGCATTATCAAGGTTCATATAGCAAATAGAGGGATAGATTTAGAGGTGGAGGTAGATGATAAGAATGGTGATGTGATGATAGCTTCATCTATTTCGCAAGTTGTTCTCAATGTTCTCAATAATGCAAAAGATGCATTTGATGAAACAATAAAAACAAAAAAGATAATTCTAAAATTTACAACCTCAAATGAAGGTCTGATAATTAACTGTTGTGATAGTGGCAAAGGGATAGATAAAGATATAAAAGACAAAATTTTTGATCCATACTTTACTACTAAACCAAAACAATTAGGGACTGGTATAGGGTTATATATGTCTAAGCAGATTGTCCAAAAAGTTTTCAATGGAACAATAGATGTAAGTGCAAACTGTAGTATTAGAGAAGGTTGTCAACATAAGACTTGCTTTCATATAGTGATCCCTTACTCTAAAAACTGCATAATAAAAAAGATAGAAGCATGATACTGAGTATAGAAAGTTCATGCGATGATTCTGCTATTGCCATTACCGATATAAAAACAAAAAAACTACTGTTCCATAAAAAAATATCTCAAGAGTTAGAGCATTCTGTTTATGGTGGTGTTGTTCCTGAGCTTGCAGCTCGTCTTCATGCAGAAGCATTGCCAAAAATACTCGCAGAGTGCGAACCATATTTTAAAGAGTTAAAAGCTGTAGCTGTGACATCTACACCTGGACTTGCTGTAACACTTATTGAAGGTGTAACTATGGCAAAAGCGATTGCAGTTGCCCTTAACATCCCTCTTATTGGTGTAAATCATCTCGTTGGGCATATCTACTCTCTTTTTATAGAAAAAGAGGAGATATTTCCCCTTACAGTGCTTTTAGTCTCAGGTGGACATACTCAGGTTATGGAAGTAAAAAATCTTACAGAGATAAAGAGTGTTGCTAAAAGTATGGATGATAGTTTTGGGGAGAGCTTTGATAAGGTTGCAAAGATGATGGGTCTTGGCTATCCAGGTGGACCACTTATCCAAGAGTTAGCAAAAAATGGTGACAGGAAAAAATATAACTTTACTATTCCCCTTTCTCAGTCACCGCTAATAGCTTTTTCATATTCTGGACTAAAAAATGCGGTAAGACTTGCGATTGAGAAATCACAAAAAGAAGATTATAAAGATATAGCAGCCTCATTTGAGCATATTGCGACTGCGCATTTGATCCAAAAACTCAAGAAGTATTTTAAAACAGCACCTCCTAAAACTTTTGCGATTGTTGGAGGAGCAAGTGCTAATCTTTATTTGCGTTGTAAAATCGAAGAACTGTTAAAGCCGTATAGCGCAGTGTTACTTTTAAGCGAACTTAAATATTGCTCGGATAATGCAGCAATGATAGGAAGAGTAGCTGTTGAGATGCACAATCAAGGGATATATACTGCTTTAGAGGGTTTAAATGTATCGCCAAAAAGTGAACTTTAAGCTTAATTAAAACTTAACTATAAAGAGCATGAAACTAAATAAGAGTAATTTTATCCTATTTAACATATACTTCTCTCAACAAAACAAAAGAAAGTTTTTTTAATGAGATTTTCTTTTGTTAAAAATTAAAATTATAAAAATACAAGGAGCCAAAATGGCAACAGTAACATTTAAAAACGACATCGTATGTAATTTAGCAGGAACAGAAGTAAATGTAGGTGATACAGCACCAGTAACAACAGTAGTAAACTGTGATCCAATGCTTCAAGATGAGCAAATCGGTGGAACTGGTAAAGTTCAACTAGTAGTAGCAGTACCATCTTTAGATACAGGTGTTTGTGACGCTGAAACTAGAAGATTTAACACTGAAGCAGCAGCCTTAGAGGGTGTTGAAGTTATCACTGTTTCTATGGATTTACCATTTGCAGCAGCTAGATGGTGTGGAGCAGCTGGAATTGAAAACTTAAAAGTTTGTTCAGACTTCAGAAACAAAGATTTTGCTAACGCGTATGGTGTTCTTTTAGCTGATGGTCCTTTAGCTGGTATCACTGCAAGAGTTATCTTTGTAATTGGTAAAGATGGAAAAGTAACTTACAAGCAAGTTGTACCAGAGATTACTACTGAGCCTAACTACGAAGAAGCAATCGCTGCTGCAAAATCTGCACAGTAAGTAGTACATATTTAAAATTTTGCCACTACCTTCTCCTTAGTGGCAAGCCTATGAGTTTTAAGGTGTCCTTTTAAGCTCATATTATCTTCCCTTCTTCATTTTTTAGGGCTTTTAGTCCTAAAAATTTCTTTTCTTTTTAAAAATTATAATAATCCTTAAGTTTAGCGCAACATCCCTTTGATATAATTAGATAAATTTATATTGACGGAGTTTTCATGAACAATAAAACAAATAGCCAAGTGGTAAAAAAATTATTGGCGAAAGTTGCATTAGTTACAACCTTAGCATCTACCTCTTACGCTGGAGCAATTATAGATGTAGAAGTTGGTGGTGGTATGTGGTCAACTAATGAGCCTACAGGAACATTAGAGGTTTCTAATGTAGAGTTTGATTTGGTTAAGCAAGCTGGTTTATCATCAACTTCTGACAATACTTATATTTGGGCTGTATTTGATCATGCAGTTCCAATTGTTCCAAACTTAAGAATAGAGCAAGTAACTTTAAAGTCAAGCGGTACAAAAGCGATTACAGGCGGTATAGATGGTTTATATACAACATCAGGTGCTGTTGATAGTGAGCTAGATTTATCAAATACTGACTTTATTTTATATTGGGGTGTTCCTTTTGCTACATGGATACCGTTCATGGATGAGGTTGATTTTGGTATAGGTGCTAAAACATTTAGTGGTTCACTAACTATGGTGGAGAGTGCGACAGGTTCTACACTAGTAAATGAAGATTTATCTGGAGCATTTGTTCCTTATGCTTATGGTAAGCTAAGAGTTGAGCCACCACTTATGCTCGGCGTTGGTCTTGAAGCAGAGTTGAAATACTTAAGTGTGGATGTAGGATCTGTAACTTCTGATTTTAGTGAAGTTATCGTTAAAGCTGATTGGGGACTTACAGCTCCTCTTCCTGTTATAGATATTGAAGCAGGTTTTGAAGTTGGATACAGAATGATGTCGTTGGATGTAGATTCAAGTGATCTGAAAACTGTTGTTGATTTCGATGGTATATTTTTCGGATTATACGGAAAGTTTGGCATCTAGTTTAGCTATTTAAAGTTACTAACTCTGGGCTTGACCCAGAGTCTAAGTGAATTTGAATTAGATTCCGTGTCAAGTACGGAATGACGGAAGTTTATTGACTTTTTAGAAATGGTGACTTGTCATCCATATATCTTTCATCAAGTATTATTATTTCACACTCTAGCCAGATGTTAAACTCAGCATAAACTCTTTTTTGAGCCTCTTTTATAAGAAAAATTGCATCATCAAATGTTCCATGACCATTGTTTACCAAGAAATTTGCATGTTTTTTACTAAAGCACATATCTCCTTGAAGTACATCTTTTAGTCCCACGGCTTCTATAAGTCTTCCTGCATAATCACCTTTAGGATTTTTAAAACAGCTACCTGCACTTGGAGTTGATGGCTGATTTGAACGCATCTTTTTAAACATCTCTACTTTTGTTTCATCAAAGCCGTACTCTAGTTTAAAGCTTGCTTCTAAGATAGTGCCATCTATATCACTAAATCTGTAGCCAAATTTTATATCTTTTTTTTGTTTTATCCCATTGGAAGTTTTGATAGATGTAAGAAAATTAAAAATCTCATACTCTTTAAGACCAGCATTCATTTTTACTAAGCCACCTAAAGTTCCTGGGAGATGAGAGAGAAATTCAAAGTTTGCAATGTTGTGCTTTTTGCAAAATGAGGCGATTTTTCCAGAGGGAGTTGCCGCTCCAATTATAAGCTGGTTCTCTTCTATTTTTATATATGAAAACTCTTTACTTAAAATCATAAGTGGTGGGGGATTTGTTCCTATTAAAATGTTATTGCATGAGCCTATAAGATAATGATTTTTTGGAGGTGTAGAGTTGTCTAGTACATAAACATCTAAAGTAGCTCCTATCTTAATAGAAGAAAACTTTGAAAAATTTATACTTTTTGTCATTACTCTACAAAGGTTGGGATGAGATTAAATACATTGACCGAAAAGTCAGTCATAGCGTTGAGCATCCACGGCATGGTTAAGATGATTACAACTACTACACCTATGATTTTTGGGATGAAAGATAAAGTCATCTCGTTGATTTGAGTAGTAGCTTGAAATATACTAACAGCAAGACCTAAAAACATACCAGTCAAAAGTCCAGGCAAGGCAAGAAGAAGAGCTATTTTAAATGTTTCTACTCCTAGGGCTATTAGTTTTGCTTCCATAATCTATGAGTTCCTAATCTCTTTGTACTCTGTAGGAATCATATAATCTTCTACTTTTACAGGCACATCGTAAAAACCATTTTGATAGCCAATTTCAAAGAGTTTATTGATAGCTTTGTATTGAATCTCACTAAGAGTTATCGACTCATCATTTGCGTAGAGTTCAAGGTATTTATCTAGTGTCTGGGCATCTATTCTTACCAAATCTCTCTCAATTAACATTTTTGAGAGTCTCTCTTTGTGGTCTCGTGCAACTTGTACAGCTTTTGTTAGAGTTGCCTCATACTCTATGGCTTTGTTGAGTGGAAGTGAACGGCGTATCGCCATACCGCCAAGAGGAAGAGGTAAATCTTTTCCAGCTAACTCTTGCCAAATATCCCACATCTCACGCTCAACTTCAAGCTCATCGGCATATGTTAAGATAGATTCGTGAATCAATACACCAGCATGAACATCACCGTCTAAAACAGCTTGTTCAATCTCTAAAAAGTTCATGTAAGTAACTCGTGCTTCTGGATAAGCTATACGAAAAAGCATTGCATTTGTAGTGTGTTCACCACTAAGTGCAACTTTAAAATTTCTCTTGAGTTTGACACCTTTTTTCTTAATAAGCTTAGGTCCATAACCCTCACCAAAACTTACAGCTGTACGAAGTGGAGCATACTCCTCTTTTATGTGAGGATACAGAGCAAAGCTGATAGCGACAATGTCATAAACACCATTGAGGGCATCTTCGTTAAGAGTTTGGATATCTTTAGCGATATTATCAAATTGAGTATCTTTCATATCTACCCAGCCAAATTTAATGGCATAGTACATAAAAATATCGTCGGCGTCAGGTGAGTGTGCTATTACTGTTTTTTTCATAAGATAGATTTTAACTAAATATGCTTTAATCTTTTATGTAGAATTAGTAAATATAGTATAAAATAGGCTTTTATAATAAGGAAGTATGTGTTGAAAAAATTATTTAAGATATTTGTTGTTGTGTTTATTGTGTTGTTTAGTTTTGGATGTAGCGATTCTAAGCCTGATAAACTGATAGTTTCATATACGAATGATCTAAATGATTCCTCTCTTCCTACAAGTAGGTATCTTCAAATTAATGTATTTGCAAATTATGATGATGGCTCTCAGACAAATATAACTAAAAATTTAGACTGGCACTCTTCCGATGAAAGTATAGCAACTGTAAGTAATGGTTTAGTGAGTGCAAAAAAAGTTTCAGGGGATGTTGTTATTAGTTATGAGACAAAAGAAAAGTTTAGTGATGGCTCGGCTGTTCACGCTCATGCAGTTACACTCAATATCTTAGAGCTAGTTTTACAAAAAATCACACTCTCTCCAAACACTTTAAATATCTCTGTAGGAACATCTCAAAGCATTGTAGCTACGGGTACTTTTGAAGATAACTCTAGCTATGATATAACAAGTGATTGTAATTGGAGTAGTTCAGATCCTAATATAGCTACAGTGGATGGAGGGGTAGTGACAGGTAAATCTGAAGGGAATGTCGCGATTACGGCGACAGATGCAAATATTACATCCAACATTTTAGCACTAGAAGTGGAAAAAGTGGTCTATTCATCCTTAAGCGTTGCAGGAACAAAAACAGACTTCAATGTTAAGCAGACAATCCAACTAGAAGCAAGAGCTACTAATGATAGAGCAGAGACAGTTGTCTTAAATGCTGGAGATGTGACTTGGGAGAGTAATGCTTCGGATGTTGCAGAGATAGATAGCAATGATTTGGTGAGAGCATTAGCAAAAGGGAAGGTGAAATTCACGGGAACCATCAAAGATACTATTATTGAAGGAAGCATAACACTCAGCGTAATCAAAGATAAATACTTGAGAATTTATAAAGATGGGCAAGAGCTTGATTTTCCATATACCAATACAAATGAATATGAAACATTGCCTACAGATTTAAGTGAGTTTACTATAACAGCGATTGGGCAAGATTTTATTATTAGTGATTTGAATGTTACCGATTTTAATGGTACAGTAAAACAAAGTGCTAGTTTTGATACTTTAGAAAATGGAGCAACACTAGATGAGGATAATAATGTAACTTTTACATTGATGCATGATGGTAGCGAGAGGGAGTTACACTACCATTTTAAAATAGATGATGATGCTCAAAATACTTTCGATGTAAAATATTATGAAACGCTCAATTAAAAAAGATACCTAAAGTTTAAACTAAAGATGTTGTCGCTGTTTGACTTGAAGTTATCACTCTCTGTAGTATAAAAGTATGTATATTCTGTTGTGATTGTTAAGCTTTGAGTGCTCATATAGCCTATGCTAAACATCCCTTGATACGATAAAATATTTTTATCTTCTGCCTCCTGTAAACTGATAGCGGTAACACCAGCACCTATCCCCACAGTTGTAACGAGTTTACTTTCGTTATATCCACTATAGTAAAGATTGAACATTTGACTTGTTTGTTCTAAGTCACCTGCTACAGAGATTGCTCCAAAACTATAAAGTCTATCTTTTTTCTGTATAGCTTCTAATTCCAACCTAAGTAAATCAGCTTGATAGCCTAGAGAGACAGAGCCAATATACTCTTTATCATACACATAAGCACCATTTTTTGCCTCTATAGTATCATTCAGACCTAAGCCACCACTCAGCTCAACATAAACACCACTCCCCACTGCATAAAGTTGCATAGACAATAATAAACTCAATAATAATTTCATAAATTCTTCTTTTGTATTTTTTGCTAATATATAAACAAGATTTTAACCAAATAAAGGTAAAATCTGACTCTAATTTATCAAAATATATAAAAAGACAAATAAAAATATGACAAAATGACATATTTTTTATGTAAAAAACAAAATTGACATATAATGAGTCTAAATTTAATAATAAGTGAGCCAAAGATGGACGCAAACAAACAAAAATCACTAGACTTAGCAATGAAGCAGATAGACAAAGCATTTGGTAAAGGTGCCTTGATGCGTCTTGGTGACAAAGATGTAGTACCAATAAAATCAATAAGTACAGGTTCTTTGGGACTTGATTTAGCTTTAGGAATAGGGGGTGTACCTGAGGGGCGTGTTGTTGAGATATATGGACCAGAGAGTTCAGGTAAGACTACCCTTGCCCTTCAGATAACTGCAGAGTGTCAAAAAGGTGGTGGTGTTTGCGCCTTTATCGATGCGGAGCACGCTTTAGATGTGGTATATGCTAAAAATCTTGGTGTGGATGTTGATAATTTACTTGTATCTCAACCAGACTATGGTGAGCAAGCTTTAGATATTGTTGAGACAATTGCAAGAAGTGGCGCTGTTGATTTGATTGTTATTGATTCAGTTGCAGCTTTGACTCCAAAGTCCGAGATTGAAGGTGAGATGAGTGACCAAAATGTTGGAGTTCAAGCTCGTTTAATGAGTAAAGCACTTCGTAAATTAACAGGCATTTTACATAAAATGAACTGTACAGTTATCTTCATCAATCAGCTTCGTATGAAAATCGGTATGATGGGGTATGGTTCTCCTGAGACAACAACGGGTGGCAATGCTCTGAAATTTTACGCTTCTGTCCGTATAGATGTGAGACGAATTGCCTCACTTAAGCAAGGGGAGAGTCAAATTGGTAACCGTGTGAAAGCAAAGGTTATCAAAAACAAGGTAGCGCCACCATTCCGTCAAGCTGAATTTGACATAATGTTTGGTGAGGGCATCTCTAAAGAGGGAGAGCTTGTTGACTACGGTGTTAAATTAGATATTGTAGATAAAGCAGGTGCTTGGTTCTCTTATGAAGATACAAAACTTGGTCAAGGGCGTGAGAATGTTAAAGCTAAGTTTAAAGATGAGCCAGAATTAGCCGCAGAGATAGAGGAAAAAATTAAAGTAGCAATGGGTGTGAGTAATGTCATGGTCATGGATACTTCAGAGATAAATGACTCAGACGCTTAAGTTTATTTATATTAAAAACTAATCTTACTCTTAACCAAATTTAGATAAAATTAGAAAATAATAATATATACTCAAGTGAGAGTGTAAAACTATAAAAGGCAAATATATGTTTATTGATAGCGTAAGTGCAATTGAAGTAATGGATTCGCGCGGTAATCCAACAGTTAAAGCAACAGTTGAGTTAAGTGACGGAACAATTGAGAGTGCTATAGTACCTTCAGGTGCAAGTACTGGCAAGCGTGAAGCACTAGAGCTTCGTGATGGTGGAGATCGCTATATGGGCAAAGGTGTTTTAAAAGCAGTTGGACATGTAAACAATGAGATTTCTGATGCTATTATCGGTCTTTCCCCTTTTAATCAGGCAGTAATAGATGCTACTATGAAAGAGATAGATGGGACAGAGAACTATGGTAAATTAGGAGCAAATGCTGTTCTTGGTGTTTCTATGGCTGTTGCTCGTGCAGCTGCAAAAAGTTTGGGTATGCCACTGTATCGTTACCTTGGCGGAGCGAATGCTATGACTATCCCTACTCCAATGTTAAACATTATCAATGGTGGATCACATGCTGATAACTCGGTTGACTTTCAAGAGTATATGATTGTTCCTGTAGGGTTTGAAGATTTTACAGAGGGTTTAAGAGCATCTGCTGAGGTTTATCATACTCTTAAAGGTATTTTAAAAGCTAAGAAACACAACACTGCTTTAGGTGATGAGGGTGGTTTTGCTCCAGATTTAAGCTCAAACGAAGAGCCTATTCAAATAATCATGGAAGCTATTGAGAAAGCTGGATACAAAGCTGGTGAGCAGATTGCTATCGCTTTAGATGTTGCTGCTTCTGAGATTCTTGCTGAGGGTGGTGGGTATAGACTGGAGTCTGAAAATCGTACAGTTACCTCTGCTGAGTTAGTAGATTATTATGTTGATTTATGTGCTAAATATCCTATCGTTTCTATAGAAGATGGTCTCAATGAAGATGATTGGGATGGATTTAAACTAATGACTGAGAAGCTTGGCGATAAAATTCAGATAGTTGGTGATGATCTTTTTGTTACAAATGTAAATATCTTAAATGAAGGTATCAACAAAGGGATTGCTAACTCTATTCTTATTAAACCCAACCAAATTGGTTCAGTATCTGAGACTATGCTAACTGTTCGTCTTGCTCAAAGAAATGGTTATACATGTGTAATGAGTCACCGTTCAGGTGAGAGTGAAGATGCTTTTATCGCTGATTTTGCTGTAGCACTCAACTGTGGTCAGATTAAAACTGGTTCAACGGCTCGTGGTGAGAGAACTGCTAAATACAACCGCCTTTTAGAGATTGAAAATGAGGTTGTTTATGGTGAGTACTTAGGGTCACGCATATTTAATTAGTACGCAGTATGAATCAAGAAGAGCTTTACGAAGAGATAGACAATTCTCAAAGTATTACCCAAAAATATTTGGGACTCTCTATCACAAAGTTTTTGTTGCTTCTTTTTATAGTGTTGGCTTTGGGGATTTATATAGGAATCCTTCTCTATGGAACCTCTTCCCTTGAAGTTCTTTTTGGACTTCAAGATTATGAAGCTTATCTTCAAAGCGAAGTATATAGGCTTAAAAATGAAAATGCTGAGCTTCAAATGGAGTATTTTGAACTTAAAGAGATTTCTGCTCAATAATAAAATAAACTTGTTATAATACTTGTAAATAAATTTAGGAATAATTTTGGTTAAAGCATTCGCAAGTACACTTCTTTTATTGGTATCATTAGAAGCGCGTGAGAACCCTTTTTTCCCTTCAGTGGGTGAAAAAGATATATCTTACACCTCTAATGAAGATAGAAGTTTATCCCCGCTTAAAAGAGCAACCATAACACTCCCTCCACAAGCTAGAGTACTCCAAAAAGTGACAATTGAGTATAAAAATCTTGATGGATCAATAGAGAGTAGAAGTATAGAACTGGAAAACTTTGTAGATTGGCATCTACCTATTTTTATATCGCAGAGTTATACAGCATCAATGAAAGAGGAAAAAATACCTCAAAAGAAAAAAGTGTTTAAAAAACTCACTTCTGTAAAACATGCATCATTTTACTCAGCAGATAAAACATTGAAAATTGTGACAAAAGATAAAATAATAAGAGAATTTTTATTAGTGAAGCCACATAGAATTGTAATTGATTTTAAAAGAGATACAAATCTAAAAAGTCATCTCAAAAAATTTAATAATAATGTTTTTTCAAAAATAAGAGTTGGTAATCATTCAGGATATTATAGAGTTGTGGTTGAGTTGGATGGTTATTATAGATATAAGATGAAAAAAATATCTAATGGCTATACTTTTGAGTTGCGTTAAGTTTTTATAAGCAGTGATAAACTGCTTATAAGCTATACTTTTTTGTTTAGAATTTTAATCTAAGTGAGATGTTTAAACCTGAAATAGTAAAGGTATCGGTTGCAACTGAATCCCCAGATGAATCCGTTACATCCCATCCTATTGATTTTATATGATAGCCTAAATCTATCTCAAGTGCATCTCCAACTGGGTACATAATACCAAGACCAAGATTTACACCTATTGCATCAATAGTATCATCATAGTAATCGTCAGAGATTGTATAGCTACCAAAACCAAATAGTAAATATGGTCTCATGTTGCCTGATTGCACCTCTTTGCTACCCATTGTCCATATCCAGTTAAAATCTATTCCCTCAATTGTAAGATCCTCTAATTCATCAACCGTAAATGTTGCAGATGAAATTTCAAATCTATTATTGGAATCAAAAACATATCCAAGGGAAAGAGATGTTGTTGAACCACTAATATCTGTTGTATATATATTGCCACTATATGTATATTCACGCTTGTATTCACCAGAGCCACTCATCACATTAACAGCGATATACATTCTATCTCTTGAGATGGAATCAGATTTTGAATAATCATCATATCCACCTGACGCGTCAACAGTATTAGTGTTTGTATTATCAGCTGAACTACTGTTGTTTATGGTAATATTTATTGGCTGTTGTGCAGTCGTTTCTTGTTTTGGTGAACACATCTCGTCAATAACTGATTGCTCAATTCCATTCATAATCATCTGAGCTTTTTTTTCGCTTGTACACTCAGTAGCATTTAGCATTGATATGCCAACCAATAACATCCCTACTATTTTTAAAACATTTTTCATTTAATCCCCTTTTGCTTAATATTTAATATATCAAGTTTTATAATGTTTTGATTATATCTCATTTGCTCTATTATTCTACTTAATTTTAAAAATAATAATTTAAAATTACCCTAGATGTTTCCTCGTCTTTTAAATCATCTAGGTGGTATTTTTGTTTATAATCGTACTTTATTTTCAGTTGTAAGTTTTGTGAAAGTCTGAAATTTTGTGAAATATTTGCAAGAAGTTGTGTTTTTTCTCCCTCATACAATCGCTTAGTGATTTCTATATTTGTATTCATAAAATTATATTTATCAAAGACTACACCTATACTGCCGCCGACTGCTGGTCTAAATTTATTTTGGTAATAAAAAAGTGGATCAAGCATAAAGTAGATATAAGCTAGTTTGTTTCCCCAACTGTAGCCAGCTCCGACGCTAGTTGAAAAATTTGCTTTATCGTTTAAGTAGTTTTTATCCCATCCAAGCTTTGTTCTCCATGATAAACTATCGAAAAACTCTGAGCGTTGGGCGAGAGAGACTATGGAGATTATTGTTGCCTCTTCCACCTTTAGTTTTTTTTCAGTGTGTGAAACTAGTAGATTTAAAAACTCTATTTGAGTACCTCGTAAAAAGCCATAATTACTATCTTCAAGGCTATGATAGGCTGGTCGAATACCTAAAAATCCAATACTCTTACCATCTTTTACACCAATTCCTGCAGTTGTGAGCATAGCTCTATGGGAGTAGAGTGGATTTGGCGGGATCTCAATATTGAGTTTTTTACCCTGACCTAGAGATGCTCTTGCTTTTGATATATTATGAAATAGCTCTAAGTACTCCTCTTTGTCCATATCGCTTTTGCTAAATGAGTATTCTAAAAATTCTGTTGAAGCTTCTAGGATGTATCTTTTTTGCTCTATATTTATGTTTTCATTATCTAGTATATCTTGTAGTTGTATTGTTGAATTTACTAACTCCCTTGGTATCTCAATATGCTTACCATCAAGAAGTTCTTCATATTTAAGCAGTATTGTTCTTTTAGATGGTCTGTAGTTGTCGCTTACAATTATATTTTCCAATTTTGCAGCATGAACCGTTTCCAAAGGTATAACATGATAATAAAAATATTCTCTTAAATGGATAGATTCTCTTGCTATCTCTATAAGCCATAGCATATTGTAAGAGCAGTTCTCTGTGAAAAAAAAGTAGTCCGAGTGTGTACCGTTTAGTTCCCAAATATGCCTTAGCATTTTTAAAACTTCTTCTTCACTTAAGTCTAAATCATATTCCCAAATATCTCTTTGTTCAGTATCTCTATACTCTTTGAGTTTTTCATAATAAGGGAGTAAAGAGTATCTTCCAAAGTAGCCTCCAAAAAGACCTTTTACGGCAAATGCAATAGCATTGGTGTCATCAGGATTTGCATTAGCAGCATAGTTAATAGCATAAGAAAGGAGTCGAGATTTATATGAGGAATTTATTCTTAAAAAGGTATGACCAAACATAGAAGCGGGTGAATTAATATGTGCTGATGGAAATACAAGAGTGACAGATTTTGGGTCTAGTTTTTTAAGTGTTTCATCATACTCCTTGCATGTAACTTTTGGAAAATCTTCAATACTAAGTTGTTCTTGAAGCCAAGCTTTTCTTGCTGGAAATTTACAAGCAGTAGAGTTGTCATCAAATCTTGTCTCGTTAAATAATGCATCTATAGTTGCATGTAGCTCATCTTTTGCATTGGTTTTGCCATTATTTGCTAAAAAAAAGTTAGCATCATCTATCTCACTTTTACCATCTACCATATGAAGAAGTAGGTTCCAGTATCTAGTGTTATATAAATCGAGTTCATCAGCTTTATTTTTATATATTTGTGTTGAGGCGTTTAAAAAACCAATTGAAAAAATGAGTAAAAAGAGTGTTTTTGTAAAGATGGAATGTTCCTAAATTTAATCTGAAAAAGTAGAGTGTGTAATTAAACGAGAAAACTCGTTTAATTAGTAACTACTAAAGTGTAGTTGTTGCGATGTTGTCAAGTACATCAGCCATTTCAACTTTCTGGCTAGTGTAGATGCTGTTGTAGTTTGCTTGAAGTGAAGCAGAAAAAGTCGCTTTATCTTCTATGCTTAATAGTTCAGCTAAAGTATCTATAGACTCTCCAGAACCACGAGCAATCTCTTTTGCAAGTATATCCATGTTAGATGCTACGAACTCTTCAGCTCTTTCATTCATAACAAGTTTAGTTTTTGTACACCCTAAAGTTCCTGATGTGATACCAAATATTTGGTTCATCGAGGTACCATTTGTTGTAGCTTGAAGAGCTAAAAGTACAGCTGATGAATCATCTTTTATAATCATCGAACCAAGGCCACAACCTGTTTGAGAGTTCACACCTGCAAATGCAGATGTGCTTAAAGCGATTACCGCTGCAAAACTTACTAAAATCTTTTTCATTAAACTTCCTTTGTATATTTGAGATAACCAATTATAAGCATTATTTACTTAAAAAAAAGTTATGGAATGTTTTTTATTGTAAATTGCTATCTTAAATGTTATTATATGGAAAAATTTAGTGAGGTTATAGTGAAATATATATTATTAACTCTATTTTTGACAATTTGTGCTTTTTCTTCTGTAATAAAAGCCAATGAGACAAAATATGTAGCTAACGAAGTTCCAGAAAAAATGAGCGTTGCTGAAAAAAAGAAAAGATTTTACGCTTTATTAGTTCCTGCAGTACAAAAAAACTATAAAAAGTTAATAGATGAATATAATGAAGTTCTAAATTATATGAAAACTCAAAGTAACTTAGAAAAAATAGAAGAGTTGAAGCAATACTACAAGGTACAAAGTGATGAGGAGCTTTTGTATGCACTCAAGCCACATCCACCAAGTATTGTTCTTGCTCAAGCTGCAATGGAGAGTGCTTGGGCAACATCCAGATTTTTTACACAAGCTAACAATGTTTTTGGTGTATGGAGTGTCAATAAACATGAACCTAGAATCGCTGCGAGTGAAAAAAGAGGTGGTACAAAAACCATATGGCTCAGAAAATTTAACACTATAGAGGAGTCTATTGCTAGCTACTATAAGCTTTTAGCAACATCAAAGGCATATAAAGAATTTAGAGAGATCCGATATGTAAGCGACGATGTTCATAAAATGGTTTCAAAACTGCATAGATATTCAGAGATGGGTGAGTTGTATGGTGAAGAATTAAGTAAGCTT
The DNA here is from genome assembly GCA_026988315.1 of Sulfurimonas sp. Taxonomy (GTDB): domain Bacteria; phylum Campylobacterota; class Campylobacteria; order Campylobacterales; family Sulfurimonadaceae; genus Sulfurimonas. Next base: position 5,675 of record JALSLJ010000111.1, on the reverse strand, counting down.
ATAAAATACAATAAGCTTACAAAATATGATGCAATAGAAAAAAATAAAAATAGAGGCTAGTTAGGGATTCATTCTTTGCCCACCACCCATACCTCTACCTCTACGGTTTGCGGCTTGATGTGCTTGAAACTCTTGTGCATCAATAATCTCATCATTGTTAGTATCTATGGATTCAAAACTTGGTGCATTTCCTGCATTTCGCATCATTTTACCAGCCTGTGCTTGTGCACTCATCCTTTTTTGTTGAGCATTTGTAAACTCTGTTTGTGTTATTTGAGCATCTTTATTTGTGTCAAAATCTGAAAATGATGGCATCATATTGCCACGCCCTGCTGCGAGTACACCCGTAACTATTAAAGCTACTATAAGTAAAGTTTTCATCTTAAGCTCCTTTTTTTCTTTTAACTATCCATATTTTATAAAGTCAATGTTAATACAATGTGAATTTTAGAAGAAATTCATCCTTTTGCTAGTCAACATCCAAATAAAAGCATTTTTTATATAAAAAACATGCAAAACAGTTACAATATATAATATATCCATCATAAAATGAGGTTTTTTAAATTCTTTGATATAATAATTATATCAGTCATGAGCTTGCAGTTGAAATGTGTTGACAATTGATACTCTATTATGTTAACATTGTTTATATTGAAATAGAAGGTTTGTAGTATGATTAGAATTTTTACACTGTTTTTAGGGCTAGTGGCCTCCACATTTGCTGTAATAAATTATGAAGTTGCGCTCAAGAGTGAAGCTGTTATGAGTGGGTTTGAGGATTCCATCTCAAAAATGGAGATGACCCTTATAAATGCTCGCGGACAGACAAAAGTGAGAACTATGAGCATGAAAGTTCTCGAAGGATTGGATGCAGATAAATCTTTGATGGAGTTTTTAACTCCTGCGGATGTGAAGGGAACAAAATTTTTAAACTATGAACATGTAGATAAAGATGATGACCAGTGGCTTTATCTTCCAGCATTAAAAAGGGTAAAAAGAATTGCATCTAAAAATAAGTCAGGCTCTTTTATGGGGAGTGAGTTTGCTTATGAAGATTTGAGTGCTTTTAATGTTAAAAAATATAAGTATGAGGGAAGGGCTGAGGAAGTTGTGCTTGATGGTGTAGAGATGTATAAGACATTGAGTGCTCCTGCTTCAAAATATTCTGGCTATACAAAGCTTATCTCATGGGTAGATAAAAAAACTTTTTTGATTCAAAAGGTTGAGTATTACGATAGAAAAAAACAGCTTTTAAAAACTGCATATTTTAGTGAGTATAAAAATTTCGATGGTGTGTATCGCATTGGTAAAATAATTATGAAAAATATACAAAACGATAAAACAACAGTTTTGATCTGGAGCGATGAGAAGATCAAAAATGGACTCAAAGCCAAAGACTTTCACAAAAGGTATTTAAAGAGATGAAAACCGCTTTTGTACTCATCATTACTTATGTTCTAGCGTTTGGCGAAGTAGAAGTTAGTGGACATCTTGATTTAGAAAGAGAGGCATTTTTAATAGCGCCTGATTCTAAACATAAAAATAGTTTTACCCTTAAACAGACTTTAGAGTTTGTGTATGCTTATGAAGATTTGAGCGGATTATTAAAAGTGTATGCACAAGAAGACTATTATGACACCTTGCAGATGAGTGAGCACACTAAGAGAAGTTTCGCAAGAGTTGATGAGCTATATGTGAAGTACGATTTTGAGGACGATTCATTACAGGCTGGAAAAACCATAAAATATTGGGGAGCATTAGAGCTTATGAATATTGTGGATGTTTTTAATCCAAAAGATTTGAGAAGCGATATGCTAAACCCAGATAAGCTTGGTGTTTGGAACCTTTCTTATTCACATTTTACTGATGAAGGTGAGTTTTGTGTCATCATGAAGCTCGATGAGCCAGACCAAAAGATGGCTGAGAGTTCTTATGTGTATAATTTTTTACCGCAGTTTATTGAATATGATGCAAGTTTACAAACCTCAAATGGGGTGAACTATCCATCTATTTATCTAAGTTATTCTGCCTCTAGTGATGGTGAATACGCTCTTGATTATGCATTTATCTTAGAGCGTGGCTATGACTCACAAAGGTACTTAAATTCAAGTGTTGTAAATCCATTGCTTCTCAATCAAAATGCCTACCTTGTCAATAAATTTATGAGCTATAACACCCTAGTGGTTGATGCAACGCTTATAAAATTAGAGGTTCTTTATGCAGATGTGGTTGCAGATGAAACCGTAGGTGACTATTCCCATGTAGCATTTGGGTTTGAACATACGATGGAAAATATCTATAAAAGTGCAGGCTTTGGGATAATTTTTGAGTATTATAGATATGACAGTTACGAATCAGATAAGTATGATGATTTAGATCTTTATGAGACTATGCAAAATGATATGTTTATCGGGGCAAGATATAGTTTTAACAATGCTGATGATAGCTCTATAGTTGGGGGTGTTGTGCATGATTTGGATTACAATGAACAGACATACTATACTCAGTATGAGAGTAGAGTTTTTGAGAGTTTAAAGGTTAGGTTGGATTACTACTATATAGAGCCATCAAAAACTACCCATACAGCTTATGCTGTCTTAGGAAGACATCAAAGAGTAGGGTTAAATATAGCTTATTATTTTTAGGGAACAAAGATGCAAAAGTTTATAAATAAGATAATACAATTTAGGTGGTTTATAGCGATTATAATTCCTCTTATAACTATAATGATGGCATCAAGTTTGAAAAACCTAGAGTTTGAGGGAAGTTACAGAATCTGGTTTGGGGCAGAGTCGAAAACACTCAAAGAGTATGATGATTTTCGTGCGATTTTTGGTAATGATGATGCTGTGACCATTGCATTTAAAAGTGAAGATGGGATTTTCACAAAAGAGGCTTTAACATCCATAGAAAATATAACGAAAAAACTTTGGGAAACTGAGTATATTGCCAGAGTTGATTCCATCACTAACTACCAGTATGTTCACGCAGATGAAGAGTATCCTGATGAGATTTTAGTGGAAGATTTTATAGAGGATATTGATTTATACACAGATGCGGATTTAGCTGAAAAAAAAAGGATAGCACTCAGCCAAGATCTAATAGTAAACAAACTTATCTCAGCAGATGCTACAACCACTATGATTGTTGGACGGATGACGCCAAAAGCAGGGGATGATCCAGAGGTCAGTTTTGCTTTAAGAGATGCAGTTGTAAAAATAATTGAACCAGAGATAGAGAAAAATGGCTTTGAGTTTCATCTCAATGGTGGACCCATAATAAATACTGCTTTTATAGAGATAGCTCAGGGTGATGGTGGAACTTTTACACCCGCAGTTCTTATCATCGCTATGATTTTAATCTATGGTGTGTTTGGGAGAGTTTCAGCAACCTTATTGAGTATTGCTGTCGTGGTTTTTACTTTTTTAATTGTCCTTTCCATTCAAGTGATGCTTGGGTTTAAACTCAATAATTTTACAGCTAACATCCCTGTTTTTGTTGTCGCAATTGGAGTGGCAGATGCTATGCATCTTTTGTGGATATATTTTATAGCCAGAAAAAAAGGGATGGAGAATTACGAGGCTATTTATTATAGTGTTCATAAAAACTTTTTAGCGCTTATTTTAACATCCATCACAACGGCTGTAGGTTTTGCATCGCTTGGTATCTCGGCAGTTGTTCCCATCCAAACACTCGGAATCGCAACGGCAAGTGCAGCACTTTTAGCTTTTGTTTTAACCATACTTTTTGTACCAGCACTTTTAGCAATTATCAACCCTAAAGTAAAAGTAGATGCAACACATAGTGATAAACACAGAGGTAAATTCTCACACAGATATGCGAATTTTATCATGAAATATGACAAGCTTATCTTGAGTCTTAGTGCGCTTATATTTGTAGTTATTGGTGTTGGAATTTTTAAAGCAAATGTGGATTCCAATGTGGTAAAGTATTTTAAGGAGAGTGTTCCTTTTCGTGCAGACACTATCTTTTTGCAAGAGAATTTAACAGGCCCTATGAGTTATGAGGTTATTGTTGATTCTAAAGTGGCAGATGGGATAAAAGAGCCAGAGTTTTTAAAGAGAGTTCAAAATTTTTATGATGCACTTTACGCTAAGTATCCAGAGGCTAGACATATAAGCTCCCTAATGGATGTTGTAAAAACATTTAACGAGGTTATGACTGGAAGTAAAACTATACCTGATGATAAAAATCTCATAGCACAGTATCTTCTTTTGTATTCACTCTCTTTGCCACAGGGGATGGAGATAAATGACAGAATGGATATAGATGAGAGGCTTCTAAGAGTGAGTACATCAATGAATATGTCTGATAGTTCCAGAGATTTAGAGATGACACAGTGGATAGAGGATTGGTGGAAAAGCACCCCATATAGTGCAGATGTCAATGGACAAACGCTGATGTTTGCACATATGCAGCATGATGTAACAGATACTCTTTTAGAGTCTATAACTTTGGCTATTGTAATTATCTCTATTATTATGTTATTTATCTTTAGAAATTGGAGGATGCTCCCCCTTTTTATAGCGCCAAATATTTTGCCTATAGTTTTGGTAGTTGGCGTAATGGGATGGCTCAAAATAGATATAGATATGGGAGTAGCAGTCGCAGGGGCTATCATTATTGGTGTGGCAGTGGATGATACTATCCATTTTTTAGTTAAATATATAGAAGCAAGAAAAAGGGGTGAAAATTTGGAAGATGCTATGAAATATGTGATGAGTTATGCAGGGAGTGCCATCATATTTACCACTATGGTTTTAACAACCGCATTTTTAGTCTTTATTTTTAGTGATTTCAACCCAAACTATCATTTTGGAATTGTTACAGCATCTGCACTTGTTATAGCAGTTCTAGTTGACCTAGTTGCACTTCCAGCACTCCTCAGTATGATAGATAATCGAAAAAAATCTTTACTTGTTTAGAGTAGAAAAGTTTATGGTCTAAAAACTTTTCTATTAGACTTCTTGCATAACCTAGGAAGTGATGCTTCAGCTTCACCTGAGAGTGAGACTAAAGTCACACATCCGATAGGGCTATGAAATAAGTTTATAAGTCTTCAATAAATTCTATTTTACATAAAAGTCGTATCACGATTAGATATAATATTAAATCAATAATATTATCTATTATGAGTCATAAACTACAATAATTAGGAAACCAAATGAACAAACAACAACTCGCTGCCAAAATATGGGAATCTGCTAATCAAATGCGTTCTAAGATAGAAGCAAATGAGTATAAAGATTACATCTTAGGGTTTATCTTCTACAAGTACCTCTGTGACAAAGAGGAGCAGTTTGCACTCAAAGAGGGGTACACTCAAGAGGATTTGGCGAGTTTGTCAGAGGATGATAGTGAGAGTGTAGAGTACTTCAAAGAGAATCTCGGATTTTTTATAGCTTATGATAATCTCTTCTCTACTTGGGTAGAATCAGGAGCTGATTTTGATGTCTCAAATGTAAGAGATGCACTCTCTGCGTTTGAGCGTTTGATCTCTCCTGCACATAAAAAGCTCTTTGATGGCATATTTGAGACACTCCAAACGGGTCTGAGTAAGCTCGGAGAGAGTGCTGCTTCACAGACTAAAGCTATAAGCCAACTCATTCATCTCATAAAAGATATACCGATGAACTCTAAGCAAGATTACGATG
>JALSLJ010000110.1 GCA_026988315.1 Sulfurimonas sp. | reverse complement strand
CTATAGTTCAGGTGAAGTATGATACTGATGCTCCCATAGATGCCATGAGAGATAAACTCAAAGAAAACTCTATCTTTGATGGTGCTTCTATTACTGAATTTGGTTCGCCAGATGAGGTGGTTATACGCATGAAAACTACTACTGGTGATGTTACTGTTGATATTGGTGATATAACTAGAGAAGCTTTAAAAGATACTGGTAACTATGAAATCCGTCGTGTTGACATAGTGGGTCCAAAAGTTGGTTCTGAGTTAAAAGAAAAAGGGATTATGTCGCTTGTTTTGGCAATTATAGGTATTCTTATTTATGTTGCATTTAGGTTTGAGTGGCGATTTGCTGTTGCTTCTATAGTTGCACTTATTCATGATATATCCATCGCTTTAGGCGCTATTGCACTTGTTGGTTTAGATGTGAACTTGGATGTTCTTGCGGCACTTTTAACGATTTTAGGTTATTCACTCAATGATACTATTATTGTATTTGATCGTATTCGTGAGGGTGTAACGAACTCCAGAAACACAGAATTATCTGATACTATTAATGAGTCAGTTACAAGAACATTAGCGAGAACAACCCTAACATCTCTTACAACTTTCTTTGTTGTGTTTACACTCTTTATGTTTGGTGGTGAAATTATCCATGCCTTTGCATTTACACTTTTAGTAGGTGTTGTTGTTGGTACTTACTCGTCAGTTTTTGTTGCCTCACCAATCCTCTTATGGTTCGGTTTTGATGTGAAAAACTACCATAACAAACTTGCTAAAAAAGCAAAACGAGAAGCAGAAAAAGAAAAAATGCGTGCACAATTTGAATCTGGTGTTATGTAGAAGATTATAAAAAGAGATCTATTACAAAATTGGAAGCGAGGCTGTAGCCTCACCAATTTTCGGGACTAAAGTCTCAGTTACCAAACATAGCTAAAACAAGGTCAAAGCAAAATATTTACAATCTCTTCCCTATTTTTAACTCAGTACTTAGATCTTATTCAGTCACTTATTAACATAGTTTTTGTATAATCACCTCAATTTTAAGCTAAGGTAGCAATCATGGATTGGGGTAAAGTAATATATGTGTTTTTCTCTTTAATGAGTTTAACATCGATAGCTGGGTTTTTGTATGAGCATAGTGCAGTTGCACTTTTTGTAGCTGCGAGTTTAAATCTTGTATCTACATTTTTGAAAATTGGTGTTAGAAATCTTCTTTCTGCCGAACTGTTGGCATCCTCATTAGTGGCTGATTTACACCTTATACCTGCATTTGTTTATTTAGTGGTTGTTGGAAATTTAGAGTGGGCAATCGCTTTGACTATTGGTGCACTTATAGCAAATCTGTTCTCTGTTGGTCTTATTTACATTGAGAGCAATAAAACAAAAGATGATTATTAAAAATTAGGAATATTTTTGGAATACAATTCACAAACTATAGAAAAAAAATGGCAAGAGTATTGGGCGCAAAACGGAAGTTTTGAGCCGAGTGAAGATTTTACTAAAGAGAAGAAATATATACTAAGTATGTTTCCTTTTCCAAGCGGAAGACTCCATATGGGTCATGTTAGGAACTACTCTATAAGTGATGCTTTTGCAAGATACCACCGCCAACAAGGTAAAAATGTTCTGCATCCTATTGGTTTTGACAGTTTTGGGATGCCTGCTGAAAATGCAGCTATTAAAAATAATGCTAATCCTAAAACATGGACTTATGACAATATAGACTATATGAAAGGGGAGTTTAAATCTCTCGGTTTTTCTTTCTCTTTAGAGCGTGAATTTGCAACGAGTGATGAGCTTTACACAAAGTTTGAGCAAGGTTTCATCATAGATATGTTTGAAAAAGGTCTTCTCTATAGAGAGAAAGGTCTTTTAAACTGGTGTCCACATGACCAAACTGTTTTAGCAAATGAACAGGTGGTTGATGGATGTTGTTGGAGATGTGATACTCCAATTGTTAAAAAAGATATGAATCAGTACTACTTTAAAATTACTCAGTATGCTGATGAACTTTTAGAGACTCTTCAAAAACTTGAGGGTGGCTGGCCAAAGCAAGTTCTTACTATGCAAGAGAATTGGATAGGAAAATCAAATGGTCTTGCATTTGACCTTTTCTTTGATGAAAACTCATTATCCATTTTGGATAATGAGTTTAAAGGCTTTGATGTCTTTACCACTCGCCCTGATACTATTTATGGTGTTTCTTATACGGCTTTAGCTCCTGAACATGCTATTGTTACTTACATGATTGAGAACGACCTCTTAGATGATAGAGTCAAGACACAAATAGATGTAATGAAAAACACATCTTCTATTGATAGACAAAAAGAGAAATCGGGTGTAGCGCTTGGTTTGGATGTTATTCATCCACTAACGGGTAAAAAAATCCCTGTTTGGATTGCTAATTTTGTATTGATGGATTATGGAAGTGGCGCTGTGATGGCAGTTCCTGCACATGATGATAGAGACTTTGATTTCGCACAAAAATATGACCTTCCAATCAATGCGGTTATTAAGCCTTTTGAGGGTGAAACACAAGAGGGGAAAGCTTACACAGAAGTTGGTGAGCTTTTTAATTCTGGTGAGTTTAATGGACTTAACTCTAAAAAATCTCAGTACAACATCATTAAGTATTTTGAAGAAAACAAGATAGGTAAAAAAACTACAAACTATAAACTAAAAGATTGGGGAGTGAGCCGTCAGAGATATTGGGGTGCTCCTATCCCTTTTATCCATTGTGATGATTGTGGGTTAGTGATGGAGAAAAAAGAAAATCTCCCAATTGCTCTTCCTGCAGATGTAGAGATTACAGGTGAGGGAAATCCACTTGATAATCATCCAACTTGGAAACATTGTAAATGTTCAAAATGTGGTAAAGATGCTATTCGTGAAACAGACACTATGGATACTTTTGTTGAGTCTTCTTGGTACTTTTTACGCTTTTGTGCATCTAAGGTAAACTGGGAAAAAGAGGCATTTTCAAAAGAGCAGATAAAGTATTGGATGGGAGTTGATCAATATATTGGTGGGATAGAACATGCCATACTACACCTTTTATACGCAAGATTTTTTACAAAAGTTTTTCGTGATTTAGGCTATATTGATTTTGATGAGCCATTTGATAATCTTCTGACTCAGGGGATGGTACTAAAAGATGGTGCAAAGATGTCAAAGAGCAAAGGTAATACAGTCGATCCTGATGCTATCATCGCTAAATATGGTGCAGATACAGCAAGACTTTTTATCCTTTTTGCAGCGCCTCCAACTCAAGAATTAGAGTGGAATGATAATGCGGTAGAGGGTGCATATAAGTTTATAAAAAGATTTTTTGATAGAAGCTCAAATATTGTTGCAACAGACTCTATTCCAACAATTGACCACTCTTGTCTCTCTAAAGAGGAAAAATTTGCACGCACAAAAGTGTATGAAGCTCTGAAGCGTGCAAATGATGTATATAATGAAAGATACACATTTAATACACTTATAGCAGGTACCATGGAAGCGATGAATGCACTAAATGCACAGAATAATTCTGGTGTATGGAGTGAAGGCTATTGGATTCTTAGCTCAATAATGGAGCCTATTATTCCACATATTTGCTGGGAAATAAGTGATGAATATTTTAATTTGAATAACTTAAATCCACAAAGAGTTCTAGAAGAGGTTTTTGTTCTCGATAGCATTACTCTAGGTGTCTCTGTCAATGGAAAAAGAAGAGCAGAGATAGAAGTAGCTATAGATGAGTCTAAAGAAGATATTATTAGCATCGCAAAACAAAGTGTTGAGAAATGGTTAGAGGGAAAAACAATCGTAAAAGAGATTGTTGTTCCTAATAAGCTTGTAAACATAGTGATAAAAGGCTAGCTTTGTTGAGAGTTGCACTAAAAGTTATAGTATCTATTTTGATAGTATCTTTATTTATCTCGTGCGGATATAAGCCTAGTTCTAAGTTTTCTCGTGATATAGTGGGTGAGAAAGTGAGTACGAGTGTTGTAATCTCAGCACAAAATCCAGAAAATACAGTAATCATAAAAGATGCTGTGGATGGTGCTATTGTTGAAGTGTTTCAAGCCTCTTTAACTGATAAAGTACATTCTGACACACATTTGATTCTTAGTATTTCAACCCCGAGATATTCCCCTGTTCACTATAATATAGACGGGTATGTAGTTGGGTATAGAATGAGTATAACTTTAAATATAACTCGGTATCATAATGGAATTTCTAAAAAGTATGTAGCTAAAGGAAGTTATGATTTCTCAGTTCAGCCCAATGCTGTTGTAACTGATCAAGAGCGATTTGAAGCGATTAACCAAAGTGCAAGTAAAGCAATTAATTCATTTGTAGCACAGGTCTCAGCAGAGGGAGCTCGAGCTAAAGAGTAAATAAGAGGAAGTAAATTATGAGTATTCAGACGATTATTAAAAAAGCTATTAAGAGATTGGAGTTAGAGGGAAAACTATTAACACCAGATTTTTATAATGATGCTTTTTGCAAAGAGGCAAAAAAAGCTGGTATGGATGTTCAAGATTGTAATCAGCTAGAGACATTTACTAAAACTCTAAACAAAGAGTTTCAAAAAGAGCTAAGCACTTATCGAATAAAGACTATGAATGAGTTTGTACGCTTTATAGTAGCAAAGTTAAATAGAACAAATCCCTCAAAATGCTCAGAAATAGTTGAATCACAAACAATTTTTATTAAAAGAGTACTGCAGGTTGTAGAGGTGCTTCACAATAAAGAGGCAGCCCTTTTAGCTAAAAAAAGTATAGATATTTTACAAACACAACCAACAGCTACTCAAATAGATCAATATAGACAGTTGTGGGTAAATTTTATAACAACTTATGATGATACATTTTTGCAAAAATTAAAGCAGGTTGGAGATGTTAATGCTGAAGATCTTGCAGAAACAATTTTAAATTTAGATTTTTCAAATCTTTCTATGTGTACTCATTCAAATAATGCAGATTTATCGAAAATATCTGCTCTTTTAGTTGCTTCACTTGTTCCTTCCATAGCTTCGAGTGTTAATGAGGATATAGCAAAATTAAGCGACAGAATCAAAAATCAACCGAGTCTTTTAGAAAGCCAAAGTATGGAAAGTGAGATAAGATCAGCTATTTCATTAAGAATAGCCTTAGATAAAGATACTCTTAAAACTATGCTGAAGTCTCTTGATGGTGTATTAGATAAACTCTCATTAAAACTAATAAATATGATAGAGAGGTCGGATAGTTCAAATAGTGAAATTCAAAAGATAAAGGGTGAACTAGAACTTTACAACGAGGCATCTGTTTCAAATTTTAAAATTACACATAAAAAACTTTTTACAATTGCTTGTGCTTTAGAGGAGAGCACTCAGGGTCTTAGCAGTGATTTGAAAACACATAATACTGAAGTGTTGAGTCTCACAGAAAAAGTACATAAGCTTGAGCGTGAGTTAGCTACTGCAAAAGAAGAGTCGAAAGAGGACTTTTTAACAAAGCTTTACAATAAAAGAGCTTTAGATGAGTTTTTGCATATCAAAGAAGCTGAGTATGAGCGTTATGGTCGTAATTTTTCAATAGTTATGTTTGATCTTGATCACTTTAAAGATGTAAATGATAATTATGGACATGATGCAGGGGATGCCGTTCTTGTTGCTTTTGCAAAAATACTTAAAAAAGAGGCTAGAACTGTAGATATAGTAGGAAGATTTGGTGGTGAAGAATTTCTTGCACTATTAAGCGATACAGATACAAAAGGTGGGGTTGTTTTTGCTGAAAAAGTTAGAAAACATGTGCAAAAAGCCCGTTTTATGTATAAGGGCAAAAGAATAAAATTAACAGTAAGTTGCGGAGTAAGTGAAAGAAAAAAACATCCATCATTTCAACATGTTATAAACTCAGCGGATGAGTATCTGTATAAAGCGAAAAAAGATGGAAGAGATCGCGTAGCATACAACTAACAGATGTTAAATAAATTTTTAAAAGCAAAACCACTTTTTTATGAGACTATAGACTATACCCGTATGCCAAGAGTGTATGAGAAGATTAAAACTCATTTTACACATCCAAAAATAATTCATCTCATCGGCACAAATGGTAAAGGGACAACAGGGCGTTTTTTAGCAACAGCACTCAACTCACAAGGCTTTAATGTTGGTCATTATACTTCACCCCATATTTTAGAATTTAATGAACGCATTTGGCTAAACGGTAAAAATATTTCAGATGAAACTCTTGATGAAACTCATAAGTTTTTACAAACAATTTTAACAAAAGAAGATGCGGATACTCTTAGTTATTTTGAATACACAACCTTTCTTGGAATGTTGATATTTAAAGAGTGTGATTACATTGTTTTAGAAGCTGGACTTGGTGGAGAGCATGATGCAACAGCAGTTTTTAAAAAAGAGTTAACGCTTGTTACTCCTATAGACTTTGACCATCAATTATTTTTGGGTTCAACTATACAAGAGATAGCTACAACAAAACTCAATGCTATACAAAATAATGCCATCATCGCTTCTCAAAAATTCACAAAAGTACAAGATATAGCAGAAGCTATGATGCTTGAAAATGATTTGAATATTTATAATACAACTGAACTATTAAATAATGATGATTTTTCAAAGATAGAGCAAATTTCAAATAATTTAGCACTTGTTGAGTATTTACAAAATAACTTACAGCTTAGTATTTGTGCATTAAAGTTTTTAAAGATAAATTATGAGGTTAATGATTTTAATGGTGCTAGACTTTTTGGGCGTTTAAGTCAATATAGTGACAATATTTTACTAGATGTAGGGCATAACCCCTTAGCTGCATCATCTATAGTAGATGCCTTGAAGCCTAATAAATATGTATTGATATATAATAGTTATAAAGATAAAGATTATAAAGAAATATTAGATATTTTAAAGCCGATTATAATTAATGTCGAAATAATAGATATAAATGACAAAAGAATAGAGTCAAAACTCCAACTTCAAAATACTTTAAATAACTTAGAGATAGAATATACAACATTTAAAAAGATAGACCCTGAGCAAAAGTATCTAGTTTTCGGTTCGTTTAGCGTAGTAGAAGAGTTTTTAAAAGGGCATCATGAATAATCATTTTACAGTTACTATTAATGATGACAATGGAGTAAGACAGTTTAATCTTCATCACTTTGTTAAAAGGGCAATTCTTTATGCTGTGATGTTTTTAGGGCTTGTTGCCTTGATTGCTGCAGGCACCATCTATTATCTTAATGATGCAGTAGATAATATAGAAAAAAAACGCCTTGATATGGAAGTGGCATACTCTAAGTTGCATGAAAAGAATGAAAAACTTAACCAAAGTGTAAGAGATACAGAATTTGCCTTAGATGTTAAAAAACAGGAACTTGAGGAGGTCTCTGATTCTTTATCTGAGATAGAGACTCTTATAGGATTAGCTCCAGTTGAAGATATGCCTTTGCAAGAGAGAGTGAGTTTAACAAAACTAAACTCTGAGAGTATGGCGACAATTTTGCAATTTATTCCAAATGGTTCCCCTATTAAATATAATGGGATAACTAGTAAATTTGGCTACAGAACACATCCAACACTCAATAGAAGAGAGTTTCATCGTGGTAGTGATATGCGAGCCAAGATGAAAACAAAAGTGTATGCTACTGCTGATGGTGTGGTAGAATATGCAGGGTTTCACAAAAAAAGTGGTTTTGGAAATTTAATCATACTCCAGCATAACTACGGATTTAAGACTTATTTTGGTCATTTAAATAAAGTTGTGATAAAATCAGGCAAGTATGTAAGAAAAGGTGATCTTATAGCTTATACAGGTAACACAGGGATGAGTAGTGGACCACACCTGCATTATGAAGTTCGTTTTATTGGACGGGCATTAAATCCGTTTTGGTTTATTAAGTGGACGGTACAAAATTATAAAGAGATATTTGAAAAGGAGAAAAAAATACCATGGCAATCTTTAATAACGGCGATAGCGCACATCAAGGTAACAAACCCGACACAAACACTACCATCATCACCGCTGGCTCAGCAATCAAAGGGGAAATGAAGCTCTCTTGCAATCTATATGTAGATGGTGAATTTGAAGGTGTAATTGACTCTAAAAAAGAGGTAAATATAGGTAAAAGTGGACACATAAAGGGTGATATTATTACTCAAAGATTAGTTGTTCAAGGGTTCATTGAGGGGACTGTAAACGCACAAAGAGTTGAGATTAAAGCGAGTGGAAAAGTGAGTGGAACTATAGAATCTGCAGAGCTTATAATTGAGGCTAAAGGTGTGTTTGAGGGGAGTAGTGTAGTGAAAAACTCACAAACAGAAGTTACTAAAAAACAGATTAATAAGTCATAAGGTAAGCAATGAATATAACAAGTTATGAGCTTTTTAAAAGTGAAACACTTCAAACAATAGTTGACGCCATTCATGCTGAGTTACAAACAAGGAATGAATCCCCTTTTTGGGGTGATAAAGTTGTTCCTTTTGCAACAGCGATACTGAGCGTACTTGTACCTTTAAGAGATGCTAATATGCTTTTTACTCCAGAGGGTGCAAGTGCTGATACTTTAACTCCAGAGCTTTTTTTAGATTGGAGTGATTTTCTAAGTTTAAAAACACTCGCTTTTACTATACAAAAATCAAATAATGCTGGAAAATTACTCAGAACAAGACTCGATGATGTAAAATGTGAAAAATATGAAGAGATCGATTTAAAACTGCTTGGTGATTATCTTGCACAATATACAGTAAATCTTGAGAGCGAATCACTAGATTTTCCTATTGCACATTATAACCTACATCAGGGTGTTAGCAATGTTATCAAATCATTACTTTAGTATATAATTAGATACAAAGCACCCCAAAGTAAAAATATCAAAAACCCTAAGACACTAAAGGTGATAACGAGTCTTAGGCTAAAGAAAAATAGAAATTTTATAAATGAGGGCACTATTTATACGGTGTAATAGGGAGTTGTTTCGCTCTTACTATGTTCATACCACCTTGCAGGTTTATGATTTTGTATCCATACTGATCCGATAAGTATTTAGCAATTGTCGTTGTTCTACTACCAGAGCGGCATATAAGTGCAAATGGCTTAGTTGTATCAACTTTGGAATGTAATTCTTTTAAAAATCCCTCTAGGTCGTATCCACCACGCTCATTGAAAAACATAATTGGGATAGCTCCTTTTAAAAGCCCAGTTTCTCTCCACTCTCTCGGTGTCCTGATGTCGATGATAGGGGTATTTGAGTTTAGTATTCCCATCGATGGACTTTCATTTGTAACGCTTGCAAATAGTGAGCTTGCCAAAAAGATACAGGTTAATAATATTTTGTTCAATGTTTTCTCCAAAATTAAGTGTATAATTATAGCTATAAAAAATTAAAATAGGTATAAAATGGCAGCATCAAATAAAGCTATAGAAAATTCAACGAGACTTCGTTATATAAGAGCCTTAGAGAGGTTCCACAAGAGTATGATATCGTACTTACTTAACACTCCCGAGTTAACAAAAAAAGGGTATATAAAGAAGTGTGACAATGCTTTAAAACTTTTAAGCAGAGTTGAAGAGATTGCACTTTATAAGGGTGAATTACAAGATTTACAAAAACTTGTTCAAAAAATGATTAGATTAAAAGATTCTGATAAAGATGCAGAAGATATAAAAAGTGATTTATTGTATAGTTCAAATCAGCTAGATAAAAATAAAAATTCCAGACGATATAAAAAAGATAAACACTCTAATGATATGTATAAGGATTGGGAGTAGTTGTTACTTTTTAGAGGTGCCCTAAAACAGATCGGCATGGCCAAAAAATATCTCGTGATTATCATTTTTTCGTAAATTTTCTAAAATTGCTTTAGCTTTTAATTTTGTTTCTTTATCAAAATAGATAAGCATATTTCTTGAAAAAATAAAATCAAATTTTCCAAGTTGCCTTAGTGAATCATCAAAAATATTAAATTGCTTAAAGCTAACAAGTGCTTTAATCTTATTATTCAAGATATATTTATTATCAGTTTGTGTAAAATACTTCATTATTATGCTCTGTGAAAGGTTCCTTACATTACGCTCTTTATAAACAGCCTTATGAGCTTTACTAAGAGCATCTAAATTGATGTCTATCCCTACAATGCTAAAACTGCTGGAATTTACGCCAGCTTCAAGTAAGGCTATTGCAATACTGTACGGTTCTTCTCCTGTCGCAGATGGTGCACACAGTATGCGAACACTCGAGTGTGATGCCTTGATGAGTTTGACTAAGTTTTCAATCTGCTTAAATTCACGATAAAAAAATGTTTCATTCGTTGTGAGTTCATCTGTAAGCTCTTGTTTTATCTTTTTGTCACTGTGTATTAGTTGGAGTAATTTTGTAAAAGATTCTATCTCTCTTTGCCTACAAAATGTCATAAGTTTATTTCTCAGTATAGAAGTTTGAGCGTCAAATGAAACTCCTGTTTCATTTTTGAAATATGTGGCTACTGGTGTAACATCTTTAAAATCTTCTTCTCGAATCACTTTTTTTTCTGTTTCGACTCGTTTTTCTGTTTCGACTCGTTTTTCTGTTTTCTTGAAAAAATTAAACATTAGCTACAAAACTCCTGAATTGTCTTGATTATGGTGTCTGTATCAAGGATTTCAATATTGGGAACACTCTCTCTAGCATGACTAGGCATCCCATCAACTACAGCACTAGAGGCTTTTTGTGTAAGGCACCTCGCACCTTTTATGCTAAGATCTTTGCACGCACTCACCCCATCATCTCCAATCCCTGTTAATATTATACTGAGTATTTTAATCTCTTGTGTAAATGGTATGAAGGAGTTAAATACAAGATTGATATCGGGGTTAAATGCATCTTCAGGTGAATTTTCTTGAGTAAATTCTAGAATATTGTCTTTTAATAGTACACCTGCATGACCACAACAAAGATAAATATTACCAGATTCAAAAAACTGACCATTATGTACCAAACCAATAGTATTTAAGCTGTGTCCCTGTAAGCGTTTAGCAAAGCTTTGGATAAACCCCCTCGCCATATGTTGAGCTATTATAAAGCTGACATCATTGAGCTGTGGTAGTGCAGTTATAATTTTTTGAATTATACCGGGACCTCCTGTGGAGGCACCAATGAGTACAACTTTTCTAGGTACGGAAGATTTCAAGTTTTGTATGCAGATCGTCTGTCATGGAATTGAGGTGATCTGCAGCAGCTGCAATCTCCTCAACATTTCTTGCATTTTGTGAGGATATTTCATTGATTTTTGAGACATCTTCTACAATCTCTTCAACATTATGTCCTGTTCTTTCAAAATCATGAACAGTTTTATCACTTGCTTCTACAGCTAGATTTACAATATCTACACTCGAATTTATTTTTGTTTCAACTTCTGCAGCCATATCTGCTAATTTTTGAATATCTTCTGAATTGGCTCCCATTTGTCCACTAACATCCACTATAGACTGTACTATGACATTGATGGTTGCATTAATCTCTGTAAGTGTTTTTTGAGTTCTCTCTGCAAGTTTTCTCACTTCATCAGCAACAACAGCGAAACCTCGACCATGCTCACCAGCTCTAGCTGCTTCGATAGCAGCATTAAGTGCAAGGAGGTTTGTTTGGTCTGCAATATCTGAGATAACCTCAAGAATAGTTTTTACTTCATCTGCATCATGTGAGAGAGTACTCATTCTTTGGGCTAAGTCAACCTCTAGTTCAGCACTATGTTGCACCTGTGATGTAAGGGCGATAATGTCCGTTCTGGCTTCATTCAGATTCTCGTTTGCTCGTACTATTTCATGTTTAGATTCTTGTGCATCTTCAATAGCTGAAATGATTTCGTTTTTTATCTCTACTGCTTTTTGGGTTGCATCGTTAACAATAACAACTGACTTTTCAACATTGGTACCCACACTTAAGGAAGTAGTAGAGAGTTCATGAGAGATAGAAGCATTCTCAGCAGAGCTATTTTTAGAACTCTCTATCACCTCTCTTAAAGAGCTTGTAAGTCCATTTAAATCTCTTGAAATCATACCCATCTCATCATTTGCATTGTTTTGGAGTTGAATACTTAAATCTTTATTTTCAGAGATATAATTGATATGTTTTTGAAGTTTATGAATTGCACTTTTAAATTGTGTTGCGATTAAAAAGCCTATGATATTAACAAGTATAAAAACAAGTATAGAGATTGTTATGATTGTATTTGTAACACTATGTTCATCCTCTTTAGCCTGTTGCGTTGAAGCTTCAAGAAGAAAAGTCAAACTGCGAGCCGAGATTGATATCTCTTGATCCATCTCATGTATAAGATGTGAAACTTGACTTTTATATTTGTTGATTTTCTCATGAGAAGTGCTATGCATATCATTTTCAAGCTCTGCTAAGAGTCGCTCAAACTCTTTTTGTTGCTCATATACATTCACTAAGATAGTATTTATTTTTTGGTATTCATTTTTTATCTCACTTCGATGTGATTGTTGTATCGCTGCATCAACGAGAGCTGTTGCTTTGTCACACTTCTCATTGGTACCATCTTCTATCTCTTTTATCTCTTCTTTTAGTTTTTTGAGAATTTTACTGTCGTTTTCTTTGTATGCAAGAATCATCTCGTATAAAATCACCTCTTCAGCTAATATATCTTTTTCTATAGCCATCATAAGAGTATTTATAGGCACTTGATAATCCGCTATCTCATCTATCTCACTTCCAATAGAGTTCACACCATTGTATGTCATCAAGCTCTGAGCTAATACTATAGTGATAATAAGTGCAAAAGCAAGTTGTATTTTTGTAACTAATTTCATAAAAAACCTTTTTTGTGTTTTAACCTAACACAATTATATCACTTTTATTGTGTTTTTTACTTAAATTATTTTGTCATTTTTGTGTCACATGCTTATGCGTGGTGCTTTAATAGCAAAATATTTTAAGTTATTGCTAATTTATTATATACATAAACTGAGATAATAGTATGATTATTATAACTAATGAGAAAGGGAAAACATGACTTGTAAATACCCAAGGGTTTATTCCAAAAAACTTTTGATTGAAGCCTCTGATTCCTAGCCATGAAGCTAAAAATGCTTTTATACTTAACATGATTTGAAAGCTACTCATACCATCTTCACCTATCTCACCAAAGATTTGCGTAATCATATACAAACCACTAGCGACAGCTACTAAAAGAGCATAAGGTACAACTTTACGGACATGCATCATAATCGCTTCACGAGCTTTTTTATGCTCATCTTCATTAAGAGTTTGTGTCATTTTTGATAAAAATAGATTATCAACAAATAAAAAACCACCATAAATAAAAACAGCGAAAATGTGAATGGTATGTATCATTGCGTAAAAAATAGTAAATCCTTTCGAGAATTTTAGCATAAATAAGATTGTGTTACAATACACCAAAGCGATTTTAAAAGGATTTTTTAATGTCATCAAACACTATAAAAGAAGTGTGTTCAAGTTTGGTATCTTCAGAAGACTTAAGAGTAAGTGATGAGCTTTTTAAAGATGTTATGAAAGAAAAAATTGTAACTGAAATAACGATTGACTTAAAACATTCATCTATAAATATATACGCTACTTCTCAGCTATACTTGTCTTCAATCATTCCAATTTTACATGATTTTGGTTTTAATATAATCGATGAGGTTTCATATAAGATACAAAAAAATAAAAAATATATTTATATAAATAGGTTTAATCTCAAGCTTGATGATATGCAAAAAATCACGAAAGCTAAGTGTAATATTGAGAAAGTGATTTCTGATTCGCTCAATGGTATCATCTTATCAAGATGCAAATTATTCGCACTTGTGTATAATGAAAATTTGTCTATACGGGAAGTGATGCTTCTAAGAGCATTTATCGAGTATATTGATCAGTCCGTAATAGCTGTAAATCAGGGTTCTATTTTGCATACAATCACAGAGTATTCAAATATTTCTAAACTCTTTGTTGCGTATTTCTTTGCAAAATTTGATCCAACACTCACTAAGCGCGAAAAGCTAATGAAAGAGTTAGAAAGAACAATAGAAGAAAAAATTAAAGATGTCCCAAACATCATGGATGATAAAATTTTAAAACTTACCTATGCTCTTATTCAAAACCTTTTGAGAACGAACTATTTTTTAAAGCATGCCGCTATATCATTTAAGATAGACACTGCATCTTATTCTGAAAATTTACGAGGTCTGCAACCAAATATAGAGTCTTTTGTGTATCATCCTGATTTTAGTGGATTACATCTCAGGATGAGTAAGATTAGTCGTGGTGGACTTAGATGGAGCGAGAGAGATGAAGATTATCGTCAAGAGATAAAATCACTTATGATTACCCAAGAGGGAAAAAATTCTATCATTATTCCTGATGGTGCAAAGGGTGGATTTGTTATCCATAAAGATAAGTCAGAAATTACTAAAGAGGTTTTTGAGTGTGTTTATAGGAAGTTTATACATAATCTACTTGATTTAGTTGATAATATGGTAGATGAAAAAGTTGTAAGAGATGAAAATATTATCGCTTATGATGGGGATGATACCTATTTTGTAGTCGCTGCTGATAAAGGGACAGCTTCTATGAGTGATGTGGCAAACTCTATATCAAAGCAAAGAGGTTACTGGCTAGGGGATGCTTTTGCGAGTGGCGGGAGTAATGGTTTTGGACATAAAGAGTTAGGGATAACGGCTCGTGGTGCATTGGTTTCATCGGAGAGATTTTTTATCGAAAAAGGGATAGATATCCAAAAAGAGTCTATTTCAATTGTTGGGATAGGAAGTATGAAAGGGGATGTGTTTGGAAATGGACTTTTGTATTCCAAACAGTTTAAACTTTTAGCTGCAATTTCACATAAAGAGATATTTATAGATCCAACTCCTGATGTAGAAAAAAGTTATGAAGAGAGAGAGCGTTTATTTAGTGCAAAAGATGGCAGTTGGAGCGCATATAAAAAAGAGCTTATCTCTAATGGTGGTGGAGTATTTTTTCGTTCAACAAAAAGCATAGAGTTAACTCCAGAGATAAAAAAGATGGTTGGCACATCAAAGAAAGCTTTGAGTGGTGAGGAGTTAGCTAAAAAACTACTCATGATGAAGGTAGATATGCTCTTTAACGGAGGTGTTGGAACCTATGTGAAAAGTATAGATGAGAGTAGCTTAGACTTGGGGGATAAGCAAAATGAAGCAGTAAGACTCGATGCTCATGAGGTTCATGCAAAGGTTGTTTGTGAGGGTGGTAATTTAGGCTTTACTCAGAGAGCTCGAATAGAGTATGCAAAGAATGGTGGAGAGATAAATATAGATGGTATAGATAATGCCGCTGGAGTAAACACATCTGACCATGAAGTGAATCTCAAAATACTCCTAAGTATTATAAAATCAAAAAATCTTTTGGATGAAGAGGGTGTTGATGCAACGCTTAAAAATTTAACTCAACAGGTTGTAAACTTAGTTCTTTGGAACAACTACCATCAAGCTTTAACAATTTCAAGGGATGCTCATTTAAGTAGGAAATATCAAGAGGACTTCTTATCAGTTATAGAGGTGCTTGAAAATACTCTAAATAGTTTTAGTAGAAAAGATTTTTATATTCCAAAAAATGAAAATATCAATGAAGTTTTGTGTCCTAGGGGCTCAATTGTACGACCAGTTCTTAGTTCTTTAGTTTCTTATTCTAAAATTTTTCTAAAAAATTTACTTTTGGAATCTAATTTAATTGATGAAACTTTTGCACAGCAGTATCTCTTTAAATATTTTCCAAAATCTTTTGTTGGTGCATATGAGCATGAGATATCTCACCATCCACTCCGTCGTGAAATTATAGCGACTGTGATAGCAGATATAATTATTAATCTTCAAGGGAGTACATTTATAGCTACCTATAGAGAAAAACAAAAAGAACGATTTTTATTAAAAATAAAATCATACCTTATCACAAATGAACTTTTTGGCGCGAATGATATCCGATATGAAATATACAGAAATGATTTCAAAATGGATATTAAAAAACAATATAAATTTTTAGACGAGATAGAGAGAACTCTTATCTTTAGTACAAGATGGATGTTGAAGTATATTGATAAACATAAAGTTGATGTAAATCACATACTTGATTATAAAGGTAGTTTGTTTGAAATTATAGGAAAGATTAAGCAAGATGATGTTCTCGATATAGTTGAAGATAATGAAAAATTTAATCTCTTTTTCTCTGCAATTGAGTATTTGAGGTTTGCCGTTGCAGCCATTATGGTGAAAGAGACATCCTCCCATTCATTTGAAAATGTTGCACTACTCTTTTACCTTGTAGTGAGTGAATTTAAAATACTTGAGATGATAACATCACTTGATTCTATTGAGATAACAACAGATGATGAAAAGATACTTCGCCATCAGATACTTCATTTTATAGAATATATTGTTGTTCACTATACAGAGAAGATCCTTAGTTTTAAAAGAATTAATGAAAGCCCAAAAGTTGCATTTGATAATTATATAGAGAATGAGAGTGAGGCATTTGAACTTATTAAGGAGCAAATTGATAAATTTATGTCCACAGAGGTAAAAGATATAAAAGAGGTGAGTATTACTGTTAATCAGATAATGACCTCCATTATTTAATTAAGGAGTTAATATCAAGGTAGTTTCAGTAATTTGTGATAAAATCATCACTAATTAAATTTATATACAATAGAGGCATTGATGGAACAAACACAAGCTAGAGTAAATATTTATGCACTATTATCCCGTATCTTACTTCAAGAACTGGAGTTAGATACATTAAAGATGATAAAAAGAGATGGGATTGTTTTAGATTTTTTTCCTACATTAAAAGAGTGGAAGCCTCTTGTTGAGATGGAGGAGAAAAAGCTTTTAGAGGAGTATCTGAATCCAGATTTTGTAAATCTTTCTATTTTACATCTCATCCCATATGAAACTTTTTACACACGCCAAGATCAGAAAGTGGAGACTGGCGGTGCAAATCCTGTTACTGATATGTACAGTGCTTATGACTTTATGGTTGATTTTGAAGCTGCTCGTACTGTCTCAGCTGACCATATTGGTATAGAGTTTGAGTTTATGCATCACTTAGCAAGTGCTGAATTAAAAGCTTTTGAGAGTGGTGATACTAAAGCTGTCGGTGAATTACAAGAGGTACAGCATCAATTTTTAAATAAACATCTACTTCAATGGGCTCCAATCTATTTGATAAATATGAAGTTTGAAGCAAGAACTCCACTTTATTATGATGCTGCAGAGATGGCGTTAGAGTTTATACTAAGTGATAATGAGTATTTAGTTAAAAAGTTATGATACATTTACATGCGGGTGTTTGTGTTCGTTCTTTGAGTAAAGATAGCGAGTGCAATAGATGTGAGCTTATCTGTCCAACAGGAGCTATTATCGTAGCAGATAATCCACTTCCAAGTATCAATTTTTCTGCTTGCGTTGGATGTGGAGCTTGTGATGCTGTGTGTCCAAATGAAGCTTTGAAATTAGATGATTTCAATCCAACTGATTTTTTCTTTGATTTTGTTGAAGATGAAGATAACCTTATAAGTTGTAAAAAAAATGTTCCATGTATCGCAGCTTTAAGTGTTGAGCATCTGATATCTGTGAGTGTTCTCAAAAAGACAATTGTTTTGGATATGGGGCATTGTGATGGATGTGAGATTGCACATAAGTGTAAGCCTCAAATACTTGAAAATTATGAAGAGGCTACCTATCTCTTAGAGGCTATGGAAAATGAAGCGGTCATAAAGCTAGAAAATATCTGTTTTACTAAAGAAGAGGAAAAAGAGAGCACTAGAAGAGATTTTCTTCGCAATATAAACTTAAATACAGTGGCAAAAACAAAGCATAGTTTTGAGCTTGAAGTGAAAAAAGCTAGTGATGAATTAGTCGAGCATACACTTCAAAAAACTGATATTGCACTTTTAAGACAAAAGAAGATACCTGAGAAAAGAAAGATATTTTTTACAGCTATAAAGAGGGTAGAGAAGCCGTCTCAGTATCATATAGTGGATGCTACAGAGGTATCGTTTACCTCTGCTAAACTTATGGATATGGAATCTTGTACAGCGTGTCAGATGTGTTATAGGGTTTGCCCTACAGGAGCTTTAAGCTCAGATATTAAAAATTCAAAGATAGATTTTGATCCATTTTTATGTATAAAATGCAATATTTGTCATGATGTGTGCGAGTCAAATGCAATTACACTCTCACCTTCATATAATGTTCAAGAGTTTTTTGAGCCTAAGGTGCAAAATTTAATCTCTTTTAGAGTAGTGCGGTGTGATGAGTGTAATGTTGTTTTTAGCACAAACAACAATGATACGCTTTGTTATAGATGTAAGGCAGAAGATGAAGAAGCGAGGGAACTTTGGGGGATAATAGATGATGTCTAAGGGGAGATTTATACTATGATGAACGATGCAAATGAGATATCTCATCACACAAAATTGTATGGCTTTATTGGTGAAGAGGCGGGGCAAAGTAGTTTTTGTGCAACTCTAAATCGTAAATTTAAAGCCAATAATAAAGATGCGATGATGATACCGATGAATGTCAGAGAGGATGATTTTTTCTTTACTGCTTCAAATATGAAAAAATCACATCTCAATGGTGCTGTAATCTCATATGAGTATGTTGAGAAGGTTGTTGAGATTTTAGATGAAAGCCCCGAACTTGTAAGGCGTTCTGGGATGTGTGATATTCTTATTCGAGATGGAGAAAAACTTGTTGGAGATGTTTTTTTTATTAGAGTTTTAACAGCGTTTTTAAAAGATAATTTAGTATCAAATATTGCATTAATCGGAGTGAGTCCATATGCCAAGGTATTGAGCTTTTTTTCATGTGGTTTTAATATAAGCTATTTTAATGATGATTTAGAAGCGTTAATGCATCTCACACAAGAAACAGATGTTTTGGATGCAGATATCAATAGAATAGCAACAGGTATGAGTATAGATTTTTCTCAATTTGATGCTGTTTTAGATTTTTCAAATTTACTAAACCTAGATATGATAGAAAAGTTTGCAAAGATAAATATTGATATGAAACATAAAAAACAGTTCTCATCACTTAAAAATAGAGCGAATGAGCTTGGTGCTAATTGTAGAGGATTTGATGATTTATTAGAGGAATATTCTCAAGGAGCATATAATTTCTTTGAGAAAAAAGGAGATCTAAAAGATGATAAATCAGCTATGAAATTTTAAAAAATAAAAATAAAATAAAATTGAGGAAGATGAAGATATGAACCAACATGATTTAAGTGATTTAAGAGCAGAGTTTGATAAGTTTGTAAAAGATAAATGTTCGCTAGAGCCAGATGAAAAGCAGATGCAAAATCCAGATGTTGGAGATAAAGAGGATGAGGAACCAGTACCTCAGTTTGTAGATGCCCTAACTTCAAGACTTTTAGCACCTGCTTACAGCGGAGTATATCTTTCTCGTCTGGATATTAAAAGAATAGCAGAAGCTATAGATGAATCGATTCCAATTAAAGAACGAGTGAAGATGGTGAGAGCTTTGTTTAGGCATACAACCAAAAAAGAGTATTTGCGTAAAGCATTTTCTGAAATAGACAAACATATCAATGGTCGCATAGTAATATATCAGGAGTTGAGCGAGGCTTTTCCAGCATCAAAAGCAATTTTTGATGAACATACCAAAAAAGCAAAAAAGACTATGAAAATGTTTAGCACTATCATAGAAGATTTTGAAGAGATAGAGCCAACAAGTGACCCTATGTTTGTTTAGAGCTTAGGCTCTATATAGGCATCTATAGATTGGTTTATTTTACTGAGTTCTTTTGCATAAAGTTCTATATACGAGGAGATAAGGTCAAATTTTTTATATACTAGCCTTTGAAGAATCTCTGTTGTTAGTTTATGCAAATCATCAGCACCTATAGCACCAGAGAGCCCTCTGATATCAACACAAAACATTCTTAATTGCTCATATCTAAAATCTCTCACTAAATTTTCAAACACTTGAGCACTTTCACCATAGGCATCTTTAAACTCGATAAGTATCTCTTTGTAAAATATCTCATTTGAGCTTGATTGAGCAAGACCATTAAATATATTTAAGCCATCAAGTGATTGCAAATCTTTTTCTTCCCGTTTTTTTGATCGTCTATCTTGTAATCGTTTTTTTATATATATGGCAAAAACTGTAAAGAGTTTCTCTTTTTTGAGCGGTTTTCCAAGGTACCCATTCATTCCAAAACTAAACATTTTATCTATTTCCGATTTAGAAGCTAATGCACTCAATGCAATAATAGGAATAGAGTTGAATTTATCTTCTTTTCTAATCATTTGTGTTGCAGTATAGCCATCCATGATAGGCATATTTATATCCATAAATATAATATCAAAATGATTTTCTCTATGTAGGATATCAAGAGCTTCTTTGCCGTCGTTAGCAATAGTTACATCTATAGCAGATTTGCTCAGTACCCCCATTACAACTTTTTGATTAATAGAGTTGTCTTCAACTAAAAGTATCTTTGTTCCTCTAAATTCTGCAAATGTATTTAGATCAATATTTGGAGTGTCTTGAAAGCCCCCTCTATGTACTACAGGAGTTTTGGTATCAATAATAACTTCTTTATTGGAAATTGTTTTTTGCGATTTGTGTGCATACAGTTTTTCTATAGATTGAAAGAGGTCTCTTCTTGTTAGTGGTTTGCTTAGTTCTGTATGTGCTATTTTGGAGTTTGGATATTTTTTTGGTATTGTAAAAAGATTCGTTAGTGAAATTATTTTACTCTTGCTTTTTTGTAATGCCTCAAGTATATTTTTTGTAAATAGTTTTTCATCAATAACTACCATGTCAAACTCAGAAAAATTTGGAGTATGTAATAAAAAATCTTTTTTAGAGAGTATTTGAGCTTTATGATGTAGCTCAATAAACATATTTTTTAGTGTGGTTGCTGATTTGCTAGAGGAGTCAACAATTAAGATTTTCTTACTCTCTTGTATAGCTTTATTGTGTTTTGTTTGTGTATCACATCTAAAAGGGATGTTACAAACAAACTCTAAAAAGCCGTCTTTATTATTTTTGGCTATAAGATTACCACCCATAAGAGATGATAACTCTTTTGCGATAAATAAACCTAGACTATCATAGGTGCCAGTTGCTTCGTTGTAGTTTGAATTAAATATTGTTTCGTCATTTATATCTATTTTTACACCACTTTCAATTGTAAAGTATAAGTTTTCTGCTGTGTCTAAAATAGTGTTTTTGGATATTTTCACCTCTATCTCTTTAGTATTGTTTTCGATACAAAAAAGAAGGATATTTACAAGAACTTTACTTATGTTTAAGGTGTCTCCTATTAGGTTTTCTGCAATATTGCTTTTAATATTATATATGAGTTCCAATTCCCTCTCTTTTGTATTTGCTTTTAGTGTTCCTGTAACATCATTGAGAAGGTTTGAAAGTTTTAGATTTGCATTTACAATTTCGATTTTTTTCGATTTTATTCGTAGGAACTCAATGAGATTTGTTGTGATAGCTAGAAGTTTCTTTTCAGAACTTACAACCTTAGAAAGCTCTTGATTTATAGCTTCCTCTTTTTCTTTGTGTACCAGTTTTTGAGCAGTATCAACAGTTTCTTGAGCAATGTTTTGTATATGCTCACCCATATTTGAGAGTATTTGACTTTGTGTTTGGTTCATTCTTGCGAGATTATCTTCTGTGTCTTTAGTCTTTTTTTTAAATCTTTCAAGTTGATTTGAAGATAAAAAAAGTATGAGAAGTCCAATTGCTCCTAAACTAAACAGAGCTATCCAGAGTGCAAAACCCTCATCTATTTGAATATTATTGGTGGTTTCCCCTAATAGGGGCACATTTGCAAGAAGAAAGTACAGTAGATATAAAAGTGTTTTTTTCATAATGTTTCTTTTTGATTAGAATAATAGGTTTAAATTATACTTAGATTAACTTAGTAAAAACAAAAATATAAAAGTATTTACAAATCAGAGTTGCAGAGTATATAGCGATTTTTACCCTCTATCTTTACTTTGTAAAGCACCTTATTAGCATCTTGGAGTGCATGGGAAAATGTGGTATATTTATTTGGATAGGTATCTACAAGCCCAATAGCAACAGTAATATTATGCTCAGTGCTGGTGTTATGTGCAACTTCATAGAGTATCTCTTTGAAATTTTTTTTGAACCTACTTCAATCCCCTAAAAAATGTTTAAATATAAAATCCCTTGCCATAGAGCAGCACTTGTTATGCCAGCAGCAAATCCTGCAATGATGTCATCACCCATAACACCAATGCCACCTCTAGCTTCACGGTCAATTCTACCAATGATAGATGGTTTGGCAATATCAAAGTATCTAAAAAGCACAAATGATAATATTGATTGTATTATAAAACCATTGCTAAAGTCTGAAACCTCATGAAGAGATATACTTACAGCTGGGGCAACACTCAGTGCAAACCACATCCCTGCAAGCTCATCTATAACAATGCGTTTGTCATCATGAATGCCTGTTTCTTCTTCATACTTATTGATAGATTTAATTGCAATAATACTAATGAGGACGGTTGCCAAAAATAAAGTCTGCGCATCTAAATATATAAGAATTAACATCCCTAGAGGCAAAGCAACTAAAGTTCCGATAGTTCCAGGTGCTTTTGGAGCTAGTCCGCTATACCCTAAAGTTATAAAAAACCAATTCATTGTAATCCTAAGTAAGTGATGTTGTTTGGTAGAGTTTCATTAACTCTAAATAAAAATCTTTTTCAGTATGCTCTTCTAAAAGTCCTGCAACAGGGAGAATATCATAGTACAACTTTTCAAGATTTTTAAATCTATTTGGAAATATTTTACTCAGTAAAAAGGCACTTATCTCTTTTCTTATAAGAACTGCTGGGGGCAGTAGTCCAATCTCAAGCAGTTCTAGTATAGAATCAGCATGATAAGAGATTTGATGATGTTGCCCATGGGGACAAGTGTTTTTGCTTACAAGCGTTGTGCATCTATTACAGTAAACATATTCACTAGCTATTTGAATCTCTATATCTATCCCTATAACTTTATCAATTATAGATTTATTTGAATTGCAGTCGTAAAACATCCCTAGTCCAGCGTGATTTCTTCCTACTGTGAGTCTATCACATCCATAGTTTTTCGCAACTATAGAATCAATAATAATCTCATTGTACCCTGCAAAAATATAGCTGTTCTCAAGAGGCACTACAATTGTAGAGTTTTTTGGCAAGAAGTTATTTATAAAATATTCTAAAGCTTCTTTTCTAATCTCATAGTTGAGGGTTGAGTTGTCATATGGTTTTAGTAAAAATATCACTAGTAAGTCTGTAGTTTCTAGTGTTTGGCGTATAAGACGCTCATGTGCACGATGGAGCGGGTTAGCTGCCATAAAGAGTGAGGTGGTATGTTTAGCTTGAATAGTTTTTTTTGCTAGTGTTATTTTTTTTTGATTGTTATTTTTGGAGCCATTAACAAGTTGGTATTTGCCACTTAATGCCCAGTTTCCAAGTCTTTTTATGGTAGCCATTACTCCAGGATGCGTTAAGTCATCTGTGCCATAAATATGCTTTGTTCTCTCACTTGGATCGATTTGAAAAGTTTCATCAACCTGTAGAGTTGCGAAAACTTCCCCCTCGCATAGGATATCTATCTCTTCATTTTTTTTTAGTGATTGAATTGTCTCTTCATTTTTTTTGCCTGATGGAGCTAAAATAAAAGGGAAAGGAAATGTTTTTCCATTAATAAGACCAGTTTTTAAAACTTTTTGACTCTCCTTTTCACCCATCAAGCCAGTTAAAGGATGTAGTAAACCATCTTTTAGTAGTTCTAGTGCTGAAGCAGCCTCTTTATCAACAAGAAGAGTTTTATTTTTTCTTGACAATGTCATATTTTTTTCTTTTTTCCCACAAACTTTTTCGGCTTATTCCTAGTTTTTTAGAGAGTTCAGTATCTGGAAATTTATTTTGGTAGTTGAGAACTATAAACTTAACATAATCTTCTATAGGCAAGATATCTCCTTGGTCAAAGACATTGTTTTCACTTTTTATCTCTAAAACCGTATAGTCAGTATCTTCCACTTTTTCACTGCTTGCTACTATAGCTTGTTTATCTGCAATTTTTTCATAAAAAGCTTTACGATCACTTTTTTTGATAGTTTGAAAATCTATAATATATATTATGCAATTTTGAGGTAGTGAATCTATCTCGCTCATCGCCTTAGGATTTGTAAGTGTTACAAAATGGATAGGCAGGTTGTTTTTGTTAGCATGAGCAAAGGCAAAAGCATCAGCATGCTTTTGAAAACTTGTAGATATAAAGATAGGAAGTTCTATTGTGTCGTGATTGTGTCCAGATTCGAGAGTTGAAAATGTATGTGCTAAATATTTTTCATATGCTTCATTTCTTTTTTTGAGTTTTTCATAGTCTTGATAATGGTCTATTTTTCTGATAAGTTCTTCAATCATAAATGGTTTGAGTATATAATCCTTCGCCCCAGCACTAAGAGGTTTAGATACTGTATCGTTGCTTATATAAGAAACCATAAGTATAATAATAGATTTTTTAAAGGTTTCTATTACTGGACTGAAGTCTTGACCATTAATGTTTGTAGATAGTAAAACTACATCATAGTTTGTGCTTTTAATAGCATCTTTTGTAGATGTACACATTTCACATATGTGACCTAATTCACCTAGTTTTGTCGCGATACTTTGTGCTAAGTAGATTTCGTTTTCTATAATTAGTATTTTCAAGTTTCTGTCCAATCGTAATATTTTAAATTTGCATTTGCAATAACTCCAACACCTTCTCCTCGACCTATAAAACCGAGTTTTTCAGTAGTTGTTGCTTTTATGTTTACTCTTGAGTTCTCAAGATTGAGAATTTTACTAAGAGTTTGTCTCATTAGTGGTTTGTATTTGGCAATTCTTGGTTTTTGTGCTGCTATAGTTATATCAACATTTACAATGATAAAGCCAAAATTATGTATCTTTGTAACAACCTTTTTTAGAAGTTCTTTGGAATCAATCCCTTTGTAGCTGTCATCATTGTCTGGGAACATCATCCCAATATCACCCATGCCAGATGCACCTAGTAAAGCATCAATAAGCGCATGAATAGCCACATCTCCGTCGCTATGTGCTAAAAAACCATAATCTGATTTAATCTTTACCCCGCCAAGAACCATCTCTCCTTTGTTATCAAAAGCATGCACATCAAATCCATTTCCGCTTAGAATATCTTTCGATGGAGCATCTAAGCAAGGAATCTGCTTAAGGTCTTGTATAAAGGTGATTTTATGAGCATTTTCATCACCGAGGATAAACTCTCTGTTGCCACCATTTGCAACAATAGCACTACTCTCATCAGTAAACTCTTTTTGTGTATCGAGTGCATTTTTTAACACTATAGTCTTTGAGAGTTGTGGAGTTTGAACCCTTTTTACCTTATCTCTATCTATCGTTTTATTTTCAAAAACTATGGTATCACTAACTTTTAAATAGGGAACTATTGAGTCAGCTTTTCCTTTTTTAGAGATAATAGTGTGTAGAAACTTCTCACTTATGCAAGAGCGCGCTATGTCGCTTATGAGTACATATTCGCTATTGACAGCCACTAAAGCATTCTTTAGAGACTCTTGACGAGTGCTTCCCCCCTCTATAAAAGTGTAACTGGCATAGTTTTTCATAAACTCTATCTCATCACTTGAGGATGTGATGATGATTTTGTTAAAAAGTTTTGTTTTTTCTAGCTTGTCTGCTACAAATTGCCACAGTGGCTTGTGATCAATGCGAAGCCATTGTTTCTTTACATCAAGCTCAAAGCGACTAGAACTACCAGCAGCAAGCAAAATCAGCGTTAAATCAGACAATAATACTCCTACTAGATTAAAGTGTTACGAAATTATACATATACAAACCTTGTATTAATCTTGTTTTATTGTTTAGTTCTTTAAATTTTTAATAATTTCAATAAAATATCTCCATCAAGTTTTTGACTTAATGGTACTTTAATTTTATTTGATTATATTTGCAACACTCAATATATTTAAAAAATATATATATAAGTAGAAAAGAGTTTTATAAAAACTATTAAATTTTAGGAGAAACTATGAGAGCTTCGTGGGTAAAAAAAAGAGAAAATGATCCGGTTAGAACACAAATGTTTTATGCTAAAAAAGGGATAATCACCGAAGAGATGCAATATGTTGCTGAGATAGAAGATTTATCTCCAGAGTTAGTGCGTAGTGAAATTGCTCGTGGCAGATTAATCATCCCTGCAAATGTAAATCACACCTCTTTAGAGCCAATGGCTATCGGTATAGCAAGTAAATGTAAAATCAATGCAAATATTGGTTCCTCTGCAATAGCATCGGATGTTCAAGGCGAAGTGGAGAAGATGCAAGTGTCTCAACACTATAATGCTGATACTGCAATGGATCTTTCAACAGGTGGTGATTTGGATGAGATTCGAAAAGCGGTAATTGCTAGTTCTAAGATTCCTATCGGAACAGTACCAATCTATCAAATCCTTCATGATGTAGGCAATAAGATAGAGGACTTGACTATAGATGTAATGCTTGAAGTTTTAGAGCGTCAAGCACAGCAAGGCGTTTCTTATTTTACAATTCACGCAGGTTTTTTACTAGAGACTATGCCTAAGATTGCAAAAAGAAAAATGGGGATTGTATCTCGTGGTGGTTCTTTAATGGCTGCTTGGATGATGCATTACCATAGGGAAAACCCTTTTTATACAGCATATGATGAGATTTTAGATATCTGTGCAAAATATGATGTTGCACTATCTCTTGGTGATTCACTTCGCCCTGGTTGTTTAGCAGATGCTTCTGATGATGCGCAGCTTGGTGAGCTAAAAGTTCTTGGTGATTTAACTCTAAGAGCTTGGGAAAAAGATGTTCAGGTTATGATAGAGGGTCCAGGTCATGTTCCTCTAAATCAAGTAGAGCGTAATATGAAGCTTCAACGAGAACTTTGTCATGAAGCACCTTTTTATATCTTAGGGCCATTAGTTACAGATATTGCTGCTGGATATGATCATATTAGCTCTGCCATTGGTGCTGCTGTTGGTGGATGGCATGGAGCGAGTATGTTGTGTTATGTTACACCTAAAGAGCACCTAGGGCTTCCAAATGCTGATGATGTTCGTGAAGGTATTATCGCTTATAAAATTGCTGCTCATGCTGCTGATATCGCTCGTGGAAGAAAAGGTGCAAGAGATGTTGATGATGCCATGAGTGATGCTAGGTATGCATTTGACTGGGAAAAACAGTTTGAACTTGCACTTGATGGTGAGAGAGCTCGTGAGTATCATGATGAAACGCTTCCTCAGGATGTATTTAAAGAAGCGGAGTTTTGTTCTATGTGTGGACCTAAATTTTGTTCTTATAAAATTACTCAAGAGATAATGGATAATCCAGAAGCAATTGAGCAAATTGCAAGAGAAAATAAAGAAAGAGAAGTTGCAGAAGCAACAGCATGAAAAATTTAAACTCTAAATAAGACAATATTTGTCTTATTTAGGTATGATTACAAAATAAAATAAATTTTATAAGGAAATAGAATGACAGAAGAGATTGTAAAATCAGCTCTTAGTAAAGTTATGTATCCAGGTTTTACCAAAGATATTGTAACTTTTGGTTTTGTTAATAGTATAGAAACCAATGGTAACGATGTAAGTTTTAATGTAGAGATTACTTCAAGTGCTCCAGAAGTGGCGCAACAAATTAAAGATGATTGTATAAGTGAACTAAAAGCAGTTGGTGCTGGAAATATAGCAGTAAATGTTAAATCTCCGCAAATGCCAAAAGAGAGTTCTTCTCGTGGTAAAAATATTGCACCACAAGTGAAAAACTTTTTAATGGTAAGTTCAGGCAAGGGTGGAGTTGGAAAATCAACCACATCAGTAAACATCGCTATCGCTCTTGCAGCACAAGGGAAAAAGGTAGGTCTTTTAGATGCAGATATCTATGGTCCTAATATCCCTCGTATGATTGGTGTTGCTGATGTTAAGCCAGAGGTCAACGGAAATAAAGTGCTTCCAATTAAAGCATATGGCATTGAGATGATGTCAATGGGTTCACTTATGGAAGAGGGGCAAAGTTTAATCTGGCGTGGTGCTATGATAATGAAAGCAATTGAGCAGTTCTTAAGAGATATACTTTGGTCTGAGTTAGATGTTTTAGTTATAGATATGCCTCCTGGGACTGGTGACGCGCAATTAACTCTTGCTCAAAGTGTACCAGTAACTGTTGGTTTAACGGTTACAACTCCACAGGGAGTTTCACTTGATGATTCACGCCGCTCTTTAGATATGTTCAAAAAATTAAATATCCCTATTGCGGGTATTGTTGAGAATATGAGTGGATTTATCGCACCAGACACAGGTGTAGAGTATGATATTTTTGGTAAAGGAACATCTCAGCCTATGGCAGATGAGTTTGATACTAAGATAATTGCTGAGATTCCTATCGAGCCAAGTATTAGAACTGGTGGTGACGAGGGGAAACCTATCACTTTTGTTGACCCAAGCTCACAGAGTGCAAAACGCTTTATGGCAGCTGCAGAATCAATCTGGGCAACCATTGAAGACATAAATGCAAAAGGTGGGGTTGATAACGAAGGTGTGCAACCAACTACACCTCCTGGTGTAAGTGCATGTTCAACTGGTGGAGCAGCAGCCTCTACTCCTCAAAGTAGCGGTGGTGGATGTGGTTGTAGTTAAGCTACAGCCACTTTACCCCTCTAACATCTAAAAAAGAGCCTATTTTTCATAAAAATCATTTTTTAAAACCCTCTCCGTATCACTAGACAACATTTTGTGAGCGGATTATCCATAATACCGTGAATCATATAGGAAGTTAAATCATCTTTGACGATATTTGCCACTAGATTTGATTTTTCCATAGCACTCTTAATGCTGTAATCTCTGAAATTTAAAGACACATTGATAATAGTCGCTGATGTTATGCCAAAAGCATAAGGGCTACTATAAGAAGAAATTTAGATTTTGTTTGTATAATTATTCACTTTAAATTGAAAGTGAAAATAAAAAAATAGCTATTCTACTGTAACACTTTTTGCTAAGTTTCTAGGCATA
>JALSLJ010000109.1 GCA_026988315.1 Sulfurimonas sp. | reverse complement strand
AATGAAAAATCAGAATATTTAGCACCTATTTTAAAAATACTCAAAGAGAAAGGCTTTGAAAGAAAAATTCTTAAAACTAATTATGAGTTTCAAAAAGGAGCGAATGAGTTGTTGAGCATCAAAGTGTAGAACAAATAACTGGCGAAGCTGTTGCTCTTTAAAATGGGGCATACATATGTAGATATGTTAATTCCGCCAGAAGTAAGAAAGATTGATAAGTGATTGGATTGTTTTACTCAAAAGAAACGGTAAGTATCATAAATAGTAATGCTTCAAAAAAGTTTTAGCTATCATAGATTCTTTAAGCTCTAAAAATTCGTAAAATAGGGGTTTGTGAGTGGCTCCGGATACTGGATTCGAACCAGTGACCAAGTGATTAACAGTCACCTACTCTACCGCTGAGCTAATCCGGAACATTAAAGAAATTCTCTTAAAAAATGGTGTCAAGAGGGGGACTTGAACCCCCGACCCCCGGCTTATGAGACCAGTGCTCTAACCAGCTGAGCTACCGTGACACTTATTTTGTAGGTCGGAATTATATCCACTAAAAGCTTTTATTTTCCTTTGGCTAGAAAAAGCATGGGATTTAAATTTTGCTATCTCTTTTGGCTCAGGACTTAGAAGGGTCAAACTTCTCCTCTTGTTGGTATATCTGTTTGCGAAATGAACTTGTTTTGTAGCGCAGGTTCATAATACTCTCTAGCTTTGCTCAGTAGAGCAAATAACTCTTTTATAAAAAGATATTTTGGATTGAAGGCGTAAACTTTTGTTCGCCCCTCCATTTCGCTCTCTAAAACCCCCTCATCTTCTAAGTGTGTTAGTTGGAGTTGAATAGATGGTAAACTTATATCAAAATGTCGTGATATCTCTCTTGCGTAGCCGTTTTCAAATATTGCGAGATACTGAAGAGTAAGTTCTCGACTTTGAGTTGTAAATAAAGCTTCCAGCATAATGAATCCTTTGATATAATAATTATATCAAAGATTGTATATTTTGTCTTAATTTACCAATAATTTTGCATAATTTGAGTAGTTTTGAAAGTTTTTAATGAAAAAGTTTTGTTTTTTAGATGTTTGAACTATTTGAAGGGTTTTTTTACTTATTTGTAGCAAATTCACTCAGTGTAATTTGAGTTTTTTCTGCAAGTTTTCTTACTTCATCCGCTACAACTGCAAATCCACGACCGTGTTCACCAGCTCTTGCTGCTTCTATGGCGGCATTGAGAGCGAGTAAGTTTGTTTGTTTTGCTATCTCTGCGATGGTATGTAGCATTTGTGAAATATTTTTCGTTTGCTCTTGGAGTGACTGAATGTGTATATCTTTGTCTATGTAAAGTTGCTCTTTGTTTGTATAGATCTCTTTTTCTAATTCTAAATTTTCTATTTGAGTCGTAAGTGTTTGTACTTTTTCTATCAGCGCATCTGTTGTCGTGATATAGCAGTTTTCGTCCTCAATTATTTTTGTGTGAAGTGAGGTGATTTGAGTCTTTAGGGAACTGTTGAGTGCTTGTAGTTTTGAGAGCTCCTCTTTGGCTTTTGTCTCTTTATCTATCGTTTGAAATTTGAGTGATTTATTTTCATTTACTAAAGAGTTATTCTCATTTTTTAAATCATTTATATTCTTTTCATCAAAGGTGTTTGGTGTTATCTGTTTGGTTTTTTTAAATAAAATATAGCCGATAACCAAGCCCAATACAATGCCAAATATGCCTATAATGAAACTCCAAAATACAGAGGTTGTCTCTGTGAATTTTTCTTTATAAATAATTTTTTCTTTGTAGAATTTTTTCCCTTGAGGCTCTATAGCGTTTTTTTTTATAAGCTCAAGACCATCTTGACTCATTTTTATATAAAGATCTTTTAGTTTTTGAATCTTGCTAGCATCTATTTTTTCATTGTTTTCATGGAGTTGTGCAAAAGCTTTGAGTGTGGAACTATTCAAATGTGTTAGTGTTGCTATTTTTGTCTCATCGAGTGCGAGAGCAGTAGTGATTTTTTCATGCGTTGCTAATACAAGGTAGTAAAGTGAAACTTTTTCTTCCGCACTCAAATCAATTGCAATGGCATCTATTTCAGAGCTGAGTCTCTCATAATTATACGCAACATCTGATAGGGAAGATGCAAAGATGTTTAAGCTAAAAACTATCAGTAAAAATATTTTCATATAATGCTTAGAGCATTTATTATGCCACTAGGCGTAGATAGCTTTATTGAGTTGGTCGAACTCTTGAAGAATTTTCTCTAAAAGTAGTTTTACATCATCAAAAATTTTCTCAATATTGTCTATTTGTTGCATGTTATTATCAAACATCTTTACAAGATTTGTTTTCACATAGTTTTGAGTATCTTCATTTTTTTCTTGCATCGGTTGGAATATATCGGCTATTTGATGTGCTAATTTAGTTACAGGAGTTTTTGGTGCATCTTGATCAAGCTCTTTTAAAAAGTTATCAATGTATGGCTGTGCTATTTTCATAAAAGCATCTATCTCTTTTTTATCTTGTGCGTCTATGCCGTTGCTTGTCATAGTGAATTGAAACGATTGCATAGAGCTAAAAGTCAAACTTTGTTTTGTCGTATCTTCATTTTTTTGTGAAGAGTAAGAGAGTGATTGTTTATTGGCAAAGTCCATCTTGATAACATCACCGCTAGAAGTACGCATAGTGATGTTTAAATCATGAGATTTATAGCTATTTAGTCCATTCGTTGCGTTCATGGTTTTTCCTTATATGCTCTACAAGATCGCCAAAAATAAAAATTTATTAATAGTGTAGAAAAACTTCTTATTCATAATCATATATATGCTATTATTTGATAAAAAATCAGCGGAACATTTATGAAAAATTATATTAAAGAGCAAATCAAAAAATCGTACGAAACAAAACAAGCTATTTATGAAAATGAAGAGCTTTTAAGCAAGATAGAAGAGCTTGTGAAACTGTGTGTAGAGTTATATAAAGGCTCTCATAAAACTATCTTAGCTGGAAATGGCGGGAGTGCAGCAGATGCACAACATATTGCCGCTGAGTTGGTTGGTCGTTATGGTTTTGATAGACCATCAATCCCATCTTTAGCGCTCACAACTGATACATCAAATCTTACGGCAATCGGGAATGATTATGGATATGATAAAGTTTTTTCCCGTCAGTTAGAGGGGATGGGGCAGAGTGGTGATATATTTATTGGAATTTCAACCTCTGGAAACTCAGCAAATCTTATAAATGCCTTTATGAGTGCAAAAGCTAAAGGGATTATTACTGTTGCTTTAGTTGGAAAAGATGGTGGTGAGATGGCAAAAATGGCAGATATTGCTTTGGTTGTGCCGTCTAACTCTACTCCAAGGATTCAAGAGTCTCATATCTTAATCGGGCATATTTTATGTGACATCATAGAAAAAGAGATTTTTGCTGATGGTGTTAAGTAGTCAATGATTAAGGCTCTTTTTTTAGACCGTGATGGTGTTATAAATGTTGAAAAAGAGTATCTCTATAAGATAGAAGAGTTTGAGTTTATAGAGGGTATTTTTGAACTTTGTAAACATTATCAAGATAGAGGGTATGAAATTTTTGTTGTAACAAACCAGTCTGGGATAGCTAGAGGGTATTACTCTCAAGAAGATTTTGAGCATTTAAGTGCTTGGATGTTACAAGAGTTTGCGAAAAAAAAGATAAATATAAAAAAAATTTACTATTGCCCTCATCATCCAGATATCTCAGGGGAGTGCGAGTGTAGAAAACCTCGTTCTGGGATGTTGCTAAGTGCAAAAAAAGAGTTTGGAGTGGATTTGGAAAACTCTATTTTAGTTGGCGATAAAGAGAGAGATATAGAAGCCGCTTTAAATGCAGGACTCAAGGAAACTTATTTTTTTGATGAGGCTAAAAATATTACAAACTCAAAAGCTACAAAAATAGTTTCAAAATTAGGAGATATTTATAATGCTGATTTTAAATAGTGGCGGTACTTTTAATAAACGATACAATCCAATAAGTGGAGAGCTTGAAGTTCCTTATGATAACTATGCACTCGAACATATTTTAGATAGTGTAGCAAGTAAGTATGATTTAGCTGGTGTAGTATATAAAGACTCTTTAGAGATGGATGTGGATGACAGAAAAATGCTTGCAAGTATCATCATGGAATCAAAAGATGATACTTTCATCTTAGTGCATGGAACAGATACCATGCATATGAGTGCAGAATTTTTAAGTGAAGTTTTTGAAGATAGAAAGATAATTATAACAGGTGCAATGAACCCTTTTGAGATAGATAAAATAGAAGCAAGTTTAAACTTAGGGATGGCTATAGGTTTTGCAAAAGCTGTTAAAGAGTATGGTGTGTATATTTGTATGAATGGCTATGTAGAACCTTGGAATAAATTAGAAAAAAATCGTGTATTGGGGAAGTTTGAAATTGTCGAATAAAATTGCATGTTCCCATTGTCATCTCGAGTTTGACAAATCGGTGATGATAGTAGAGGGTGAACATTATTTTTGCTGTAATGGATGTCAGGGTGTTTTTCATCTTTTAAGTGATGAGGGATTGGATAGTTTTTATGCAAAAACA
Organism: Sulfurimonas sp.; assembly: GCA_026988315.1. Lineage (GTDB taxonomy): Bacteria > Campylobacterota > Campylobacteria > Campylobacterales > Sulfurimonadaceae > Sulfurimonas. Next base: position 25,142 of record JALSLJ010000109.1, on the reverse strand, counting down.
GGTGATGTGAAATTAACACCACCCACACAACAGTATGAAGACTCTTCAAACTTTAATGCACCCGCTTTTTACGATAAATTTGTAAAAATGAATGATGAGGGGTTTAGTGAAGTATCTTTAATTATTGAGGGGATTCACTGCTCCGCTTGTGTTTGGCTCAATGAAAAAGCACTCCATAAGATGGATGGAGTGATAGAGGTAAACATAAACTTTACAAATAACAAAGCTACTATAGTTTGGGTGGATGCAGTTGTAAAACTCTCAGAGATTATCGATATGATTCGAGCCATAGGGTACAACGCTTTTCCTTATGATGCTTCCATACAAGAACAACAAGCTAATGCTCAGAGAAAAGATTATTATTTAAGAATGGCAGTTGCTATTTTTGCTTCTATGAATATAATGTGGATTGCGATTGCCCAGTATGCAGGGTATTTTACGGGTATTACTCAAGATATAAAAACAATTTTGAATATCGCAGAGGGCATTTTGGCAACTCCTGTACTCTTCTATAGTGGATGGATATTTTTTCGTGGTGCTTATTATAGTCTGAAAAATAAAGTGGTCAATATGGACTTATTGGTTGCAACGGGTGCCTTATTGACTTATGTGTATTCTATCTATATAACCGTGGCAGAAGACGGAGAAGCTTACTTTGATTCTGTAAGTATGATTATTACTTTTGTGCTTATTGGGAAATTTTTAGAGGTTTTAAGCAAAAAAAATGCTGCTGATACCCTTGATATAATAAGTCAAAATATTCCGAGTGAGGTAAATATACTCAAAGATGACACCATCATCTCTTGTAAACTCTCAGATGTTGGTGTGGGGGATATAGTTGTTGTCTCTTCTGGTGAGAAAGTTTTGCTTGATGGCGAGATAGTAAAAGGTGATGGCTCTTTTGATGAGTCAAATTTAACAGGGGAGAGTGAGCCAATATATAAAAGTGTAGGGGAGAGCGTCGTTAGTGGAACAACAAGTATAGATGCAGATATACATTTTCGTGCGAGTAAAGATTTTGAGCACTCAACACTCTCTAATCTAGTTTCGCTTTTAGAGTCCGCAATCAACAAAAAACCTAAAATCGAACAACTTGCCAATAGACTCTCAGAACATTTTTCAACTGCCATACTTACTTTTGCATTTGTAACATTTGCTGTATGGTGGTTGTATAGCAATGATTTTGAAGCATCTTTCATTATCGGTATTTCTGTTATCATTATCGCTTGTCCATGTGCTTTAGCTCTTGCTACCCCAGTTGCAACACTAGTAGGACTTGGCTTAGGAGCAAAAAAGGGCATACTTTTTAAAGAGGCAGCACAACTAGAAACAATGGCAAAGGTTGACACTCTTGTACTTGATAAAACAGGAACAATTACGGTTGGAAAACCTGAGGTTGTCGATGTACACATTTTTAAAAAATTTGATAAAAATTTGCTATTTTCTTTAGTGAAATCCTCTAATCACCCCGTGGCTTGTGGAATTTTTGAGTATTTAAAAGAAAATGACGATGCTTTAAAAGAGGTTTTATTTGATGATTTTTCTCAAATTCCTTCCCGAGGTATCAGTGCTAAAATTAATGATATTTTACTTCTTGGCGGTAACTTAAAGTGTATGACTCAAAACAACATAAATGTAGAATACACAAGCCAAAATACACTCTTTTACTTTGCGATAAATAAAAAAGTGGTAGCAGTGTATGAGTTGCATGATAAGATAAAAAAAGGTGCTAAAGAGCTTATAGAGAATCTAAATGCTAGGGGTATTACAACTATTATGCTCACTGGCGATAATGAAAAAAGCGCAAAAAAAGTTGCTTCTGCTGTAGGGCTTAGTGAACTGATGTGTGAGCAATCACCAGAGGAGAAGGCTGATTTTATCGCTAAATTGCATAATAAGGGAAAAACCGTTGTTATGGTTGGTGATGGTGTCAATGATATTTTAGCACTCGCTCGTGCAGATATAGGGATAGTTATGGGAAGTGGCAGTGATATCGCTGTAGATGTTGGAGATGTTGTTTTGCTTAATAATTCACTCAAATCACTAGAAGATGCATTTAAAATTTCTCGTACCACCTTTAGTTTAATTAAACAAAACCTTGGGATCTCTTTGGTTTATAATGCTATCACTATCCCCCTAGCAATGGCTGGGTATGTTATACCACTCATCGCAGCAATCTCAATGAGTGTTAGTTCTCTTTTAGTTGTTGGCAACTCTATACGGATAAAATATAAATGGAATAAAAATTAAGGGTGCCTTTAAAACCCCTAATATATTTTTGACTCAGGACCTATACTGAGATTGCTATTATCTTGTTTTAATAGCTTATTATGTATAATCGCATTAATTATAATACAGGTGAATGTATGTGCAAAAAAGATTTATATCGTCCCAATGTTGCGATGATAATTGTTTCCAATAACTATCCAGAAAAAAAAGAGATATTTATAGCCGAACGCTCTGATTTAACAGAAATTTGGCAGTTTCCACAAGGTGGAATAGATGAGGGAGAAGCGGTTCAAGAGGCACTTTTTCGTGAACTTAAAGAGGAGATAGGAACAGACAAAGTGAAGATAGTTGCTGAGTATCCAGAGTGGATATCGTATGATTTTCCTGAAAAAATTGCTAAAAAGATGAAACCGTATAAAGGTCAAAAGCAAAGATATTTTTTACTTAAGTTAAAAAAGAGTGCAAAAATAAACTTGGATACTAAGCATCCAGAGTTTATATCATATAAGTTTGTAAGTGTTGAGGATGTTTTAAATCATACGGCACATTTTAAAAAACCAGTATATAAAACTGTGATGAAATACTTTAGAAAAGAGGGTTATCTTTAGATGTTAATAGTACAAAAATTTGGTGGAACTAGTGTTGGGGATTTAGAGCGGATTCAAAATGTTGCTTCCCGTGTTAGTCAAAGTAAAAAAGATGGAAATGATGTTGTTGTAGTTGTATCTGCGATGAGTGGTGAGACAAATAAACTGGTTGCTTATGCTGAGCATTTTTCAAAAAATCCTGCACAGCCAGAGATGGATATGCTTTTAAGTGCAGGGGAGAGAGTTACTGCTTCTCTCCTTTCTATTGCTCTTCAAGAGATGGGTCATGATGCAACTGCTATGACTGGAAGAAAGGCAGGGATAATTACTGATAAGCATCATACTAAAGCAAGGATTGAAAATATCAATCCAAAAATGATGACAGATGCTGTAAAGAGTGGTAAAATTGTAGTTGTTGCAGGTTTTCAGGGTGTTGATGAAAACGGTGATGTAACAACTCTTGGCCGCGGAGGAAGTGACTTAAGTGCTGTGGCAATTGCTGGAGCATTAGGAGCAGACTTATGTGAGATATATACAGATGTAAGTGGGATATACACCACAGATCCTCGCATAGAGCCTAAGGCTAAAAAATTAGATAAAATCTCTTATGATGAGATGTTGGAGCTCGCTTCACTAGGGGCTAAAGTACTCCAAAACCGTTCTGTAGAGATGGCAAAAAAGTTAAATGTAAATTTAGTAACAAGAACAAGTTTCTCAAATGAAGAGGGAACACTTATAACGAAGGAAGAAAATATTATGGAAGCACCACTAGTAAGCGGAATCGCATTAGACAGAAATCAAGCTCGTATCTCATTAATGGGTGTTAAAGATAGACCAGGCATAGCCTCTGATATATTTAACCGCCTTGCAACTGAGGAAGTAAATGTAGATATGATTATTCAGAATAAAGCGCATGATGGTGCTACTAATATTGATTTTACAGTTCCAGTAAGTGATCTTTATGATGCAAAAGCTGTTGTTGATGCTTTTGTTCAAAATAAAGAGATAGATGCAGACTCATATAATGAAGAGATATGTAAAGTTTCTGTTGTTGGTGTTGGGATGAGAAGTCATACTGGTGTTGCTGCAAAAGCATTTTCAACAATGGCGGATAACAATATAAATATAAATATGATCTCAACATCTGAGATAAAAATATCTATGGTGATAGATGAAAAGTATGCTGAACTTGCGGTTCGTGCTCTTCATGATGCTTACGAGCTAGACAAATAGAATTTAATATGCAGGATTTTGCACAATGGAGCTTAGATACTATCAGAGAAGAGGGTGGTTCACTGAGTTGGCTAGAAGAACAAAGGTTTGATTGGACAAACCCATCATCTCATGCGATTGAGCAAATTTTAAATGGCAAAACAATTATCCTTGTAACGGATAACAAAAGAAAATGGTTTGAGAGTTATATCTTAAGCACTATTAATGGTGAAAAGTTAGACAGACCACTCCTTCCAATCGTTAGTATAGATAGTCTGTATCAACATTATAGTGATATCAGTGGTGGAGAGATGATAGATATGGTAGAGGATATGATATCTCTGTCCTATAAAGAAGATTATTATTTTTGGTATATTGGTGTGGGTGATGATAAAAGAGCCGATATAGCAAAAAGAAGAGACAACAGCTATCTTTGGCTCTTTGATGAAGATTTTCATAATGCTTTTACTCTCAAATCTTATGATCAACTATTAGATATTAAACTTTTGCAACTCTTTCGTCTTTTTGATGCATCTTTAAATGCAGCAATGTTTGGAGAGGTTGATGTTAGTTCATGAAAGTTCTCAGGGACATATACTTATATCAACAGAGATAGAATCAGAATTTGAGAGATTAGTTCAAGAGTTAAAGCCACATAGAGTGGTTGGTTTTATACGGGATAAATTTCTTATTGAAGATGCGAAGGCAGTTGTAGCAGAGGCATATATTAGTGAATCACAGATAAAATATATAGTTTTAGGTGCTCAAGAGTTTAATGCAGTTTCTCAAAACTCATTACTCAAAGTTTTAGAAGAACCCCCTACAAATATAGAGTTTATAATTATAAGTCCAACAAAATCAAACTTGCTTCCCACTGTCCGCTCAAGATTGCCAATATTGCAAGGTGAGACAACTCATGAGACTATAGAAATTAATATTAACTTAGCAAGAGTAGATTATGCGCAGGTTTTTGCATTTTTAAAAGAGAATATGAGAGTAAAAAAAAGTGATGCGAAAGCTTTAGTTGAGGCTATATACTATAGGGCTACTGTAACAGATATGCTTATTTTAAGCTCTTCACAGTTAGAAAATTTTGATAAGGCATATAGACTTTTAGAGTTAAACTCAAGACCTCAGAGTGTATTGGCGATGATACTTATGAGTTTTGTAGGGGAAAAATAAAATGAAAATAATGCAGTTATCAAAGAATATAGATCCAAAAAAATATCTTAAAGAGTTGGGTGTTGATGGTGGTGGTGTGAGTATTTTAGCTTCAAAAATGGATCATCATATCATCTCCATTTGCGACTTATCAGTTGGTGCTGCAAACATTTTAAAGCAAGACGCTCTCTCTATTGGTGCTGATTTAGCTGTACCTCGAGGAACAGTGATAGCTGCAACACCAAGGGTTGATTGCATATTAATAGCAACTACTAGGCAGTTAGAAGTGCTTAGTAAAAAAGAGTTGGCACAACCTTTTGAACTAAATGAGTTAGCAAAAAAATTAAAAGAGTTATTGAGTATTACAAAGCCAAAATTTACAGAGATAATGGGTGTTATTAATGCAAATGATGATAGTTTTTATCAAGGTAGTAGATTTAAAGATACAAGCGCTATAGACGCTATTAATAAAATGATAGAAGATGGAGCAGATATTATAGATATCGGCGGTGTTTCATCGAAACCTAATTCTTTTAGTATAAGTCCATCAGAGGAACTCAATAGAGTGAAGCAAATTTTTGATGCTATACGAGAGCAAAAACTCTATGAAACAGTTAGATTTAGCTGTGATAGTTATGAGCCAAAAGTTATCTCCTATGCACTAGAGAGTGGCTTTAAGATAGTTAATGATATAACAGGCTTAGAAAATGATGCCGTGTGTAAGCTTTGTTCTGAGTACGAGGCAACAGCAGTTATTATGCATATGCAAGGGAGACCGAAAACTATGCAAGACGCACCTTCTTATGAGAATGTTGTAGTGGAAGTGTATGATTTTTTACAAGAAAGAGCTCTTAAGGCTGAGTCTTTCGGAGTTAAAGATATTGTATTGGATGTCGGCATTGGTTTTGGTAAAACACTAGAGCATAATCTCATGCTTATAAAGCATCTGGAGAATTTTTTAACGCTAGGATATCCCTTATTGGTAGGTGCTTCGAGAAAATCAATGATAGATAAAATGTATCCATCGTCTGCTAATGATAGATTGTCTGGCACCTTGACTCTACACTTAGAAGCATTAAAAAATGGAGCTTCTATTCTTCGTGTGCATGATGTTAAAGAGCATAAGCAGGCTATAGAAGTGTATAAGGCACTAGAGAAAATTTAAAATATCCATGCAATTTTTGAAGTGCCAACTGCATGGTTGCCATTAGCAGTTTTGAACTTTTTTGTACTTATAACACCTAAAAACTCAAAAACAAAATTTTTATATCTTAGTGAAAATCCATATCCAAGATGCGCAACAAAATTTTCTTTTTCTACTGAAGGGCTATTTTTAAAAGTGTTTCCATCTAAAAATATATCTCTAGCTATTGCACTTGCACTAAGAGTAACATTAAAATTAAAACTCCATGGCTCTTTTTTTATATTTTGTCTCTCTCCATAAATAGGGATTCCATCTTCGTTAGCTATGTTTATATTTGAAAATCCAAAATCTTTTGGAATATTTTTTCCCATGCGTACAATAAATCCACTGTTGATACTTGTAGATATATTTCCTAATTGTGCTTCTATAAATGGAGTAATGGTTCTCTCTATGGTTGGTGACAAATCTAGTGATAAGTGTCGTTTGTATAAGTATTGTAAATTTATCCCAAGCTCATCTTTAAGTTGATGATCCCAACCATTTGGTATTGTACTGTTTGTGGCTTTATGAATATTGTATTGTATCTTATCTGAAGCAGAGGATGGACCAACCATACCAACTTTTATGGATAGTGCATTGAGATGAAGTGCAGAACTTTGAAGTAGTCCCATTTTTAAAAATGTCCAACCAGCATAAGGGTGGTCATTTACTAGTAAGTGAGTCGCATTTATATCAGATGGGGTGTATATCTGATTGGTAATTGATATATTTACATAGATGTCTGAATCACTTCTATCTAAGGGTTTTAATATATCAAATATTTTATTTGTAGGCTTGTTTATATAAAAAATTGCTGATAAGCTTTCCCCGGATGAATAGTCTTCGTCTGTACTATTGAAAATATCGTTTTCTAAAATAAAATTAATTCTATATGGAATGAAATTATTCTCCGCTAAAGCAGAAGTGCTAAAAAAGGAGGAAAAAAGAATTAAATATATATATTTTTTTATCATCGCCTATTGTATCTTAAATCATTATCCCTTTTATCATAAAAAATAAAACTCCTGCAAGTATAGCTGCTGCTGGAACAGTAATTACCCATGCAGTGATTATTTTTTTAATAGCATCCCTTTTTACATATTGAACTTTCATCGTTTTTTTAATATGTTTTTTTGTTGATTTTATCAGTTTTTCTTCTTGCGCTATTAGTTTATAAAGTGCAACAACTCTTTCATAGTCTGCTTGAATTTTATTATCTTTAGCTTCTAGTGTTTTCAACTCAGCTTTAAAGGCATGAAGATTTTTCTTTTCATCTATGATAGTTAGTTTATCATCTTCTATAGTTGTGTCTTTTTCAGCAAGATGTAGATACTCTCTTAAAAATCCAACACCAAATACACCACCAATTGCAATATGGGTAGAGCTTACAGGGAGACCAAGTTGTGAAGCTATAATCACTGTAATAGAAGCTGCCATCGCAATGGAGAAAGCTCTAATTTGATCTAAATCGGTAATTTCACTCCCAACAGTTTTGATAAGTTTTGGACCATAAAGGGCAAGACCTAGAGCTATACCTAAGGCTCCAACAGCCATAACCCATAAAGGGATCTCAGCTTTAGAGGATATACCACCATTAACTACAGCATCATTAATAGCGGCTAGTGGTCCAATAGCATTTGCAACATCATTTGCACCGTGAGCAAAGCTTAGTAAAGCAGCTGAAAATATCAGTGGGATAGTAAAGAGTGTATTAACAGATGCCCTTGAGTTCTCAAGAGTGGTAGAGCTTGTTTTTAATCTTCTTTTCACTACAAGATAAACCAGCAGAGCAATTATAAAGCCTAAGATTAAAGCAACTGTAAAGGTCGGTTTTTTTGTCATCTCAATAGAAACTAATGGAATGAGATTTAAAATATCAACTATTTGAGGCCATATCTTTTTAAGACCCTTGAGTGTTAGGTAAGTTACAAAGGCCCAGGCCATAATAGCAACAAATATGGGAACATATGTTCTTGCGGCGGCTATTTTATCCTCTTTAAAGACTATGGATTTTTTAATGGCATAGAGAAAAGAAGCTGCAATTATACCACCAAGAACAGGGGATATAACCCATGAAGCTGCGATTTTAGCCATGGTTCCCCAGTCAACTATACTAAATCCAGCAGCTGCTATTCCAGCTCCCATCACCCCACCAACAATTGAGTGTGTAGTTGAAACAGGTGCTCTCATCATAGTAGCGAAGTTTAGCCATAGAGCAGCAGCTAAAAGAGCAGCCATCATAGCCCAGATGAATGGATCAGCGTTACCGCCAAAAGCATTGATATCAATGATCCCTTTTTTAATTGTTTTAACAACTTCTCCACCAGCTATAATTGCACCTGCAGCTTCAAATATTGCAGCAATTATTATGGCAGTTGTAAGAGTCATTGCTTTAGATCCAACAGCAGGACCAACATTGTTTGCAACATCATTAGCGCCAATATTCATAGCCATGTATGCACCAATAAGGGCAGCTACAGCTAAAAACATATTATTGGAAACCCCACCATTACTTAAAAAACTAAATGTTAAAACACCTATCATAAAAAAGAGTGCTAGACCTAATCTTATAAAGTCTGTTCCACTCTTTTTAAGCGCTTCTTGCTCAAGCTTTTTAATTGTTTGGATTTCCATACTAACCTCTTTTAAATAATTTGGGAATTATATCTGCATAAAGTTTAGAAGAGGATTATTTTAAATACGCTTTGATAATCTCTTGCCTCTGAAGAGGTCTATCCCCACCTCTACTCCCACTTGTAGCCACTTTATCAAGTTTCATAATAACTTTCATAGAAGCCTCTGTTGCTTGTCCAAAAATTGTATGGCGACCATTTAACCAAGGTGTGTGGGCTGTAGTAATAAAAAATTGGCTTCCATTTGTGCCAGGCCCTCTATTTGCCATAGCAAGAACACCAATTTTGTTAAAAGTCTTATCTTTGTACTCATCTTTGAAATCTTTTCTCCAGATGCTTTGTCCACCTCGTCCAGTTTCTGTAGGGTCTCCCCCTTGAATCATAAAGCCTTTTATTATTCTATGAAATGCAACACCATTATAGTAACCATTTTTTACATGTGTTATAAAGTTCTCTACGGCAAGAGGTGCAACATCTGGATATAATTCAAACTCAATCTCCCCCTGTGTTGTTTCAAGAACAACATGTTGATTAGTATTTTGTGCATATAGGTTGATAGATAATACCATTAGTAATGATAGAAAAATCTGTTTCATCCCCATCCCTTTTATTTGAGTGTTCATTGTAGCTCCTGATTTTTTGATAATTATAGCACTCTTATGTTAAAACTGATAGCTATATTAAGAAGAATAAAGCTTCTACTTTGTTTGTTTAAACTCTAAACATGCTGAATTGATGCAGTATCGTAATCCTGTCGGTTCTGGTCCATCTTCAAAAACATGACCGAGATGTGCATCACAATTAGCACAAGTTACTTCTACTCTAATCATACCATGTGTCATATCTTTTATCTCTTTGAGTGCTCCCTCAACACCTTCATAGTAGCTAGGCCATCCAGTACCAGAATCAAATTTCGTACTTGATTCAAAGAGCGGTGCATCGCAACAGATACACTTATATATTCCTTCTTCTTTATTATCATAATATTTTCCAGAAAAAGGGGCTTCAGTTCCATGCTGTCTTGCAATGTAAAAAGACTCTGGGCTTAGTTGTTGTTTGTATTCTTGTTCACTTAGTTTCGGTTTCAAATTTATTCCTTAAAGTATGTATGCTCTGAGACTCTTCTTTGATAGATTTGACAAGTTCTGAATCAAAAATAACACCCGAAGGGAATGTCAAAAAGTATGATAAATTTATACCTAATTGAACTTAGCTAATTATAAGAAGAGAGAGTTAGGTTTTTTAAATTATAATCTATTTAATGTATAAATAAAGAGTTTGGAAGGGATAGGTTGCGTATTTTTAGAAATATTAAAAAAAAGAGTCCATCTAAAGGGTAATTTTGCCGCAAAAGCGACAAAATCTAAGGACTATTTACCAGCAGCTACACGGTCTTTAAGACCTTTACCAGCTTTGAATTTAGGTACCATTTTATCTTGAGTAGTATAAGTTTTATCTGTACCTGGAACTTTACCACTTTTACCTTTTTGAAGTGTAGCAGTAAAACTACCAAAACCAACTAGAGAGATGTCCTCTTTATTTACTAATGCTTGAGTAACAGCCTCTGTAAATGCTTTGATAGCTGCTTCAGCTTCAACTTTAGTTTTGTAATCACCACTTGCTTGTACTAATTCAACGAATTGAGCTTTGTTCATAAAATATACCCTTGGGTTAAAAAGATTTCCGAAATGATTCGCGATTAGCCCCAAAAGCCTTTGTCGCAAAATAATTCAGCTACTCGTACTTTATAATTTATTTGCTTAAATTTTTCTTCTTTTTGCTTATATTTGTTAGTATCTGCGATAATTTAGAACCTTTGAGTCCGAATTTTGCTCGTTTTACAAACTTATAAGCGGAAAAGTTAACACCTTTAGAGAGTATTAAGGTAGATAGCTTCTTGAGTTTTTGATATTTGTCCTCGTGTGTATGAATAGATAAAAATACATCTTCTAAGCCATCTCTTTCCCGTTTTGTTAATGTACTCATTTGCTTAATCCTCTAGCTTATTGATTTTTCTAACGGCTCTAATAATCTCATCATCATCTAATCTACCCAGCATTTTCATCACCACTGCTGCCGCTTGAGGTTTTGCACGGTTCAACTTCCAGTCTTGATATGTGCGCATAGAAATCCCAAGTGAATTTGCCATATCTTTAAGAGATATTTTTTTTCCATTTTTTTGAGACTCTAGGGAGTTGTGAAGTATATTGAATAAGTCATCGATTTTCATAAAAAATATTATACGGTTTTAATACTTAAATATACATTTTAAGTTTTATAATATATAATATATATATTATTATATACGAATAGATGTTATTAATATATTATTATCAGTATTTAAAGTAGTATTAATATGGTTATATATACAGAAAACCGTATATAATAGACATAAAAAAATCTCATGATTCTAGTATTGTACTTCGAGCTTTTTAAGCTCTATTTTAGTTAATCAGACTGGATGTGGATTTTTAGTGAGATATTTAAAGTGAGATGCTCTTTTTAACTGGAAGAAGGGTGATACTCTCCTCTTTAATCTCTAAAAAGAAGGGTTCATATTTTTTGGCATCTGTTTTATGGATAAGTTCTTCACCGCTTTTGAGGGTGAAGTTGATGACATTGAGCCCATGGAGGGGTTTTTCAATTGTGATTTTTGCTCTTAGTGTTGAGTTTTTAATATCATTTTGAATATTCTTCAAATCTTTGATTTTTTCTTTAATGATAGGAACTTTTTCTTTGTTGTGTCTTGAGGCTTCCTCTAAAGAGTATTGCAACTCTTCTATATCATTATCTATAAAATCAATTTTACTTTGCAAAATGGGAATATCTTTATAGTTGATTTTAAATAAATTATCTTCACCACTCACTAATTTTACAGTAATTGAGTTCGATGCATATACTTTTAGATTGTTTTTTACATGATTAATTGTTACATCCTGAGCATATATAGCCCCTCCAATTGCAGATTCAATATTTACATGTGTTGCATGAACCTCGCCGCCCTCTAAAAGTTTTATTTTTGCATCATGACATCTGAGAGTTCCCTTGTGTCTATTAATCTGTGCAAATTTAGCAAATTGAGAAGAATCTTGATGTGTCGCCCCATCTATCTGAAGGTTTACAGCTTCGAGCCTACTTTTGGAGCCTATAAATCCAGTAACATGGATAGTTTCAGAGGTTAGTTTAACCCCTTCTCCTACACTATCTTGTGTAGTATCATGCTGAGAGATTATAACTTCAACATTATTCTCTTCATCTTTTGCTAAAGAATCCTCTATTCGGGAAATTTTAGAGATCTTTACGCGGTTATCAACCTTTAAGTTATTGTTTACAAAATGGACAAAACCTTTTATTTTGCTTTTATAAAGTATTTTATCTTCATCTTCCACAATAATTATACTTGCATTGTCAATTTCTGCTCGAAAGCCTTCTTTATTGCTTCCTGCATCACTATCTATTTGCTGCCCAAAAGAGTTGAAGCCATTTTTCCCAAATTTAGGCTTTTTGTACTCAACGAGAATTTCCCCCTCTTCAACCTCTATAATCTGGTGCTTTGATTCTTTTTGCTCAAACCACAAAACAAGTTTGCTTTCTCTTGTTATTTCAGGTTCTATCCCGTCGAACAGTGGAAGCTTAACACGCTTTAAAAATTTCCCACTATATATATGTTTTGTAAGAATTTTTAAGTTTTTTATCATTGGTGCATCAAAAATATTTATAAGAATCCCATGATAGCCCTTTATCATGTTTATTTCACTTACCATAAGCCTAAATAAATCTTTTGGTTTGTATCTCTTATAGGGAATTTTTGAGTCATGATGTATAGTGATTTTTGGATGGGTTGAAAACTCTCCAAAATCTATCGAGTAATGCAGTTTAATTGTATGTTCTGTCTGCTTAAAAACAGTTATGATATAAACTTGTTTGAACTTTACATGTTCGTTGAGTATTTTATCTTTGTTTTTATACTGCTCATTAACATCTTCATTAAAAAGTTTAAAGCTCTCATCCAAACTTGTTTTTATATAGGTTGCAACTTCATTGATTTTGTATGCACATTCATCAATAGAAATACCATTTTGACTTGCGTATTTGGCAATGCTTTCTTTTATATTTTTAGTTTTAATTTTTTTTGGTTTTGTATGACTCATTTATTCTCTTTTTAGTGCATCAATAAATCACTATAGTCATATTTTGCAAAATCCAAATATAGTTTTCCATTTTGTTGAATCACTCTAATATCACTATTGTTAGCAGCTATAAATCTTTTTTTAATAATTTTTCTTTCAAAAGCTTTTAAATCAAGACTCTTTATGTAATCCCTTAATTCAACTAGCTTTGGTTTATCATCTTTTGTTTTTGAATCAATCTCAATTTTTTCATTTTGAGGATTATAAGTTTCCACTTCATGAATGGTTTGGGGCTGTTGTTCTAGCATCAGTTTTGTATTTATGAGTTCAAGTATGTTTTTAAGTTGCTCATCTTTTTTACTATAAACTTGTTCGATTTTATCTCTTTCATCCCTAAGCATCTGCTCTTTATCATCTATAAGCTTGTCTATTTTCTCCTCTAATTGAGCGATTTTTTCTTTTAATTGTTTGTTTTCCCTTTGGTAGAGAGCTAAAACAGTTGCTACAGTAGTTTTAGGCTTCACCAAAGTTTTCGTTTGTTTGGCGGCACCACTCTCTTTAGGTTGCTCTTGTTCTTTAAGTTTATCAGCACGACTTTTAATGACAATAATATATGTTACACCATCTTCAATTATATAGTTCAGTTTTTTTGCTTTAAGCTTTGAGTTAATCATCTCTTTTGACATTTTAAAATGTTTTGAGTACTCATCCACAGTTAATCTCATAAAATAGCCTTCAATTCTCTTATTGTGGTCATTTTAGCATAAAAATATTTATAAAAAAGTTATTTTAAATGAAGCTTGTAATATAATTTCATAATTAATTTATTAGGATTTGAGATGAGTAAAGGAATTTTAGATATTGTAAAGCCTGGTGTTCTTTTTGGGGATGATGTACAAAAAGTTTATGCGCATGCACGAAAAACTGGATTTGCAATTCCAGCGGTAAATGTTGTAGGAACTGACTCAGTGAATGCTATTTTAGAGGCTGCAGCAAAGGTTAAATCTCCTGTGATCATTCAGTTTAGCAATGGTGGTGCTTCTTACTATGCTGGAAAAGGTCTGAGTAATGAAAATGAAAAAGCTGCGATTGTTGGTGCTATATCTGGTGCGAAGCATATTCATATGATGGCAGAGGCATATGGTGTGGCTGTTATCCTTCATACTGATCATGCAGCTAAAAAGCTTCTTCCTTGGATAGATGCGCTTATGGATGCTGGTGAAAAGCACTTTGCCCATACTGGTCGTGCGCTTTACTCTTCTCATATGCTAGACCTCTCAGAAGAGCCTTTGGAAGAAAATATAAGCACTTGTAAAGCTTACTTAGAGCGTATGTGTAAGATTGGTATGAGTATAGAGATAGAGCTTGGTGTAACAGGCGGAGAGGAGGATGGTGTTGATAATACCAACATCGATAGCTCACTTTTATATACACAACCCGAAGAGGTTGCTTATGCATATGAGGAGCTAAGTAAAATCTCACCTGATTTTACAATCGCTGCTTCATTTGGAAATGTGCATGGTGTTTATAAACCTGGCAATGTAAAACTTACTCCAAAAATTTTAGATAATTCTCAAAAATATATTCAAGAAAAATTTAACACAGAAGCTAAGCCAGTTAATTTTGTTTTTCATGGTGGTTCAGGCTCATCTCTTGAAGAGATTCGTGAAGCGATTAGCTATGGTGTGATTAAGATGAACATTGACACAGATACTCAATGGGCAACATGGATTGGTGTTAAAGATTATTATGAAAAACATAAAGATTATCTTCAAGCTCAAATTGGAAATCCAGATGGTGATGAAAAACCAAATAAAAAATATTATGACCCTAGAAAATGGCTAAGAGCAGGGCAAGAAACTTTAGTGAAGAGAGTTGAAGTTGCTTTTAGCGATTTAAACGCACTTCATAGAAACTAAGATTTAAAGGCTTATAAATCTTTAAGTCTAAGTCTTTAAATCATGATATATATCTTTAATAGTTTTTGTTTTAGTATTTTCTAAATGGTAATAGTTTAGAAGTTGATTCAGTCTGTTTTGGTTAAATCTCCAAAAATGTTTTGCATCGAAGTTCTCATCATTTTTCACTTTTTCAAAGAGTTGTGTGCTCGTTAAGTTACCCTCATTCTCTTTTATTACCTTGAGTATAATCTTTAAAAGTTCCTCTTGAGATTCTTTTGTTGTGTCATCATCCACTAGTTGTTTATTTGGCAAAAAAGCATATATTTTCCAAATACTAATAATTAAAAAAATGACGAAAAATATCATCATTAAGGTTGAGGTGTCAAATTCCATTTATTTCCTTTGTAAGTATTTATTAAATTCAGCTTCTAGTATCTCATTGTTGATAGGTTTTGCTACAAAGCCATCCATACCAGCATCTAAAAACATTTTCTTGTCACTATCTAAGACGCAGGCTGTTAATGCTATGATTGGTGTAATGGTGACATTACTTTGTTTTTCATACTCTTTGATTTGCTTCATTGCCCCAATACCATTGAGTTCAGGCATATTCTCATCCATGAGAACCAAATCAAATCTCTCTTCTTTAAATTTTTTTACGGCTTCAACACCATTGTTTACTATTGTGTACTCTAAGCCGTAATCATCGAGCATCAAACCAATTAGCATCTGATTTGTTTTGTTGTCCTCAGCAACGAGAATAGAGCCTGAGTATTGCACCTCTTCCTCTTTATGATACTCCATCTCTATGCTAGGTGGCTCAATACTTTTTACCCATTGAATATTTGTGTCATCAATAGCTGTTACGATTGATTTTGGTATAAAAGGAGCATAGAGAGGTTGGATATGTTCAAAATAACCGAGTTTGACACTCGCAGAGCGTAGTAGCGCTATTGAGTGGGTGCTTAAATTTACTATATCTTCATTATAATCATCATCTGGAACAAAAAATAAAATATCAAAAGCATCTTCTTTGTGCTCGTTTATCTCCTCAATGTGAATGGCACCAAAATCTTGCAAATATTGTTTTATTAGAGATATATTGTCTGCGTACTCTAAAGAGTTGTTTAATAGTCCAAACCTTATGTTTGCTATTTTCTCTTTATCGATTAACTCAACGGTTTGAGCATCTATAACATCAATAGGAACTGTAAGTGTAAATGTAGATCCTTTACCCTCTTGGCTTTCTAATGTTATAGCTCCATCCATTAAAGAAGCTAATTTTGAAGAGATTGAAAGCCCTAAGCCTGTTCCACCATATTTTCTAGTAGTTGTTCCATCTGCTTGTTCAAAAGCTGAAAAAACTTTAGATAAATTTTCTTTTGAAATTCCTATTCCTGTATCTTCCACTGAGATTATTAGATTGTTTTTCTGGGAGTAAACTTTTAGTTTCACTTGACCATCTTCTGGTGTGAATTTGATAGCATTACTTAAAAGATTTGCGATAATCTGTTTTACTCTAACTGCATCAACACTTATGGTGTGAGGTAGCTTAGGGTCAATATATACATCATATAGAAGATGTTTTTCATACACCTTAGATGCAAAGAGCAAGGCAGTGTTACTAAACTCCTCTAGTGGATTTATGTCATAAGGAAAAATACTAAATTTGCCACTTTGAATTTTAGAAAAATCTAAAATATCATTGATTATCGTAAGGAGCGACATCCCGCTACTGTCAATTACATCTAAGTAGTGTAATGACTTTTTATCTTCTATACGCTTTTTCAAAATTGTTACAAAGCCTAAAATAGCGTTAAGCGGAGTTCTTATCTCATGAGACATATTTGCTAAAAAATCATCCTTTGCTACCTCTGCTTGGATCGCTTCATCTCTAGCAATTGTTAGTTCTTTTACTTGATTGTGAAGTTCTATTGTTTGGTGATATACCTTGTTTTCTAATGAGCTGTTTAACTCCTCTAGTGATTCTGTTTGTTGTTTTATCTTGGAAGTGATTAATGATATTAACTCATCTAAAACTTTTTTTAAATCTTTTAGATTTGGGTTGTTTGGCTCAAAATATAGCTTCTCTGTAAAATCACCATCTCTCATAAGCATAACAATGTGTGTAGCTTCATTGATAAAATTTTTATCTTGTTCAAGATTTTTTTCAATGAAGAGAATTGCAGCATTTATATCCTGAGCGATATCATAAATCTCATCATTTGAGTTGATTTGTATATAGTTGGGAGTTTCTTTTTTGAAATTTAAAAAATCAAAAAAGTTTTTTACCCCAATTTGAAGAGTTTTAACAGAGTTAGTGATACCTCTAGCTAAATAAGTGGCACCTAAAAGTAGCGAAAGAATTGTACTAAGGGTTAAGCTTATTTGTAAAAGGAGAGAGTCCCTTAAATCTTTTAAATCTTTTTGTGTTGCTATGTCAATATTTTTCATAATCTTTTTTTCTATCATATGCAAATCATCTATTTTTTGTGTACTCACATCAAATAATTTTTTTGCATCTACATCTTTCAGGTTTTTTTCTATAGATTTGTAAGCCTTTAATCGTTCAGTTTTGCTTAATGTATAGTCTGTGCTGTTGAATATTTTTTTAACAAACAAGTTTTTTTGTTTTTCATAATTTTCTATAGCTTTTCTTGATTTGTCAATGTATGAATGTTTGTATTTTTTATGGATATTTTTTAAAATATTTTTTGTTTTTGAATTTTGAAGAAGTTTATTAATCGCCTTGTAGTGCTCATCTTGGATGGTAATGAGAGTATTATATCTATACATATCTTCTCTTGAGATGTGTTGAGCATTGAGTAGATGTGCCATAAAGCCTCTTTCTTGTCCTGCAAACTCTTGTAGTAGAAGTAGTTTTTTGAGTATAAGTGTATCATTATATGTTTCATTGTTATTTGAGTGAGTTTCAAAACTTTGAGTTAATTCTAAAAGATCAACAGTAAAATCTGTATAATATTTAAAAGATTCTTTGCTACTAATTTCTCTTTTTAGTATTTGTTTTCTAGCGGTTTTTAAATATATTATATATCTATCTATATTGTATAAAAAGTTTTTGTTTGAGTTTGAGAGAATTGTTGTATCTATCTTTCCCATATTTTCTTTAAATATTTTAATAGCATTATCGGTATTTTTATTATATTTTTTCAGGGTGATTTTTAAGTGAGCATCTTCTGTGTTGTTTATATAATTAGAACTAAGACCTCTTTCTAATTGTAATTGATGTAAAAGATTGCTAGAATTTTTTATAATTTTTGAGTAGATTAAAAAAATTTTATGTTTTTGAAGTTCACTATACTTATCATTAAAATGATTTAGAGAAAAAATTAACAAAGCGATGGTTGGTAAGGCTATCAATAAAAGCAACTTATGCTTTATTTTTATCTTCATGAGGCTCAACCTTTTTATATAGTTACAAAGATATTACATTTTAATAGATTATAGCATAAGAATTTTGATAAAATTACGCATAGGAAAAGATATGAATGATAAAGTATTTACAAAACCGATAAAGAAACAGTTTGAATTTGATGAGGAAGTAGCTGCAGTATTTGATGATATGTTGCAAAGAAGTGTTCCTTTTTATGGTGAAGCTCAAAAAATTACAGAATTTTTTGTGTTAAAGGGGCTTGAAAATGGTGGTCTCATCTATGATCTTGGATGCTCAACAGCCTCTCTTCTTTTAAGCATTCACAGGAAACTCAAAACAAAAGCTACCTTAATAGGACTAGACAACTCTGAGGCTATGCTTGAGCAGGCTAGAAAAAAGAGTGAAGCATACGGTGCCAATATTGAAGTGAAAAATGCAGATATATTGGAGTATGATTATAAAAAAGCGGAGGTGTTTGTGAGCAACTACACCTTACAGTTTATCCGACCATTGGTTCGGGAGGAGCTTGTGAAAAAAATATCAAGTGCTTTAAATAAAGAGGGAATTTTTATCTTTAGCGAAAAGGTGATAAGTCACCATTCTAAGTTAAATAAAGACTTAATTGAATGCTATTATGACTTTAAGAAAACACAAGGGTATTCTGAATATGAGATAATGCAAAAAAGAGAAGCATTAGAGAATGTTTTAGTTCCATATAGTGAGGATGAGAATATTAAAATGGCACTTAATTGTGGTTTCTCTCACTGTGAAGTGGTGTTTCGTTGGGCAAACTTTGCAACTTTTATAGCTATTAAGTCCTGAGTCAAAATAACACCTCAGAGGCACTGATTGTTTCGTTTTTCACCAAACATTTCCTCTTGGTTTTTCATCATCAAAAGTAAAAACATCTTTGATAGCATCATATGTTACTATATCATCATCGCCACATTTTTTATGATAGTAGCCTTGAAGATCATAATACTCCTCACAGTCGCTATAGTACTTAGCTGAAATACCGTGCTTGTTTACACATCCGCTAAAAATAAACATTGCTAAAATAAGTAAAATTATTTTTATCATAATAAAATTATACCTTAAAACTCTCTTTTGTTTTACAATAGTGAGTTAAAAAACATTCATCGCATTGTGGATTTTTGGCTTTACATATATATCTGCCAAAAAGAACCATCCCTTGATGAAGCGCGTGAAGATTGTTTTTGAATTTTTTAACAAGGGTAGCCTCAGTCTTTAAGGCAGTTTTATCATCACTAAGACCTAGTCTGTGGGAAACTCTAAAAACATGAGTATCAACTGCCATGAGATTTGCACCAGTATATTCTATCATCACAACATTTGCTGTTTTTTGTCCAACGCCACCTAGAGTAATTAACTCTTTTTCGTTCATAGGAATTTCACCATCATAAACATCAACAACTCTTTGAGCCATTGATAGAAGATTTTTCGCTTTGTTATTAAAAAAAGAACATGTGTTAATAAGGGCCTTAATATCGTCTATATCAGCAGAGGCGAGTGCTTGAGGATCTGGATATTTCTCAAATAGCGCAGGGGTGAGTAGGTTCACTCTTTTATCTGTGCATTGAGCAGAGAGAGCAACAGCAACTACAAGCTCATAGGCGTTTTTATATTCCAGTTCAGTTACCGCATCACTATATTTTTGTATAAAAAGTTGATGAATCTCTTGGATCTCTTTTTTTGTAGCTTTTTTCATTATTTGTTAAGTACCTTTCCATAAATAACCCCAACTTCAGCGAAAAGCAAATAGCACTAGAGCTATTTGCTTTTCGCCCGAAGGGAAGTTTAAAAAGAGAGCTACTACTTCGTTGAAAACTCTTGAAACTACCAGTAGTTCCTACGAGCTTTCGCCTTGTATTAGCCCTCTTTTTAAGCTTCTGAGGTTGGAATTATTTATGGGGAGGTACTTAAGTCCTAGTTTAAAAACAATATTTTATCTTTTTCTATGATATAATCAAAACTGAATTTTTTATTAAGGTTAATGTTTATGAGCGTATCTTCATTCTTTGCAAAGAAAATAGATGAAATTGAAAAATTACATAGCAATGATATTTATACACAAAAGGTGTTGTTAAACACAATAAATACTAGTAGCTGTATGGTGATCTTTTATTCTCAAGAAAACGGCTGGACAGGGGCAAACAAACTTTTTTTAGATACATTTGCTCTCAAAAATATGACAGAATTTATCACTAAATATGAAAGTATAAGAGATTTATTTATAAACGAAAACGATGATTTTTTTCTGCAAGATGATATAAGTTGGCTTGATAATATAATAAAAAATAAAAAAGATACATATATTCTCTCTGCTTATAATGCAAGCAATGACATACTAACTTTAAGTGCAAAGTGTCATATGGTTACAGATGAAGAGATTTTTATGTGTTGGAATTGAAAGATATAACAAAACAAAAAGAGGCTGAATACAGAGCTATAGAAATTGAAAAATTAAAGGCAAGGTTTTTAGCAAATATTGGTCATGAATTTAGAACACCAATGAATGGTTTACTTGGCTTTATAGAACTTTTGGCACAAACAGATTTGGATAATAGACAAAGCAAATATTTGCAGATGATAAGCCGTTCGTCACTTAACCTGATGTCAAATATAGATACTATTTTAGACTATTCTCAAATGCAAAGTGGACAACTTACTTTAAATAAATCACCGTTTTTTTTCATAAATGAGATGGAGCAGTTAATTTATACAGTTTATTTGCAAGCGAGAGATAAAAAAATCAACCTGTTAACTTACATTGACCCACGCATACCACAAGAGTTGATAGGTGATGTGAGAAAAGTGAAACAAATAATGAATTCATTAATTCAAAATGCACTTAAGTTTACCGACAGAGGTGGTAGAATAATTATAGAGGTGAAGTTAGCTAAAAAGATACAAGATGATGAATGTGAGATACTCTTTAGTGTCAAAGATAATGGCTCAGGAATCTCTAATGAAAATATTGTATGTCCACGCGAGCCTTTTAGTGTGATGAATCATGCAGATGAGAGAGCAGGGGTTGGTCTTAGTCTCTCTTATGGATTGACTGATTTGCTTGGCTCGAATCTTGAGCTTCAAAGCGAAAGAGGGCATGGAACATATTTTAAATTTTTACTCAACTTTAAATTTGAGGAAGAAACGACGACGCTCAAGAGGATAAAAAAAAGAGTTAAAGTTTTGCTTCTTGATAAAAGTATGACAAATGAAGCAAACTTATTAGGCTTATATCTTCATTCATTTGGCATGGATGTGGTAAAAACAGATTTGATTGATAAATATATATATAATGGAATAGATGCATTATATATTGTAGGGAAGCAGTATGATAGCTCATGGGTTTTAGATATTGGTATATTTATAAAAAAAGCACCAATAATACTTTTGGTGGATGAAAACGAAAAATTACAAAGCAAGCTAGAGCATATAGTAGATGAGGTTATCCATAGACCACTCTTACCTCATCAGGTGCTAAAACATTTTCAAAAAATGTTTGATTCTAAAAGTGATGATATTGTTAGCGCAAAGAAAAATAATAATATTTTAAATGTTTTAATAGTCGAAGATAATTTAATTAATCAAAAATTACTTCAAATACTACTTCAAAAGTATAACTTTTTAGTCTCAACAGCTATGGATGGTAATGAGGCAGTTGAAAAGTGTGAAAAAAATAGTTACGATATAGTCTTTATGGATATTGATATGCCAAATAAAAATGGGATAGTCGCAACAAAAGAGATTAAAGAGATGATGGGAGTAAATAAAGAAACTCCATTTATTGCACTCACAGCTATGGCAATGGATGGTGATAAAGAGATGTTGATTAGAGAAGGCTTAGATGATTATATATCTAAGCCAATTACTCTTGATAAATTGGAAAGTATGTTGAGTAAATACTTAAATGTAGCATATTTATAGTGGCTGATAACTATCCATTTAATAATTGTTAATATAAGTTTACTACACTAATTAAATTAAAAATATTTAAGGAATAACTCTATGACAAAAATGACAAAACTTTTAGCAGCGTTTTTATGTGCTTGTTCTCTTGCAAGCGCAAATACATTAGTAACAGTAAATGGTGTACCAATTACGCAAAATGATGTTGATACTGAACTTATGAATGCAACTCAGGGTAGGTTCGACCAAGTTCCAGTAGAAAAACAAGCAGAGTTTAGAAGACAAGTGTTAGAACAATTAATAGCAAAAGAGTTGGTTTTTTCAGATGCAAAGAAAATAGGTGTGCTAGAATCAAAAGAGTTTAAAGATGAATATGCAAAGGTTCAAGAGAGGATTAAAAAAGAGTTGGCTATTCAAGTTTGGCAAAAACAAGAGCTTGATAAGATTAAAGTATCAGATAAAGAGCTAAAAAGCTATTATGATGCCAATAAAGAAGAGTTTAATGAAAAAGAAAGTGTTCATGCTCGTCATATTTTGGTAAAAGAGGAATCTGATGCTAAATCAATCATTTCTGAACTGAAATCTTTAAAAGGTACTAAACTAAAAGATAAGTTTATAGAACTAGCGAAATCAAAATCGACAGGACCTAGTGGACCAAAAGGTGGAGATTTAGGTTTCTTTGCACAAGGACAAATGGTACCAGAGTTTAATGATAAAGTGTTTAGTATGAAAGTTGGAACTATTACTGATGTGCCAGTTAAAACGCAGTTTGGTTATCATGTTATCTATTTAGAAGAGAAAAAAGAGAAAGCTACAAGAAGTTTTACAGAAGTGAAATCTTTCATAGAGCAAAGACTTAAAATGGAAAAATTCAAAGCTTATATACAAACAAAAATGAAAGAGTTAGAAAAACAAGCAACCATAAAGTAGTTTATGTTCATGGATATAAAAAATTCCTCTATCTCTACTATAAAGATAGAGGATAGAACTTTTTATATTAAAAGGGATGATTTAGTTGATCCTTTTTTAGCTGGAAATAAATATAGAAAACTTTACTCACTTTTGCAAATCCCTCCAAACAAATACAATAAAATTATCTCTTATGGCGGAACTCAGTCAAATGCAATGCTAGCTATTGCTGCATTATGCAATAAAAAAGGCTGGGAGTTTATCTACTATACGAAACCACTTGCTAAAATCTTAAAAGAGCAGAGATATGGAAATTATTCTTGCGCCTTGTCTCTAGGGATGAAACATATAGAGCTAGGGCATAACCATTATAGAGAGTATATTGCATCGTTAAGATTAGGTCTGGATAGTAAAACATTTATGATTGATCAAGGTGGAGCGGATGTCAGTGCAAAAGAGGGTTTAAATGTATTAGCGCAAGAGATTAGATCAGCTGACATAGATACTAAATCTTTAGCTACTCCATCGGGAACAGGAACAACAGCGCTTTATCTAGCACAAGCCTTACCAGAATATAAAATATATACAGTTCCATGTGTTGGGGATGCTATATACTTAAAAAAACAGATGCAGGCACTTTATGAAATCCCAGAGAACTTAATTGTTTTAAACCCTAACAAAAAATACCACTTTGCAAAACCTTACCCTGAATTTTTAACAATTTATAAAAAACTTTTGGATGCAGGAATTGAATTTGATTTACTGTATGCACCAAGCATGTGGCTTTCTCTTTTAGAACACACAAAAGAAGACTTACTCTACATCCATAGTGGTGGTGTCACAGGAAATGAAAGTATGCTCCAGAGATATAAATCTAAAAATATTTTGCCACTTTAACCTCTATTAAAAGAAATTAGTATATAATCCCACTCATCAAAGTCTTAAGTAGGGAAATCTAGGCATTTATGTTTAGGTTGGCAAGCTAATTTTTTAGTTTGTTTACGCTATCCGAACTGATTTTGTAATAATATTTTTGGAGAAAACATGAAAAAAATTCTTATTTTAATGGTAGCTTTAACTGCTACTGTATTCGCTGCTGAAGCTGAAGTTGCTAATCAAGCACTAAAAGCATATTCAATGATTGCTGCTGGTCTTGGTCTTGGTCTTGCTGCACTTGGTGGAGCTATCGGTATGGGTCATACTGCTGCTGCAACAATCGCTGGTACTGCAAGAAACCCAGGTTTAGGCGCTAAACTTATGACTACAATGTTTATTGCTCTTGCAATGATTGAAGCACAAGTTATCTATGCGCTTGTAATTGCACTTATCGCTTTATATGCGAACCCTTATTTAGGTTAATTTTTAGCTTAAATATTTTTTAAAGCTTTAGCTCTTTTGGAGTTAAAGCTTTTTATTTACAATAATGCGTCTGTGGTGGAACGGTAGACACGCTACCTTGAGGGGGTAGTGCCTTACGGGTGTGGGAGTTCAAATCTCCCCAGACGCACCATCTTGCAACTCTTAAGAAATCCAATTTAATTAAAAAGCAAAACATACTTCTCTATATCTATTTTACAATTCAGATGTAAAGTGAAATATCTCTAACTCAGGACTTAATGTTTTAGTAGCATCAAAGAAACAAATCAGATGAAAATTATCTTTAGTAATTGAATCGATGTTGTTTTAGAATTTAATTGGAAATGAATTTTGATTTTAAAAGGAGCTATAAGTCCCTGTATTGTGTGGCTCCGGATACTGGATTCGAACCAGTGACCAAGTGATTAACAGTCACCTACTCTACCGCTGAGCTAATCCGGATTATTTATTGAGCCGAGATTATACTTTATGATATGTAAAAAGTCAAGGCTTT
>JALSLJ010000108.1 GCA_026988315.1 Sulfurimonas sp. | reverse complement strand
ATGATAGATAACTATGATAGTTTTACTTATAATATAGTTCAATACTGCAAAGAGTTAGGTGCAGATTTAAAGATAATTAGAAACGACGAGATGAGTGTAAAAGATATAGAAATACTCAATCCAGAAAAAATTATAATCTCTCCTGGTCCAGCTTCTCCTGATGAAGCTGGAGTAACCTTGGAAGTGATTAATTACTTTAAAGATAAGTTGCCAATCTTAGGAATATGCTTAGGTCACCAGAGTATTGCTCAGGTTTTTGGCGGGGATGTTGTAAGAGCAGAAAATATGATGCATGGTAAAACATCTACAATGAAAAGAGTGAGTAAATGTGCGGTTTTTGATAGTTTACCCGAAGAGTTTGTCGCAACTAGATATCATTCTCTTATAGTAGATAAAAACTCTCTTCCAGAAATTATAGAACCAACTGCATATAGTAAAGATGATAATGAAATAATGGCGCTTCGTATTAAAGATAAAGATATTTACGGCGTACAGTTTCATCCAGAATCAATCATGAGTGAATATGGTCATGAGATAATTGGAAACTTCTTAAAGATATGAATCAAAAATACATCTTATTCTTGCTTTTAGGGATAGATGCTTGTGTACTGTTTTTAAAAATACCAGATCTTTCAATTTCATATCATGAAGCTTCTTTGCTTTATGGTGATTTTAGTTTCTTGCAACTCATCATAAAAACATCTTTACAAATTTTTGGACAAAATGATTTTGCATTAAGAGTACCTATGATTGCTCTTCATATTGGAAGCGCATTTCTTTTGTATCTAATATCTAAGAATTATGTAAAAGAGGATAAGAATCGGCTTTGGCTTGTTTTTGTTTTTGTTTTACTACCTGGTGTAATTAGTGCATCAATTTTAGTTAACAATGCGGGCTTAGTTATATTTGGGCTGTTCCTTTTTATATATATAACTCAAACCACCACTACACAAAATCAGATGCAACCAACAAAAAGCATGTATATACTTTTAGTACTTTTTTCATTAATAGATGGTGGATTTAATTTTCTTTTTTTAGCGTTGATACTATACTCCTATTATAAAAAATACAATAACTTTTTAATCTTTAATCTAATACTTTTTGGTATATCAATTTATTTATACGGTTTAGATGTCTATGGACTACCTCAAGGACATTTTTTAGATGCTATTGGAGTTTATGCTGCAATATTTACTCCAATCGTATTTATATATATTGTTTATGTATTATATAGAAGATATTTCACAAAAGATATTGATATGGTTTGGTTTATAGCATCTGTTGCATTTGTACTTTCACTTATATTATCATTTAGACAAAGAATAGCTGTTGAACAATTTGCACCATATCTAATTATAGCCTTGCCTCTCGCCGCTCAAACATTTTACAGTTCCTATAGAGTTAGACTAAAAATATTTAGAGCTAAATATAGATTGATATTTACTCTAGCTATTATTTTTTTAATTCTAAATAGTTTTTTAGTTTTTTTCAATAAAACATTGTATTTAGTATTAGAGAATCCAAAAAAACATTTTGCATATAAGATGCATATTGCTAAAGAATTGGCACAAAAGTTAAAAAATAATGGAATTTATTGTGTTAAAAGTAAAGAGAAAATGTCTCAAAGATTAAAATTCTACAACATTCAAGAGTGCGAAAATAATTTGCTTACTGAATATAAAAATAATGAAAACAAAACTTACGATGTAACAATAAGTTACAAAAATAGACCAATTTATTTTGCAGATGTTACAATTGTAAACAATAAATAAAGCAATTTAATCGTTAGATATAAACTCAAGATATTAATTGAATAAGATATGGTAAACTTAGCCTTAAATATCAAAATAGGGAGTTTCTATGGCTCAAAAAGCGATACGCGAATATGATGCTAAGTCAATCTTAGCGAAACACTGGGATAAGTATTTTCCAGACTTTACTTATGCATACGAGACTGTTATGGTTCAAAATGGATCAGAACTAAAAGAGGCTGCAAAAACTGCGTCTTGGTTAAATGAAAAAACATTAGTTGCAAAACCAGACATGTTATTTGGTAAGCGCGGTATGAATAACTTAGTTCTTTTTAAAGATGCTAAGCCAGGTGATGTATCTTTAGAAAAAGCTGCTTCTTGGATTGATGAAAAATCTACAGGTGAGCAAAAAGTGTATTTCTCATTTGATGGAGACACTCCTACTGGCGAGCCTAGTATTGATAAACTAACAAATTTTATTGTTGAACCATTCACTCCTCATGAGCAATCTGAAGAGTATTATGTTTCTGCTACATGTGTAGGCGATGATGATGTTATATACATGTCTGCGGAGGGTGGTATAGCAATTGAAGAGAATTGGGATGAAAAAGTTACTGAAATAGCATTCCCAATTACAGCAACTGAAGAAGAGATAGCTGAAAAAATCAGAGCAAATGTTCCTAAAGATGTAGCCGACAAAGATAAAGCGAATTTTGCTGAATTTTGTATTGGTTTCTTTAAGGCATACCGTGAATTAAACTTCGCATACCTTGAAATTAACCCTTTTGTTATGCAGGGGAATAAAATTGAACTTTTAGATATGGTTGCTAAGCTTGATGATACAGCAGGTTTTATGATGGTAGAAGAGTGGGGAGATGTTGAGTACCCTACTGCATTTGGCATGGAAGCTAAATCTCCAGAAGTTGAAGCTATTGAAGAAGCGGATGCTAAAACTGGTGCTTCATTAAAGCTTACTCTACTGAAACCAGAAGCTAGAATCTGGACTATGGTTGCTGGTGGTGGTGCCTCAGTTGTTTATGCTGATACTATTGCTGATATGGCAGGCATAGATGATCTTGCGAACTATGGTGAGTATTCTGGTGGTCCAACTACTGGTGAAACAAAATTTTATGCTGAGACTCTTCTTGACTTGATGACTAGAGAGCCAGACCCTCAAGGTCGTGGAAAAGTAATGATAATCGGTGGAGCTATTGCTAACTTTACTGATGTAGCAAAAACATTTACAGGTATTATTCAAGCTTTTGAAGAGTATGCTGACAAAATGAAAGCAGTTGAACTTAAAATCTATGTTAGACGCGGTGGACCAAACTATGAGAAAGGTTTGAAAGATATCAAAGAAGCTGCTGATAGACTAGGTTTATATATCGAAGTTTACGGACCAGAAACGCATGTTACTGACATCGTTCGTATGGCACTAGAGAAGTAAGGAGAAAATATGGAACAACTATATACAAGAGACACACAAGCGATTTTTTGGAACAACAACAAAACTGCTATCCAAAGAATGTTAGACTATGATTACACTATTAAGAGAGAAACTCCATCAGTAGCTGCAATTGTTGCTCCTACAAGTGGAAATAAGTTTGAAAAATTCTTCTTCGGACCAGATGAAGTGATGATTCCATTATTTAAAACTACAGCAGCAGCGAAAGCCGCTCAGCCTCAAGCTGATGTACTTTTAAATTTTGCATCATTTAGAACTGCTTATGATGTAACCATGGAAGCTTTAGAGATTGGTGGTTTTTCATCAATGATGATTACAGCTGAAGGTATCCCTGAAAGACTTGCTCGTAAGATGAATCAAACAGCAAGAGAGAAAAATGTGATTATTATTGGACCAGCAACTGTTGGTGCTATCACTCCAGGTGCATTTAAAGTTGCTAATATTGGTGGTACTATCACTAATATAGTTAATTCTAAGCTTCACCGTGCAGGTTCATGTGGACTTGTGACTCGCTCAGGTGGTTTATTTAATGAGCTTTCTAATATTATCGCAATAAATGCTGATGGTATTGCTGAGGGTGTTGCTATTGGTGGTGACAGATTTGTTGGAAGTGTTTTTATTGATAATATGCTTAGAATGGAAAAAAATCCAGCTGTTAAATATATGATACTTCTCGGTGAAGTTGGCGGCACTGAAGAGTATAAAGTAATTGAAGCAATTAAATCAGGTGCTATCACTAAACCAGTAGTTGCATGGTGTATTGGTACAATTGCTAAGTATTATGACTCGGGTGTTCAATTTGGTCACGCAGGTGCTTCAGCAAATGCAGAGAGCGAAACTGCTGAGTACAAAAACAGAGCAATGGCTGAAGCGGGTATTCATGTACCGGCAACATTCAATGATTTACCAGCAAAAATCAAAGAAGTTTTTGAATCTCTAAATTTACCAGAGATTCCAGAGCCAGAGATTAATATAGTTCCAACTGTTAGAAGAAGTAAAGAGTTTATTTGTACTATCTCTGATGATCGTGGTGAAGAGTGTACTTATGCAGGTTTTCCAATCTCTTCAGTTGCAACTCCAGATACTGGCAAAGGGATAGGTGATGTTATCTCACTTTTATGGTTCAAAAAACAGTATCCAAAATGGGCTACAGATTTTATCGAAACTGTACTTAAAACTGTTGCTGATCATGGTCCTGCCGTTTCAGGTGCTCACAATGCAAAAGTAACAGCAAGAGCTGGGAAGTCAGTTGTTGAGTCATTAGTTACAGGTCTTTTAACAATTGGTCCAAGATTTGGTGGTGCTATTGATGGTGCTGCTAAATATTTCAAATACGCAGATGATAATGGTTTAGATCCTAAAGCTTTCTTAAAATATATGAAAGGTGAGGGTGTTCCAATTCCAGGAATTGGGCATAGAATCAAATCACTTAAAAATCCAGATTTAAGAGTGACGGGTCTTATGAATTTTGCTGCGGAAAACTTCCCATCAACTCCACTTCTTGATTATGCAAGAACAGTTGAAGCGTTAACTACATCTAAGAAAGAGAACCTTATCTTAAATGTTGATGGTACTATCGGTATCTTAATGGTAGATATGTGGAGAGCATTAGGTTACTCTGAGACTGAAATTAATGAATTTATCGATTCAGGTACGCTCAATGCGTTCTTTATCGTTGGTCGTTCTATCGGCTTCATTGGTCATGTACTTGATGAAAAGCGTCTTGCTATGCCAATGTATAGACATCCAATGGATGATATCCTTTACGATGTTCCAGTAGCTGAGAAGATATAATATTAAATATTTTACGTTCAAGGATTTATATCCTAGAACGTAATTAATAAAAACTCTTAATTAATAAAGACATTTTTTTTGATATACTAAGCAGATAATTTTTATAATCTGGATTTATCATGAAGAAAATTCCTCAAACCCATTTTTTTAACAAAGCTTTTACAATGCTTGAACTTGTATTTGTAATTATAGTAATTGGTATTCTTTCCACTTTTTTGCTTCAAGAGACTAAGAGAAACATGGCATATGAAGCAGCTACTCAATTAGTATCACATATTAGATACACGCAACATTTGGCAATGGTAGACGACAGATTTGCTGCAGGTGATAATGGCTGGTTTAAAGAAAGGTGGACAATTATATTTAATAACGCTCTATATACAAATAATAAACAAGCATATACTCTTTTCTCTGATGGGCAAGCGGGTAATGCTGGAAACCCCGATATAGCTGAAATAGCAAATAATCCTCAAGATTTGTCAAGACTTATGACAGGTGGAGCTACAGGCAGTGATATTAGATTGGATATAAGAGAAGATACTTTTATAGGAATGAAAGAGTTGAATTTAGGTGAAAAATTTGATATAGAAGATTTAGTATTATCAAGTGCATGTAGTTTTAGTGGTAGCAAAAGAATCTCATTTGATCATTTAGGAAGACCACTAAAAGGAAACCTATCAAGTTATAGTGAGGCATATGAAAATCATAGACTCATAACAGATCAATGTACAATTACATTGACAGATGCTGATGGTGAAGAAGCAGTTATAGCTATTGAACCAGAGACTGGTTATGTACATATACTAAATTAAAGTATAATTTCAAAACTCCCTCAATCTTTAAGAAACTTCTAAGCTAATTCCCCCTATAATTCCCGTCCACAAACACAGAGACCTAATTTAAAAGGTTGAAGATAGACTT
>JALSLJ010000107.1 GCA_026988315.1 Sulfurimonas sp. | reverse complement strand
CGTATGCATCAAAGGTGAGTCAAAGCATTGACTTTGGAAAAACTTCTAACACCTTTGAGACATTTAAGCAAGTTAGCATACGAGAAGAAGATTTAGTAAAATATGAAAAAATAGAGATAACAGAGAATAACCTTAGCGGATTTGCTCCTTTGCTTCACTATGTAGATACAAATAGACCAAGTGTGACTAGCCTTGAGAAAATTAAAAAGTTTATATTTTTTGGGGTGGGTTTAGGGACGCATCTCATAAGTATAGACAAAAAAATAGACGCAGATGTTTACTTTATAGTTGAAGATGATTTGGAGCTTTTTAAGCTTTCACTTTTTGTTACTCCATACTATGAACTCGCTTCAAGAGCAAGGCTGATTTTTTCTGTATTTACCCAAACAGAGGAGTTTGGCAAGGATACCGTTAACTTTTTAAATACAAAGTTTGAGCATAACCATTATTTGAAATATTTTCATATGTTGAACCATTCTGAGAATAAAATTAACGAATTTCATATAAAGGTTACTTCACAAACTCACAACCTTTTTTACTACAGTGAAATCTTAAAACAGTATATAAAGCCACTTGAATATTTAAACAATAATTTCAACTTTTTAAACCTCGTAAAACTAAATGCCAATGGCTACTTCAACTCAAAACCAGTGATACTTCTCGCTGCTGGACCCTCTTTATCTAAAAATATGAAGTGGCTTCAAGCGAATCACAAAAAATTTATCATAGTAGCACTCTCTGCAACACTGAGTATCTTAGAGAAGAACTCTATAAAGCCTGATATTGTCACACATATAGATGGACTCTCATCGGCATCCGTGCATTTTAATAAATTGAACTCATTAGACTTTTTGCAAGATACTATGTTTTTACTTTCTGCAAAATCGCAAAGGGAAGTGCTTGATAAACTAAATAAAAAACATCTATTTCTCTTTGAAAATGGAACAAGCTATAAAAAAGATTTTGGTAATTTAACTGCACCATGTGTTGGTTCGACAACCTACCTTTTGTTGCTAATATTTAAGGTCAAAGAGTTGTACCTCTTAGGTTTAGATTTGGCGTTAGACTCTAAAACACTCTCAACTCACGCCGAGGGACATGAATATGCTCAAAAATTGGATGGCAAGGCAATAGATGAAGAGAAACTCTCATACAAAAAAAGTATTATTAAAACATCGGGTAATTTTCAAAAAGAGGTACCTACAACACCTGAGTATAAATTTTCGATCGATTCTATAAATAAATCTTCAAATGATTTCAAATCAGCGAATCAAAATGTCTATAACTTGAGTGATGGAGCACTGTTTACAAACACAATAGCCACTCATACCAAAACCGTAAAACTCAAAGATATAAACAAGCAAGCCCTAAAAGATGAGCTATATAGTATTTTTACTTTAAACGCATCAACTCAAATAACAAGTGATGAAATCAAAGCATTAGAGGAAAAATACAAACACGCTTTCAATATAAAAACAATAATTTTGACTCAACAAAATAGCACTTTTAATTCTCTTGAAGAGTTCCTAAGCTCTCTTGTGCGTCTTTGTGAAAACTTAAGCATTAGTCACTCTTTGATTGACTATGATTTATCCTTGGTTTATGATAACTATTTTAAATTTATCTACACTTTTATATTTGATTTTTTTAATTCACAAGCCTTAGAAGATAAAGAGCAGTTTATCTTTCCCATAAATAAGGAGCTAACAAAACAGCTTTTACGAATACAAAAAGTGTATGAAAATGCGCTCAATTGTGACTCTATAGAGGCTCAAGTGTTACAAACATATGAAAAAAATCTTAAATATCTCTCAATCCAACATCCAAAACTTTTGCAAAGGCTTCAAATATTTGAAAATGCAAACCCAACTTCAAAATATGACCTAGAATATCTCGATGGATATTTTGATGTCAAAGAGTTAAAAAGTGCTCACTATCTTTATGGAAGCGATACTAAAGAGATCTCAAAAGAGTTTGCAAAGCTTGTTGATTTTAGAAAAAATAGCAATATATTTGAGGGGTTTCCACTCTATAATTTTTCAGACTCGACACTTGCCTCCTTGGATGAAAAATCAAGATGCTTAGAGGGTGTGTATCCCATAATGAACTACTATATCACCCATAGCGATATGGACGATATTATGAAAAATATAAATAAATTTATCTTTATTGGTGTTGGATTGGGTATGCATATCCCTCTTGTTCATGAGAAAACAAGCTTTAAAGAGTGTTTCATTATAGAAGATGATATGGAACTCTTTAAGCTCTCTCTTTTTACAACACCCTATTTTTCACTTGCAAGTCATGCAAAAATATATTTTAGTGTAGCAGAGCATGAAAACCTATTTTTACAAACGATACATCTGTTTTTAGAAAACAACTTTATAGATAATCGCTATCTGAAATACTCATACTTTCCAGCACATTCAAAAAATAAAATCAAGCAGATTCAAAATGCTCTCGCTACACAATCTTTTATCACTTTTCCATACAAAACAGAGCTAGAGAAATTTTTAAGACCCTTAGAGTATATCAATCGTGGCTACAGTATTGTAAACCTTGCTAAAAATTTTCAGAACTCTGTGTTTGAACAAAAGAGAGTTTTACTCGTAACCGCTGGTCCATCATTGCAAAAAAATATAGTTTGGCTCAAAAAAAATCATCCAAAATTTATCATAATTGCTGTCTCAGCAACACTCAAAACTCTCCATGAGAATGCTATCGTTCCCGATATTGTTACACATCTAGATGGCTTTAGCACTTCTATGGTTCATTATGATGGGTTTGATGCAAAAGAGTTTTTAAAAGATACTACGATTGTTCTAGGACCATTCTCTCCATCAATTCTTAGAGAGATGTTTACTAAAGAGAAGATTTTTTACTATGAAGAGAATACAAACTATTTTGATGGTTTTGGCTCCATTGTAGCACCTTGCATAGGCTCTTTTTCCCTTTTACTAGCACTAAGGTTAAATACTCAAGAACTTTACTTACTCGGGCTTGATTTGGCAGTTGATCAGGAGAGTGGTGCAACTCATTCGGATACTCATGCGTACAATCAAGAGAAAGATATGGGGAAAAAAGATGCACTTAGCAGTCAAATCTCATTAAGAGAAAATTTATTGCAAGTAGCGGGTAATTTTCAAGCAAAAGTTTACACAACATCCATATACCATCAGTCAATTCACTCACTTTTTATATCTATACCTCAAAGCAAATCAGAATCTCAGCATATATATAATCTAAGCGATGGTGCTAAGATAAACAAAACCATACCCAAGCAGATAGCCACTCTGGATGTTGGAGCATATGAGAGTATAGACAAGCAAAAGCTTCAGTTACAAATAGAGAAAACTCTTAGCCAGAACTCCGCAAAAAAGTTAAGTAAAGCTGACATCAATTCACTCAAAAAAAGGCTACAAAATGCAAAAAAAGTCAAAGCATATCTTTTAGAGTACAGTAATAACACCACATATACAACATCTTCAAAGTACATAGATGAGCTTTTGATGTTAGTACAAAAAGTTTTAATAGATGATGGGCGAGACGCTATGAATCTTACTCATATCTACCACCATTTTTTTATATACGCGCTTCCAATTTTAGTAGATTTTTTCAATAACGAAAACTTACAAGATGAACAAATACATATAAAAGAGTTTGATACAATGATACAAAGAGAGATGTTTGCTATACAAAATATATATGAAGATATTTTAAGTAAGTTTATAAATTCTTTGATATAATAATTATATCAGTTAATTGAATCTCTCCACATATATATTTATTATTAGCGTTTTGAAGAGCTTTTTTTTATAAAAATAGGTCATTTTTGGATGTTTCGTGTTTTTATTGGATGTTAAGCTCTTTTAGAAGACACTAGAGTGGTGTGAAGTTTTGACTCAGAACTTAATGTTCCCAAACTACTGAAGTAGTTTAAGAACATTGTTTTGAACAGCATTCGCTTGACTCATAGCATAAGAGCCAGACTGCGCTAAAATGTTGTGTTTAGAGAATGTTGCACTCTCTGCCGCGAAGTCAACATCACGGATTTGTGATTCTGCTGCTGAGATATTTACCTGCGTAACAGATATATTTCTCACAGTTGATTCAAGTTTATTTTGAGCCGCACCCAGAACCGCGCGTTGTGAATCAATATTTACAATTGCTGTATCCATAGCTGCAACAGTTGCTTCTGCAAGAGCATTTGTACCAACAGTATAAACACCACCTGTTATTGTTGTAACACCAGTTGAACCGATTGTAACACTTTGTGTCTCATTTGCGTAGGCACCAGTATGGAAGGTAAATGTTCCAGCAACACCACCAGAGGCATTTAAGATTTGAACACCATTAAATGTAGTTGTTGATGCAATATCACTAGCCTCTTCCATAAGTGCATTAACTTCAAGTTGGATATATCCACGGGAGGTGGCATCTTGTGTATCATTTGCCGCTTGAATAGCTAATGTTCTCACTCTATTTAAAATATTTCCGTACTCTTCAAGGGCACCATCAGCCGTTTGTATAAGGCCGATACCATCATTTGCATTTCTGATAGCTTGCCCTAAACCTTCAGACTGTGCAGAGAGTTGATTTGCAATTGCAAGACCTGCGGAATCATCAGCCGCTTTATTAATTCTTAAACCTGAACTCAGGGATGTAAGACTATTATCAAGTCCGACATTATTCTTTGTAGCATACATATGTGCATTCATTGCACCGATGTTTGTATTGATTCTAAAACCCATAACAAATCCTTTTTGTGGATATTTTATGGATTAAAGCAAAGAGTGTTCCATTTTTTTATATTTTTGACTCAAACTTATTGAAGCAGTCGAAGTATATTGTTTTGTATAGCATTGGCTTGACTCATAGCATATGCACCAGACTGCGCCAAGATGTTGTATTTTGCAAAATTTGCACTCTCTGCCGCAAAATCAACATCACGGATTTGAGACTCAGATGCTTCAATATTGACCTTCGTTATAGATATATTTCTCACAGTAGATTCAAGTTTATTTTGAGCCGCACCAAGTGTTGCACGGAGGGAATCAACGGCTATGATAGCATCGTCCATTGTTTGAATAGTTATCTCAGCATTGGCTTGAGTGTTAACATCATAAGCTCCTAGAACTAGAGTTGCTAGATCAGCATTACCTATGTTGAGGGTTTGCGTTTGCGAAGAGTTTGCCCCAGTGTGAAAAGTAAAAAGACCATTTCCATCACCCCCAGTGCCATCCAAAATATGAATCCCATTAAATGCCGTTGTTGCAGCAATATCACTCGCTTCTGTTATAAGTGCTACAATCTCTTGAGAGATATAGCCACGAGAGATTGCATCTTGGGTATCATTGGCAGCTTGAGCTGCAAGTGTTCTCACTCTATTTAAGATGACACTATATTCATCAAGGGCACCATCTGCAGTTTGAATAAGACCGATACCATCATTTGCATTTCTGATTGCTTGACCAAGACCATTTGATTGCGCTGAGAGTTGATTTGCGATTGCAAGACCTGCGGAATCATCAGCTGCTTTGTTGATTCTTAAACCAGAACTAAGAGCAGAAAGGCTCCTATCAAGGGCAACATTATTTCTTGTTGCATACATATGTGCAGTCATAGCAGCCACATTAGTATTGATTCTAAAACCCATAACAAATCCTTTTTGGGCATGAACTTTCTTTTAGGGCAGCTCTAGAAACCTTAACCTTCTCAGAGCCAAAGAGTATCAAACTCTACAAAATTTATTTGTAAACTATGATAATCTTAATGTAAATATTGACGGCAAAAGCCGTCAAGAATCATCTACTGAAGTAAACGAAGAACATTGTTTTGCACAGCATTCGCTTGACTCATAGCGTAAGAGCCAGACTGCGCTAAAATGTTGTGTTTAGAGAATGTTGCACTCTCTGCCGCGAAGTCAACATCGCGGATTTGTGATTCTGCTGCTGAGATATTTACCTGCGTAACAGATATATTTCTCACAG
>JALSLJ010000106.1 GCA_026988315.1 Sulfurimonas sp. | reverse complement strand
TTGAAACTTACGAAACAAATGTTATGGGAACACTGAAAGTTTTAGAAGCTTGTAAAAATGCGGATGTTAAAGCTATTGTAAATATCACAAGTGATAAAGCTTATGAAAACAGAGAGTGGGTTTGGGGATATAGGGAAAATGACCCAAAGGGAGGTTACGATCCATATAGCTCATCAAAGGGGTGTGCTGATATTTTAGCAACTTCATACCGTAATTCATATTTTAACATAGATGATTATGGGAAAATTCATAAGACACTTCTGGCTACATGTAGAGCAGGAAATGTCATAGGTGGAGGAGATTGGGCCAAAGATAGATTAATGACAGATATAATGGTGTCTGTCAGTAAAGGTGAGAAAGTTAGCATAAGAAATCCTCACGCAACAAGACCTTGGCAATATGTTCTTGAACCTTTAAGTGGGTATCTCTTAGTAGGACAAAAACTGCTTGAAGGCAAAAAAGAGTTTGCAACCGCATGGAACTTCGGTCCTCACGATGAGAGCAATATAACAGTTGAACAGGTTGTAAAGCATGTGAAGAGATATTGGGATAAGATTGACTATGAGATAAATCAAGATACAACTCAGCTACACGAAGCAAATCTTTTAAAATTAGACTGCTCTAAAGCACATACCTATTTGCAATGGAATCCAGTATGGAATAGTGAAAAAACTTTTGAGATGGTTGTTGGGTGGTATAGAGAGTTTTATGAAAAAAAATCAATAGTATCTAGAAAAAATTTAGATATGTATATTGAGGACTCAAAAGAAAATAATATATCGTGGGCATTAGCATGAAAGTATCTGATTATATCATAGAATTTTTGTTAGATAAAAAAATAGATAAATCTTTTGGGTATATTGGAGGTGCAATAGCACATCTTTATCATTCAATAGACAAATACAATGAGATGGAACTTATAAACTGTATCCATGAACAAGGTGCAGGCTTTGCTGCTGAGGGGTATGCTCGTGTTACCGGTAAAAGTGGGGTAGCTTTTGCTACTAGTGGACCAGGTGCTACGAACTTAATTACTCCTATTGGAAGTTGCTATTTTGACTCTGTGCCAATGTTGTTTATTACAGGACAAGTAAATACATATGAATATAAATATGATAAACCAGTAAGGCAAATTGGTTTTCAAGAAACAGATATAGTAAGTATAGTTAGGCCAATAACTAAATATGCTGTGATGATAGATAAGATAAAAAATATTAGGTATGAGATGGAGAAAGCATACTTTTTATCTCAAAATGGCAGAAAAGGGCCGGTTTTAGTAGATATTCCTATGGATATACAGAGAGGGGATATTGATGTTGAATCGAGTAAATCTTTTTTTGATTCTCATGAGTACCAAGAACTTCAATTTGAAAATGATCATGGAACATTCATGAAAGTTGTTCATTTGCTGAATAGTTCTTCTAGACCTATCATCCTTATAGGTGCAGGTGTAAGATTGTCTGGTGCTCAAAATGAGTTACTAGAATTTTTAAAAAAATACAATATACCATGTGTTTATTCACTAATGGGTAAAGATTGTGTGGATGATTCGTACAAGCATAATTTTGGATTAATCGGTGCTTATGGAAATAGGTATGGAAATTTAGCTTTGGCAAACAGTGATTTAATTTTAGTCTTGGGGTCACGATTAGACAGTAGGCAAACAGGCACAAGCTTAGATACCTTTGCTAGAGAAGCCAAGATAATACAAGTCGATATTGATAAAAATGAGTTAGGCTCAAAAATAGAAGTAGATGTAAAACTGAATCAGGATATTAAATATTTTTTGCAAAAGCTAAAGCATGAAAAATTAAATATAGATATATCTTTATGGCTAAATAAACTTCAAACCTATAAAGATAAATTTTCATCTTTGCTAAGCATAGACAGAAGTGTTAAAATTCCAAATAAAATAGTTTCACAAATTTCGGCTTATTTGGAAGATGAAGTTGTATCTGTAGATGTAGGTCAGCACCAAATGTGGACAGCACAATCGTTAAATGTAAAAAAGAATCAAAGAGTTCTATTTTCTGGTGGTATGGGAGCTATGGGATTTGCATTGCCATCTGCAATGGGTGCTTGTATTGCAACAAATCATCGAACAGTTGTGATAGCTGGTGATGGTGGTATTCAGATGAATATACAGGAATTAGAAATAATAAAAAGAAGAAATTTACCGATAAAAATATTTGTACTTAATAATAAAAACTTAGGTATGGTACGACAGTTTCAAGAGCTCTATTTTGATAAAAAATATTTAGGTACACTGGATGATTATAGTGTACCAAATTTAGTTGAAGTCGCAAATGCTTATGGAATTAAGGCAAGGTCTATTAATGATTTGAAGACTATAGATGATGAGTTAAGAGATATTTTTGCCTCTGATGAGCCAGAGCTAATAAATATAATACTGGAAGAAACAATGACAACAGTTGAACCCAAATTAATTGTTAATAAGCCGATAGAAGATATGTATCCTTTTTTAGATAAAGAAGAATTAAAATCTTTGATGATTATAGATAGCATATTGGATTGAGATGAACATCTTCATAACAGGTTCAAACGGTTTCATAGGTTCTCATTTTAAAGAGTATTTAAAGACAAGTTATAAAAATTATAACCTTTTTACTCCCTCAAGCAAAGAGTTGGATTTGCATAATGAAAAACAAGTAGATAGTTATGTTTTATCAAATAAGATAGATATTATCATACATCTTGCTAATCGTGGTGGTGGTCGAGATACACTTGATATGAAAAATGTTACAGAGTATAACCTTAGAATGTTTTTCAATATTGCAAAGCATGAAAAAAATGTAAAGAAGATTATCTCATTTGGCAGTGGCGCTGAGTATGGAAAGCATAAGCCTATTGTAGAAGTTAAGGAAGAAGATTATCTACAAGAGTTACCTTTGGATGAGTATGGTTTTTATAAATCTATTGCATCAAGATATATTGAAAAGTCTGAAAAAATGGTGCAACTTCGCATCTTTGGTGCTTATGGAGAGATGGAAGATTATAGATACAAGTTTATCTCTAATGCAATTGTAAAAAATCTTCTTCATCTTCCTATTGTTATCAATAAAAATGTCTATTTTGATTATATTTACATTGATGATTTAGTAAAGATGATAGATTGGTTTGTTCATAATGATGCAAAAGAGAAGATCTATAATGTGACTACAGGAAAGAAAGTAGATTTAATTACCTTGGCAAATTTGGTTAATGAAATAAGTGATTTTAAATCAGAGATAAGAGTTCTAAATGATGGGTTAAATAATGAATATACTTCAAATAATGAAAGAATATTACATGAATTAGGTAGTTTCGATTTTACTAGACATAAGGATGCCATAATGAAAATGAGAGAATATTTTAGATATAATTTAGATTCGTTAGACAAAGAAAGTATTATAAATGACCCTTACTTAAAAGCAATAGACAATATGTGGAAAAAGGAAGATTAGATGATAGCATTAAGAGATATAGTGAGTAGAGATATTTTTGATGGATATGATGTCCCTCTTGAGTTTGGAGATAAATTTGAAATGATTTTAATTCCGCTTAATGATATTTCTACTAATAAAAAAAATGAAAAAAATGAAAAAATGAAGTATCAAGAAGAGAATGGTTTCTCAAAAAATATTTTAGCACAAGAAAGTGAGGATGTCTGGAATGATATCTAAGAAAATATATAAACTACCATTTCCTTTTACTG
The DNA here is from genome assembly GCA_026988315.1 of Sulfurimonas sp. Taxonomy (GTDB): domain Bacteria; phylum Campylobacterota; class Campylobacteria; order Campylobacterales; family Sulfurimonadaceae; genus Sulfurimonas. Next base: position 2,844 of record JALSLJ010000106.1, on the reverse strand, counting down.
ATTTAAGTCATGCAAAAGCTAGGCCTGCTTTAGCTATTACAGAGCCTGATGAATTTGGTGATATAGAATTTGTATTTATCACAACAAAAAATTTAAAGAACACAGGTCAATCTATTGTTTTGGATGATAATGTATTACCATTTCCATCAAAAATAAATATAGAAAAAATATATAGGCTTCATGAAAGTATTATCATTAAAGAACTTGCTACTGTAAGTGATGATATATTTGAACAAGTACTAAAAAAAATAACGCTAAAAAATACACAAAACTATTATGATAAAGTACATAAACCAAGGCAAGAAATTGCATTTATTGAAGGTGAGAGTCGTGTTAACTATGCAGGAAGAGTTTTTGATGGAACTGAGTTAGAGTATTTAGTTGATAGTTCACTTGACTTTTGGCTTACCTATGGTGACTACTCTAAAAAGTTTGAAAAACAACTCTCAATGTATTTAAATGTAAGATGGACTTTTTTAGTAAATTCTGGAAGTAGTGCAAACCTACTTGCATTTTATGCTTTAACTTCACCCCTTTTGAAAGAGAGACAAATTAAACGCTGTGATGAAGTTATAACTGTTGCTGCAGGTTTCCCAACGACTATAACTCCAATCGTTCAGTATGGGGCAGTTCCAGTATTTGTAGATATGGAGCTTACTCATTTTAACATTGATGTTACACAACTTGAAAAAACACTAAGCCCAAAAACAAAAGCAGTGATGATAGCCCACACTTTAGGAAATCCATTTAATATAAAAGCAGTAAAAAAGTTCTGTGATAAACATAATCTTTGGCTCATAGAAGATAACTGTGATGCTTTAGGTTCTACATATGAAGGTAAACCAACTGGAACATGGGGAGACATAGGCACAAGTAGTTTTTATCCTCCTCATCATATGACTATGGGGGAAGGTGGTGCCGTCTACACTGATAATCCCCTTCTTAAAAAGATACTTCTTTCAATGAGAGATTGGGGAAGAGACTGTTGGTGTGAAAGTGGTGTCGATAACACTTGTGGAAAAAGATTTGGCATGAGTTTTGGAAATCTTCCTAAAGGATATGATCATAAATATGTTTACTCTCACTTTGGGTTTAACTTAAAAGTATCTGATATGCAAGCCGCAGTAGGTGTTGCTCAGCTTGAAAAGTTTCCATTATTTGTGGAGATACGAAAAAAGAACTTCAAAAAGCTTTATAATGGATTAAAAGATATTGAAGAGTTTATTTTATTAGAATCACAACCAAATAGTGATCCTAGCTGGTTTGGGTTTATGATTACTCTAAAAGATGATGTTAATTTTACAAGAAATGAAATCGTTCAGTTTTTAGAAAGTAATAATATTCAAACCAGAAATCTTTTTGCTGGAAATATACTTAGACATCCTCTTTTTGATACAATGATAGAAAATGAAGATTATAGAGTAGTTGGAGAGTTGAAAAATACAGATAAAATCATGAATGATAGTTTTTGGATAGGACTTTATCCTGGTATGGGTGATGAGGCTATTCACTACATGATTAAAAAAATTAGAGAGTTTATCTGTGCTTAAAAAACAAATAGTAAGTTTTATCTTAGTTGGTATAGTAAATACAATATTTGGATATAGTATTTATGCACTATTTATTTATTTTGGTTTGAATTATGTAACAGCTGTCTTATTTGCAACCATGGTAGGAATCCTTTTTAATTTTAAGACTATAGGAAAATATGTTTTTAACTCTAACAAGAACACCTTGTTGTTAAAGTTCTTTCTGGTTTATATAGTAGTTTTTTTGCTGAATATAGGAATTATAAAACTATTGAAGCCTTTGGGATACAGTGACTATATCTCCGGAGCATTTGCCATCATACCAAGTGCTGTACTTTCTTTTGTTTTAAATAAATATTATGTTTTTGAGAGGTAAAAATGAAACTTATTAGTATTGTAACACCATGCTACAACGAAGAAGAGAATATAGAAGAGCTTTATGAGCGTGTTAAAACAGTTATGTTGGAAAAGTTGCCTAATTATTCTTATGAACATATATTTATAGACAATGCCTCTGAAGATAAGACTGTAGAAATATTAAAGAAAATCGCATCTAATGATAAAAATGTTAAGATTATTGTAAATTCCAGAAATTTTGGGCATATGCGGTCACCTGTTTATGGAATGCTTCAGGCTAAAGGTGACGCTATTGTCTCTATAGTATCAGACTTGCAAGATCCACCAGAAATGATTGAAAATTTTATAAGAAAATGGGAAGAAGGATATGATGCTGTTCTTGGGATCAAGGCAAGCAGTGAAGAAAAAAAATTTATGTTTAAGATTAGAGAATTATATTATGGGGTGCTTTCCAAGTTGTCTGAGATTGAAGTATTTAAAAACTATACTGGTTTTGGGCTTTATGATAGGAAAGTAATGAATGCAATTAGAAAACTAAATGATCCATATCCATTTTTTCGTGGCATGGTTGCAGAAGTTGGTTATAAAGTTGCACAAATTCCTTACGATCAGCCGGTTCGCATCAAAGGTGTTACTAAAAATAACTTTTATACACTTTATGATATTGGAATACTTGGGATTATCAACAAGTCAAAAGTACCACTAAGGTTAGCAGTTTTTTTTAGCCTATTTGTAGGGTTTATCTCTTTTTTAACAGGCATTGGTTACTTTATTGCAAAATTAATGTATTGGGATAAAATGGATATGGGAATTGCTCCTCTAATTATTGGTGGTTCTTTTTCTTTTTCTATATTACTATTTTTTATTGGAATTATAGGAGAATACATTGGAGCTATATACACACAGGTGTTAAATCGTCCTTTGGTATTTGAACAAGAGAGGATAAATTTTGACTAAA
>JALSLJ010000105.1 GCA_026988315.1 Sulfurimonas sp. | reverse complement strand
CATTTTACAAGATATAGTAGAAAAAAAATATCTTAATTCAAATAGACTTCCTTCAGAAAACACTCTTTCAAAAAAATATAGTGCTAATAGACACACGATTAGACATGCCCTGAAACTTTTAAGAGATAATGGCTATATATACACACAACAAGGTAAAGGCAATTTTGTTACAAAGATAAATATACCATATATGATCACAGACAAGAGTAGTTATTCTTCAAAGATTGCTGATTTAGGATATAAGCCAAAAACAAAACTTTTATATACTAAGATTATTGAGGCAAACAGAAATATATCTACAAATTTAAATATTCCTATTGGAATTAAAGTAATAGAACTGAAGTTATTAAGATATGCAGATGGTATACCATTGCAAATTTCACATAGCTATTTTGATGCTTTTATATATAGAGATATAGTGAAAAATTTAGACTTTGAGCCATTTTCTCTATACATGCTTCTTAGTAAGTGCTATCCAAAGTTAGAAATAAGAAAAATATCAACACTTTTTGAATCACACCAAAGCACAAAAGAGCAGAGTGAACTGCTTCAAATACCGCAGAAATCTTCACTGTTATCAGTAGAGACTGTATCAAAAGATCAAAATGGAAACTTTGTAGAGTACGGGATTAGTCATTTTAGAGGTGATGTTTGTAAGATAAAAATTGATTTAATTGGAGATAATACCCATCCTAAACCAAACTAACGCATAACAGCGTTTCTATTTTGTTCACTATTGAGACAGATGTTCTCAAGCATAGCTGGCTATGTTTGAGGTTATCTAACAAAGAGAGTGAGTAAAATAGAGACGCCCTACGGGGAGAGCTAAGAGGCATAATCTTTAAATCTAAAAATATTTGAACGGCATCAAGCAGTCCTGCATATTTTTAAATTCAAATCTTACGCCTCTTTGCACTCCTGTTATGCGTTAGTTTGATTTAGGATGGGTATAAATAGATGATAAAAATGAAAAATCTTGTACTAGGCTACAAAAAAGAGAAGATTCTAAAAGATGTAAATTTAGGTATAAAAGGTGGAGAATTTATAGGTATCATAGGACCTAGTGGTGCTGGTAAATCTACTCTTATGATGTCAGTTGTTGGAGGCATAAAAGTATTTGATGGAAAGTTTAAAGTTTTAGGTCATGATATGGATGGCATAAAAAAGAAGAAGTTAAGAAAGATAAGAGAACAGATTGGAATAATATTTCAAGGTTACAATTTAGTCGATAGACTAAGCGTACTTGACAATGTAATAAGTGGCATGCTTAGCGACATACCAGTAGCAAGAGCAGTTCTAAGATATTACAAAGACAAAGAGCTTAAAAAAGCAAAAGAGTATATGGATGTTGTAGATATGACAAAATATACAGCAAAAAGATGTGATGAGCTTAGTGGTGGACAGAGACAAAGAGTTGCAATTGCTAGGGCCTTGGCAGGTGAGCCCAAAATCATCCTTGCAGATGAGCCAATATCAGCACTAGATGAGAAAAGTGCAAAAAAGGTAATGGACATCTTAAAGCGTGTAAATCAGACATATGGTGTAACAATAGTTGCTAATCTGCATCATCTTGATGTTGCAAAAGAGTATTGTAGTCGTATCATTGGTATCAATGGTGGACAGGTGGTTTTTGATGGTAAGAGCTGTGAGCTATCAAGTGAGATAGTTGAAAAAATATACACTACACAAAAGTAGTGTAAATAATTACGAGGAAAAAAAATGAGAAGAGAATTTTTTAAAAAAGTAGGAGTGGCAACACTAGCACTATCTTTAAGTGCATTAACGCTGAATGCAAATCCAAATAATTGGCCTAAAGAGATTAACTTTGGGATTATACCAGTAGCAGGTGCAACATCTTTAAAAGATACTTTTGGAGGGTTGGTAACATATCTAGAAAAAACATTAGGTGTCAAAGTGAATATGAAGACAGCTAGTGATTATGCTGGTGTTATTACAGCTATGCAACATAAGCATATAGATGTAGCATATCTTGGACCAAAATCTTATGTTGAAGCTGCAAAAAGAGCAAATGCAGAAGCAATTGCAATGGAAGTAGATGCTGAGACAAATCTACCAGGATATTACGGAATGATTATTACTAAAAAAGGAAGTGGACTTAAGACTTTAGAAGATATTAAAAACAAAAGATGGGCTTTTACTTCAACTCATTCAACTTCAGGAACTTTAGTTCCAAGTGTGATGTTTTCAAAAAAAGGGATAGATCCTAAGAAGTATTTTTCTAAAGTACTCTACTCTGGTGGACATGAGACATCTATCTTGTCAGTAAAAGCTGGTAAAGTTGATGCTGCTTCAACAAACAATCTTGACTTTAACAGAGGTGTGGGAAGAAACTGGAAAAAAGATGATTTTAATATAATTTGGAAATCAGACATCATTCCAGGTTCTCCAATCGCTGTAAGAAAAGATTTACCAACATCGCTTAAGATGGCTCTAAAAGGTGCTTTTATCTCATATAATGATAAAGCTGGACTAGAGAAGATGAAAACAAATGGTTTTGTTGCTGGGTCTGATAGTACTTATGATTCTATTAGAGAACTTATAGAGCTAAAAAAAGCTCTTAAAGCAAAAAAATAAAAATATTATTGCATGTAGTGGGCTATCTCACTACATGTAAACAAAAGGAAACAGATGTTAATAGAAGATTTAAGAAAACAATCAACACCATTTAAACTCACAAATATAGTTTTAGCATCTATGTTTTTAATGATTCTTTCATATAGTTGGGTTAGTACAAAGATGAGTTTTAAAGAGTTATTTGACGGTTGGGGATATATGGTTTCTTATGTAAGTGGAAATCCTGAGATTGAAGGTAGTAGTTACTTTCCTCCAGTACTTGATAGTGCAGACTTGAAAAATTATTTTTGGGCTATGGTTGAGACTGTTCAGATGGCAGTAGTGGCTCTTGTGATGTCTGTAATTTTAGCAGTTCCTCTTTCATATGTAACCTCAAGAAATATTTTGATGATTTTGATTCCTGGTAAGAGTGTTCTTCATGAGTTTCTTAGAAGAGGGCTTTATGCAATTGGAACATTTATAGCAAATGTATTTAGATCAGTTAATGAGCTTGTTTGGGCTTTGATATTTGTAAGTGCAGTAGGTCTTGGTCCAATGGCAGGCATTTTGGCACTCGGTATTCATACAGCAGGAGTTTTAAGTAAACTCTTAAGTGAAGGCAATGAAGCAATTGATCCAGGTCCTGTAGAAGCTTTGACAAACAGTGGAGCTGGCTTTATAAAAATTCTTGCATATGCAGTTATCCCCCAAACAATGCCGCATTTTGTATCGATGGTTCTTTATAGATTTGAGAGTGATGTAAGAAGTGCATCAATTCTCGGTTTTGTTGGAGCTGGAGGCATAGGTTTTTATCTGTTTGATAAATTAAGAGGCTTTGAAAATGGAAGTGTATGTACTATTTTAATATTTATTATTGTAACTGTTTGGGTATTAGATAAATTAAGTGCAGTCATTAGAAGAAGGTTTATATAGTGAAAAGAGAAGATATTAATTTTATGCTTCAAAAAGCCGATAGGGATAGCTTAAGAGATTTATACAAATCTATCAAAAACAAGCATAGTGTTGAGATACTGCAATCTCCAACAGCACAAACACTTCTGCAGCCTATTAAAGACCCCATAAGTGGTGGTGAATTTTATGCAGGAGAGGTGCTTGTTACTACAACTATAGTGAGCGTTGGAGATAGACAAAACAAAGGTTGGGCGATGGTTCAAGATGATGAAGAGCAGTTATCATTATATGTAAGTGTATGTGATGGTGCTTTTGGGGCAGGATATTTTGTAGATGAGATAGAAAGTCTTATGAAGCAAACACAACTAGAATTAGAAAAACATCAAATAAAAATAAATCGAAAAATCAATTCGACAAAAGTTAGTTTTGATTTGATGCAGGAGTCATAAGAGTGAAAAGTGTAGATTTAGAAGAACTAAACAGAATGAATTTTAGAGCTTTTATGAATGTCCTTAGTATGCCAGGCAACATAGAAAAGATAAAACCTCTATACAATTCGAACCTTTTAGCAGCAGCAAATATCTTGCTATATAGTGAAACATCATTTTTTTATGATGGGAAAGAAGACATGAGCATTATTGAGGCAATTACCAACACAAACAAAGAGAGTGTAAAAAAAGCTGACTATATATTTGGCGATGAGATAGATGAGTGTTTAGTAAGTGAAGCTAAAAATGGAGATTTTATAAATCCTGATTTTTCAGCGACAATTGTTTTTACATGTAAAGAGTTTAGTGCAACAAAAGCAGTTTTAAGCGGACCAGGAATAAATGGTAAAAAAGAGGTAATTCTCCCTTGCAATAAGAGTTTTATCGATATTTTGATGGCTAAAAATAGTCAATATCCACTAGGGGTGGAAGTCTTTTTTATCAACAGAGCATCAGAAGTTCTTGCACTGAGCAGAACAACAAAAATTGAGGTAGTGTAATGGGTTATGTAGCAGTAAAAGGTGGCGAAGAAGCTATAAAAAACTCTTTATCATTTTATGATGAAGAGTTTAAAGGTGATATAAAACCAAAAGACATAAGGGAATCACTTAGCTTTGCAGTTGATAAAATTATGAGTGAAGGCAGTCTTTATAGTAAAAAACTATCTTCAGTTGCAATCAAAAAAAGTGCAGGAGACCTTCTGAATGCAGCATTTTTTTTAAGAGCCCATAGAAGTTCATGTGCAAGAGTGGGTATGGCAAAAACAATAAATACAGATGATATGAGAATTATAAGAAGAGTATCTTCAGCATTTAAAGACATACAAGGTGGGCAGATTTTAGGTCCATCAAATGACTATGAAGTAAAACTTATACTTAAAAAAGTGGCAAATAAGACCATATGGAGCGAGTTTATAAGTGACGATATATTTGTAGAGTCTGCTTTAAAACCATTAAGAAATAAAGGTTTAATTAAAGAGCTTAAAAAAGACAGAGAAATTGCAGATATAACTAGAATATTCCCAAATTCGCCATACCCAAGAAGTGCAGTTTTGCAAATCATGAGTAGAGGTGAGGGTGGTTCTATGCTTGCATTTGCATATACAACCATGAGGGGTTATGGCGATGTTCATCCGACTATTGGAGATCTTAGAATTGGAAAATGTGATGTTAAGTTTACTCACCCATTTACAAGTAAAGAGGTAAAAATAGCTGAGATAGAATCCACATCTTGTGAGGCTGTTGGAACTTTAGAAAAACAAGAAGATGGCTCTACTAAGCTAACAACAGGTTATGGATTTTGTTTTGGTTTCAATGAAACAAAAGCAATATCGATGGCTATTCTTGATATATCGCTATATAGCTCATCTCACTCAATAGGAAGTGGGAGCATTGCTAGTGATTTTGACATGATACTACATCATATAGATGGAGTTGAGTCTATGGGATTTACAAATCACTATAAGCTTCCTCACTATGTGACATTTCAATCTAACCTACAAGTTCTTATGAATGCCAAAGAGCATAATGGAGGTGAAAAATGAGATTTGCTTTTTTAGATGAAGATGCAAAAAAAGAGATAAGAAGAGCAACTCTAAAAGCCATAGCAATACCTGGATATCAAGTATCTTTTGCCTCAAGAGAATTACCAATAGCAAGGGGCTGGGGAACTGGCGGTTTGCAGGTAACTCTTTCAATCATTACTCAAAAAGATAGTTTAAAAGTCATAGACCAAGGTTGTGACGGTAGTGTAAATGCTGTAAATATAAGAAACTTTATCACAAGCGTTACAAATGTAGAAACAACCAATGAAGTAGATAAAGCAAGCATCATACAAAGTAGACATAGGATACCAGAAAAACAGATGCAAGAGGGGCAAGTTTTAGTCCTTCAAGTGCCAGAACCAGAAGTTTTAACCAATGTAGAAGCAAATGCAAGCAAACAAAAAATTATGCACGCAAACAGTGACTATGCAAAGCTTTGGGTACTTTTATATGAAGATACTTCACAGTTTGGTGATAGCAGGATTGGTAACAGATACCCTGTTATGGTCAACGATAGATATGTCATGGATCCTTCCCCTATACCAAAATATGACACACTAAATTTAGACAACTCTAAAGCTTTAGTTTTACTAGGTGCTGGTCGCGAAAAAAAGATATATGCAGTTCCTCCTTACACTAAAGTAGAGCCTTTGAAATTTGATGATAGAGAGTTTAAAGTAGAAGATTTTAGTGGTCAAAAATGCCAAAGATGTGGAGCAAGTGGAGTTTACATGGATGAGGTACATGTAGATAATGGAAAAACTTTATACTATTGCAATGATACCTCTTATTGTGACGAGTTTCTTGAAAGTAGGAATGCATAATGGTCTTAGATTTAAAAGATATCAATAAAGTATATGGAGAAAATTGTCCTAAGTGTTTAGACTCAACTGGTGCAGAGTTTAGTAGTTCTATCTGTCCGCATTGCGGAAGTGTAGTTGCTGTAAATAACATAAATCTGCATCTAAAAAAAGGCGAAGTTTTAGGTATAGTTGGTGAGAGTGGAAGTGGAAAATCAACTCTTCTTCAGCTTATATATCAAGACCAAAAAGCATCAGGCGGTGTTTTGTATATGGATAGTTTTGTTGATGC
>JALSLJ010000104.1 GCA_026988315.1 Sulfurimonas sp. | reverse complement strand
TTCTATTCATAATTAGCTCCTTTTGATTAGCTTGTCATTAATTATAACTTAAAATATTTAATTTTTGTTTATAAAAAAGAGTTAATTTATCCTATTTAAAATATCATCTGATTTTTAGCCTAGCTTGTGTATAATAAATTTTTACAGATAAAGGGCAGTTTTTAGATGAATGCGGAAGTAACACAGATACTTAACTCCAAAAATAGACTTTTAACAGAGGTTTATTTTGATTTGCAACTATTTTTTGAAAGAAAATATGGATCAAATACTGTTGTACTTATGGAGATTGGAAGTTTTTTTGAGACTTATGAAGTAAACAATGAAGAGCTTCAAATTGGAAAAGCAAAAGAGATTTCAGAGCTTTTAAATATACAACTTACTCGTAAAAATAAATCTATCATAGAAAATTCCACTTCAAACCCACTCCTTGCAGGTGTGCCTTCGGTTTCACTTGAAAGATACCTAAACCGTATAATTCAAACTAAAAAATATACTATTGTAATAGTTCGACAAAAGGGAGAGCCTCCTCATGTTAAGCGTTACATTTCTAATATCATAAGCCCAGGAACTAATTTTGACTACCTAATTGAATCAAATGAAAACTACCTTGCTTCACTCTTAGTTGATTGTAATCATCAAATTTACTCAGTGGGATATAGTGCTATAGATGTCAGTACAGGAAAGACTATCATAAATGAAGTCCATGGAACCAGAGAGGACAAAACATATGCACTTGATGAAGTTTTTAACCTTTTGCAAACTTATAAAACAAGTGAAATAGTCCTCACATTTAACTCAGAGTCTATAGACAAGGAGTGGATAAAAAACTATCTTGAGATTAATGATTCAGTGCATTTTAGTATCAATAAAAAACGAGCAAAAATAGCTTATCAAAACACACTTTTTGAAAAAATTTACTCTATTCGATCACTTCTAACTCCTATAGAATACTTAGATATTGAGCGTCATCCATATGCTAGTGAATCTTTGGCAATTCTTTGTGATTTTATAATCGAACACGATGAAAACATCATAGAAAAGATGAGTCGTCCAACAATGCTAGGCAATAAGCGTTACATGTATATAGGAAACAACGCACTAGAGCAGTTAGGAATTATATCTAAAAATCCAAATGAGATGACACTTCTTTCACTTATAGACCAAACTTCTACTGCAATTGGAAAGCGTCTTTTAAAAGAGCGTCTTCTAAATCCAATTTGTGATATAAAAACACTAAATGAACGATTTGATTTAAGTGAGCAACTTCTAAATGACTATAAAAAGTTTGAAGTTGCACTAAAACAAGTTTATGATTTAGAGAGAATTTTAAGAAGAATACAGCTTAAAAAATTGCACCCCTTAGAGCTTGACTATCTAAATACATCACTTGAATCTATACTTGGCATATTTAAAGAGGCACAATTTAAAAAGATAAAAACACCAAAAAATCTATATGATGAGTGTGAAGAGTTACTAAAGATTCTAAATTCTACTTTTTTCTTAGATACTTGTGCAAAATTTAGAAAAGAGCAGATAAGTGAAAATCTATTTTTAGAGGGTATACACCCACAAATAGACAACATAGTAAACAAGAAAGCTAACAGTTTAAAGAGTATTGAGGATATATGCTTACATGTAAACTCTTTTTTTGAAGATGGTGCTAAAAATGCTGCTAGTATTGGTTGGTTAGATAGTGAAGGCTACTACATAACACTTACTAAAATCAGATATTCCATGATAAAAGAGGAGCTTTGTGAGAGTTTCGTAAGTATTGATGGGGAGCACCATTTTTTTAAAGATTTTACTTTTAAGATACTTAAAAACTCTGTTAAAATCACCTCCGAGCTAACAGAGAGCATATCCAAAGAGATAACAACAGCCAATGTCAAAATGATAGCTCTAGTAAAACAAAGATTTGATGAGAGTTTAGAGAAGATTGAAACTATGTTTTCTCACACTTTAGAACATCTAATAGGTTTCATAGGGACCCTTGATGTTGCCCTTTCAAATGCAAAATGTGCAAACCTATACAACTACTCTCGTCCAACTGTTCTAGAAATAGATAGCAAACAAAGATTTGTTGAGGCAATTGGACTTCGCCATCCTCTTATAGAATCAAGAGAGGAAAATGGTATATATGTACCAAATGATATCTTTCTAGGAGATTTTGATACTAGTATAAAGCATGACCATATTATGCTTGAGTCTAGTGTAGAAAAAGAGCTACAAGGCATGCTTCTATATGGCATAAACTCTAGTGGTAAATCTTCACTTATGAAATCGCTTGGTATAAGCGTCATTATGGCACAAGCTGGATTTTTTGTTCCATGTGCTAGTATGAAATTTGTAGCATTTGACAAGATATTTACTCGTATTGTAAGTCATGATAATCTCTATAAAGGTCTTTCAACATTTACTGTAGAGATGCTTGAACTTAAAAATATATTTAATAGAGCCACAACAAACTCTCTTGTTCTTGGAGATGAGATAAGTCATGGAACAGAGACACAGTCGGCTTTAGCTATCGTAGCAAGTGCTGTAAAAAAGCTTTATAGTATAAAGTCACTTTTTATATTTGCTACCCATTTGCATCAACTTTGCGAGATAAAACAGATTAAAAAACTAAACAATATAGTCTATCTTCACCTTGGTGTTAACTATGATGAAAAGAGTGATAAACTCATATACAATAGAAAGTTACAACTTGGAAGTGGTAGCAGTCTATATGGTCTAGAGTTTGCAAAATCACTACATATGGATAAAGAGTTTATAGATGGTGCCTATGCTATTAGAAAAGAGATTAGTGGTGATTTTAGTGAGCTTGAAAAACTAAAAAAGAGAAAAAGAAGTAAGTATAACAAAGATATATATCTTAGCAAGTGTGCTCTTTGTGATGAGAATGTAGATGATGTTCACCATATAAATGAGCAAAAAAACTCAGACAAACATGGCAATATAGATCACTTTCATAAAAATCACAAGTATAACCTCATACCACTATGTAAAAAACATCATAAACTAGTTCATGATGGCCACATTACTATCCAAGGTTTTGTAATGAGCAATGAAGGGCTAAAACTTCATTATCAAGAGACTAGTAAAGATTAGAAATATACTTAGATAAATCCTCGATTTCACTATCACTTAAAGGTGAAGCATGTTTTTGCATAATACTCTTTTTAGGTCCGCCGTATGTTCCATCTTGGTAGCCATGAAGGGCTAGTTTTATTTCTTTTTCACTCATACTTCCAATAGCTATTGATTGCCCTAATGCAGAGGTAAGACCCATTTTCCCATGACACTGCATACAATCTGATTTGTATATGACTTCCGCTGGTTTATCAGAACAACCTAACAAGAAAAAAACCGTACCAAACAATAGTATATATTTAAACATTTAACTTATCCCTCATAAATTTTAAAAGAGTTTCACTTGAAATTGGCTTAGAGTATAGATATCCTTGTCCCTCTAAACAACCATGATTTTTCAGAAATTCATGTTGCTCTTGTGTCTCTACCCCTTCTGCAATAACACCTAGTCCTAGTGTCTTTGACATAGAAATAATAGTACTTGTTATAGCCATATCATCCTTATCTTCAGGTATATCAGATATAAATGATTTATCAATTTTTAGTTTATCAACTGGCAACTGCTTAAGATAACTCAATGACGAATACCCTGTACCAAAATCATCTATAGAGAGAGTAACTCCTAACTTTTTTAACTTTTTAAATAAGATAATAGCATCTTTTGGATTTTTCATTAAAAAGCTCTCTGTAAGCTCTAATTCTAAATATCTTCCATCAAGTTTAAACTCTTCTAGGACAGAAACTACTAATTGGTAAAAATCATTTTGTAAAATCTGCACTGCCGATACATTGACTGCTACTTTACCTATAAAGCCTTCATTTTCAATCCAATTTTTAACATCTCTACATGCCATCTGTAAAACTTGTTTTCCAATTTGAATTATCTGTTTGGTATGCTCTGCTATCTTGATAAACCTATCAGGATATAGTAGTCCCATATTTGGATGTCTCCATCTTATAAGAGCTTCAACAGCAATAATTTTATTTTCTACTATAGAAACCTGTGGTTGATAGTGTAACTCAAATTCTTTATTTTTAATAGCCTTATCAATTTCATTTTTCATAAACATTTGAGATAAAATTTTAGCTGTCATCTCCTGTGTGTAAAACCTATATGTATTTCTTCCTTCATCTTTAGCTTGATACATAGCAGCATCTGCATTTTTAATCAAATCTTCCATATGTTTACCATCATCAGGATATATTGCGATACCTATGCTCACAGATATTTTAAAAGAGTGCTTGTTTACTATAAACTCCTCTTCTAAAGAGTGTAATAACTTTGATAAAATTGTATCTATATCCGATATATCTTCAATATCTTCGATTAAAATAACAAACTCATCTCCACCTATCCTTGCAATGGTATCATTATCACGCATTATATGTTTAAATCTTTTTGTAACCATTTTTAGGATTTCATCACCATAAGAGTGTCCAAATGTATCATTTATCTCTTTAAATCTATCTAGGTCTAAAAATAGCACCGCTAGTTTATTTTTTTTTCTTTTTGATTTTTTTATAGCTTGAGAAAGTCTAAGTTTCAATAGTGATCTATTTGGCAACTTAGTTAAGGAGTCATGGTGAGCTAAAAACTCTAGTTCAGCTTCTGATCGTTTTATACTTGTTATATCAGAAAATACGCCAATATAGTTTATGATATTTCCATTATCATCATTGATTGTACTTATATTGAGCCATTGTGGAAATATTTCACCATTTTTTCTTGCATTGCACATCTCACCTTTCCAAAAACCATGTCTTTTTACTGACTTCCATATCTCCTTGTAAAAGTCCTTATCATTGTGTGGTGCTATCATAAATAGCAAATTTTTGTTTATAACATCCTCTTTCATATAGCCTGTTATATCACTAAATGCACCATTTACTGCTTGTATGTTTAATTTCTTATCTGTAATTAGTATGCCTTCATTGGTATTATTAAATACCTCAAAGGCAAGCTTGAGCCTTTTCTCATTCTCTTTTCTCTCTCTTATATCTTTTATAAATCCTATAATATACTTTGGCTTATCTCCTATTCCTATAGAGTATGACATTGTTATATGTACCCATATAGGATATCCATCTTTATGTATATATCTTTTTTCAACACTAAATGAAGTGCCTATTGATAAGTCTTGTTTTACTAAGGTTTTATCTAAATCATCTTTATGAGTAATCTCAAGAATAGACTTACCAAATAACTCATCTTTTGTGTATCCTAAAAGATCAAGCATATACTCATTTGCAAACATTATAGTGCCATCAAGAGAGATATAGCCTATACCTATAGATTTTTGATTTAAAATCTCATTTTGTATCATCTCACACTCATTCATAGTATCATTCATATTATGAACTTGTTCACTGAGTTTTAAATTTGCAAAGTATAAATCTGTAAAATCAGTAAGAAGTATTTTTATTATATTGGTTCCAAACATATTTATACTACTTGCATTTAAGTGGTAAAATTTATCGTTTATTTGCACCTCTGCTTTTGTATAGCTACTTTTCTTATGGCATGTTATTAGCAACTCATCAACTACATAGAATGGCAATATTTTATCTATAGAATCATCAATATTTATATGCAATTTATCTTTTGCAGACTTATTTGCCCAGCTAACCACCTGCACATCACCAAAATCATATGCCTCTATTATCAAATCTTCCAAATTTTCAAATGTCGCTCTTTGTGATTTTATCTTTCTCTCTAAAAACTTAGAGTAATTACCCTGAATGTTGTTTAGTATATCTTTTGATGTCATAATATACTCTACTATATTGCCATTGTTGTCTTTCTCTTCAACAACTAAGTGCCTAATACTATTTTCACGCATCAAAACAATACACTCATGCAAAGAGGATTTAATAGAAACTTTTATAATAGGAGAATGCATAAAACAATCTATTCTTCTATCTTTAGATATATTATTTTTTGCAAGTTTTAGTATATCTGTTTCTGTAACTATCCCTACAGATTTGTCATCTTTAGTAACTAAAATTGAGCCGATATTTTTTGATTCCATAATAGCTAGAGTCTCTTTTAAAGTTAAACTTATATCTACTCTAGTTACTCTTAATTCATTCATAAGAATTTCAAATATCTTAAAATCTTCTTTTACACTTTTCGTTTCATACTCAAAGATAATCTCTTCTTGTTCAACGACACCTAAAAACAAGCCTCTATCATCTACTACAATAACACGCCTAACCACATGGTCTATCATCAAATTAAGTGCATACTCAATCTCTCTATTTGAGTTTGCTTTTATCAAACTTTTTGTAGACTTTTCATATGCACTAGTTTCATTAAAATCATCCTCTTCATTATATAAGAAAAGTATATCTTTCTGCGTTAGTATTCCAACAGGAAAACCACTAGAGTCCAATATAGCCATATATCTCAATGATTCTTTATACATCTTTTCAACAACAAACTGCAAAGTTGCATTAGTATCAACAGAATCATTTTTTTTCTTATAAAACTCTTTTAATAACATAATGGTACCTCTATATATAGACTATTTTACTTTTTCTAGGTACTCACCTTTTGCAGTATCTACTTTGATGATTGAGCCTTCAAGTACATGAAATGGAACTTGCACAACTGCACCACTCTCTAAAGTAGCTGGTTTTTTTCCACCTTGA
>JALSLJ010000103.1 GCA_026988315.1 Sulfurimonas sp. | reverse complement strand
TGAGGCAACAAGTGGTTCTAGTAGAAGCGATGGTACCGCTGCAGGTGACCTAGTTGGTTATGATGTAAACACCTTTGGAGATGTTATAGCAACTTTTGATAATGGGATGCAAAGCAGTGTTGGAAAGATTGCTGTATATCATTTTCAAAATGATCAAGGGCTTGCTCGAATTGGTGCAAGTAGTTTTGCACAAAGCTCTGACAGTGGTGACCCTCTTTTTTTTCAGGATGCAAATGGCAACAATATTATAGGTACCGAGATGGCTAACTATAGACTTGAAAATTCAAATGTTAAGATGGAAGTAGCACTTACTGAACTTATAATTTACCAAAGATCTTTTGATTCTAGCTCTAAAATCATCTCTACAGCTGATGAGATGCTTAAAAAAGCCATAGATATGGGAGCATAGCCAAACTGGAACACTTTATGCTTTATATATATACTTAAGAGATAAAGGATATAAAATGTTGAAATCATTATACTCTGGTATATCTGGACTACAGTCGCATCAAGTTGCGATGGATGTAGAATCAAATAATATCGCAAATGTTAATACTATAGGTTATAAATATTCTCGTGCAAATTTTTCAGACCTACTCGCTCAAACAAGTTCTATCGCTACAGCTCCACAAGGGGCTTTAGGTGGTAAAAATGCTGTACAGGTTGGACTAGGTTCAACAATTGATTCAACAACCCGTATATTTTCTCAAGGCTCAATTCAAAATACTGATAAAAATACAGATGTTGCTATTCAGGGTGATGGCTTTTTTATTGTCTCTTCAGATGGGGGCAATAGCTATAAATACACTCGTGCTGGTGACTTTAAGTTTGATGCAGTAGGAAACTTTGTTGATAATAACGGATTTATCGTTCAAGGTTGGCTAAGAGATGAAGCAACAGGTTTAGTTGATGCAACAGCACCAATCTCAAACATTAGTATCTCTCCAGGATTAACAACTCCAGCAAGTGCGACTAATGAGATTGTTATGAAGGCAAACCTCAATTCTGGTCCTTTTGTGGAGAATTTTTCCCCTGCTTATCAGATAGGAACTGGTACTCCAGCTGATCCACTAAAACCAGCAATAGATGAAAATGGAAATCCAATAGCTTCTGGTGATATGGGTGTTTTATATAACGACCAAGGGGAGGCCTTTTCTCTCCAAGCAGATCAAGGTGTATGGATCTCTTTTGTAAGTTCGCAAAAAACAGATGGTGGAGCAGTCACCGCTGGTGCAGCTGAACTTGACATAACTTTTACCCTTGATGATGGCTCAACAACTCAAATCACTACAGCAGGTGGTGATCCTGCAAATAGTGCTCTTATTAATGGAAATAGATATGTAGCAGCTATTAATGCTCAAACAGGTATCACTGGAATCTCTGCTTCTTATGATGCAGTAAACAATAAAATAGACCTAGTAAATGCAAATGGAAATGCGTCAGCATCTCACAATATCAACTATACAGTTGGTGGTGCAGATGCTTCAGGTTTAGGTACGGGAACAACTGCAATAACAACAGCTTATAGATACCAGTATGATCCAACAGCATCAAATAAAGCACTCAATGCTGATAAAACTTTTACAACCATAGCAGATTTAAGAGAAGCAATGGAGATACAAGCGCAAGACCCTGATGCAAATGGGACAAACAATAATATAGAGATAATAGTTAACGAACAAGGGAAACTAGAGATTAAAAATCCTGGTGGAAGTGTTGAAGATTATGACTTAAACCTTCAAATAACAGCACTAACAGGTGTGGGGATAACAGAAAATACCCGTTTTGCTACAGCGATGACAGCAATGAACTCTGTGTTACCAGTTGGTGGCGGTGGTAAAGGCTTTTCTCAAGGTTTTAATGCTGCTACGCACTCTAGCTCTATAGATGTTTTTGATTCTCTTGGTTCTAAGCATACTGTAAGAACTGATTTTAGAAAGACTTCACTCAACACAGAGGGAAGCACATGGGATATGAAAGTAAGCGTTCCAACACCAGCTACTATAGATACAATAGCGCCATTTAATGAAAAAACTGGTTCAATTAAATTTAATAGTGATGGTTCATTATCAACATACAACCCTCCAAATATCTCTTTTTCTGCTAATAATGGTTCAGCACCAGAGCAACAAATAAGTCTTAATTTTGGTACAGCGAGTGCTTTTGATGGGATGACAAGTTTTGATTCTGTCTCTTCAACTTCGGGTATCTCTCAAGATGGTTTTACTGGTGGGGATTTAGTTGGTATTAGAGTTGATCAAAGTGGTACGGTTATTGGTTCATTCTCAAATGGTCGTTCTTTTGGTTTAGCGCAAATCGGTATGGCAAAATTTACAAATAACGAGGGTCTCTCAACAAATGGTGGTAACATCTACATCCAAACAGCCAACTCTGGTGACCCAATCATCGGAACTGCTGGAACATCAGGTCGTGGTGGGATTCAGTCCTCCGCCTTAGAGTCTTCAAATGTTGACCTCTCTCTAGCTCTTACTCAGCTAATCATCATCCAAAGGGGTTATCAAGCAAATGGTAAAACAATTACCACCTCAGATACACTTCTTGAGACACTCATTGGTCTTAAAAGATAAGCAATAAACCCCCTTTATAAGCTAGTTTTCGGGGTAATCCCGAAGTGACCAAAATCCTATATAAAAAGTGCTAACATCCAGATGTTGGCATTATTTTCCAAAATAAGTAAAAATATTTACTATATCTCTGTAAAAAAAGAGATTATATCAGTCGTTTGAAATTTACTTTGTAAACACCCCCTTAAATCAATTACGATATAATTCCACTAATATTTAAAGAGGAATTTTTATGCAATTTTCTGCTCCACTCAAATCAAACTCAAAAAAAGTTATGCTTCTAGGTTCTGGTGAACTTGGTAAAGAGGTAATTATTGAAGCGCAAAGATTAGGTATTGAGACTATAGCTGTTGATAGATACGCTAACGCACCTGCCCATCATGTAGCACACCGCTCGTATGTTGTAAATATGCAAGATAAAGAGGCAATTTTAGAGATTATTCGTCATGAAAAACCTGATTATATTCTTCCTGAAATTGAAGCTATCTCTATTGATGCACTTTTTGAAGCAGAGAAAGAGGGGTTTAATGTCATCCCTAATGCTGATGCGGTTTCAAAAACTATGAACCGTAAAAACATCCGCACCTTTGCTGCAGAAGATTTAAACCTAAAAACTGGTGCTTACAGGTTTGTAACTACAGAAGAAGGGATGCTTGAAGCTGCTCGAGAATTAGGCTTCCCATGCGTTATTAAACCTGTTATGTCTTCATCTGGTCATGGGCAGTCAGTTGCAAGAAGTGAAGCAGATATTCCTGCATCTTGGTTAGAGGCTAAAGAGGCTCGTGGTGATGCAAGTGAGTTGATTGTTGAGGCATTTGTTGACTTTGATTATGAGATAACTATGCTTACGGCTAGAAACGCCAAAGAGACAGTTTTTTGTGAGCCTATAGGTCACGAGCAGAGAGATGGTGATTATGTATTCTCATGGCAACCGGCTCAAATGAGTGAACTAGCGAAAAAACGCTCACAAGAGATGGCTAAAATCATCACTGATGGTCTTGGGGGTCAAGGTCTTTTTGGAGTTGAGCTGTTTATTAAAGGTGATGAGGTCTATTTTTCAGAAGTAAGCCCCCGTCCACACGATACAGGGATGGTTACTCTTATCACTCAAAGTCAGAGTGAGTTCGCTCTTCATCTTAGAGCTGTTCTTGGTCTCCCTTTAGGATTTACATTTTATGGTGATGGAGCGTCTGCTGCATTTAAATCAGAGGTAGAGAGTCATGCCCCTGTTGTAGATGTAGATGATTCTCTTTTCTCGGACAACTCTTATGTAAGAGTGTTTTCTAAACCTGAAGCGCATAAGGGAAGAAGACTCGCAGTAGCTTTAGTTTTTGATGCAGTTGAAAAAGCATTAGAGCAATCGCGTGAGTTAATAAAGAAAATTAAAGACATATAAATTAGATTCTGGGTCAAGCCCAGAATGACGATAATATTAAATAATTTTGTCATTCTGAACTTGATTCAGAATCTAGTTCACAATGGAGATAAAATGAAAATAGTTCTTTTAGATGCCTTAACTTTTGGAGAGACTGATTTAAGTGGTTTTAATAATCTTGGGGATGTTGCAATTTTTCAAACAACTTCCCCTTCACAAGTTCAAGAGCGTATAACTAACGCAGATGTTATTGTTACTAACAAAGTTGTTATAAGCGATGAACATATGGCAAACACACCTAGCCTAAAACTTATCTGTGTAGCTGCGACAGGGATGAATAATGTTGACTTAGTGTCTGCTAAAAACAGAAATATTACTGTTAAAAATGTAGCAGGTTACTCTACAGACTCAGTTATTCAACATACTTTTTCACTTCTTTTTTACCTAATGGGACATTCACGCTATTATGATGAATATGTAAAGAGTGGTTCCTACTCAAGAAGTCCAATTTTTACAGATGTCTCTCGTCCATTTTTTGAGATAAAAGGTAAAAGATGGGGGATTATTGGACTTGGTTCAATCGGTCGCGGTGTTGCAAATATCGCTTCTGCTTTTGGTGCGGATGTATGTTATTATTCGACAAGCGGAGTAAATCGTACTGAGGATTATCAAAGAACTACTTTGGAGGAACTATTAAAAAATTGTGACATCATCTCAATTCATGCACCCCTTAATGAGAAAACGGATAATCTTTTAGACTATGAACAGTTGTTAAGCACTAAAGATGGGGCTATCGTTTTAAACCTAGGGCGTGGTGGTATTGTCAACGAAGATGCTATTGCAAAGATTGTAGATGAGAAAAATATCTACTTCGGTTTGGATGTATTAACGAAGGAACCTATGGTTGAAAATCATCCACTTCTTAGTGTGAAAAATAAAGACAATCTCTATATAACTCCACACATAGCTTGGACATCTGTAGAGGCAAGAGATACTTTGATAGCTTCTGTTATACAAAACATTAAGCAACTAGATTCTTAGTCAAGCTAAGAATGACGGAGTTAGCACTTTTTTTATCCGCTTTTTTAGCAGCAACTATATTTCCTTTCTCTTCAGAGGTGGCATTTGTTGCTGCCTTAGCAAATGGCATGGACTCAACTACAGCTCTTATGGTTGCCTCAAGTGGAAATATACTAGCCATAATACTAAACTACTTATTAGGTCTTTTTCTTTATGAAAAAACAAAAACAAAACTGCTTTCATCAAAAGTAGGGAAAAAAGCTTACGAGCATGGACATAGGTATGGCTACTTCGCTCTTTTGTTCTCGTGGATGCCAATCATAGGTGACCCACTAACGCTAGTCGCTGGAGTTGTTAGGCTTAAGTTTGTTTGGTTTGTTATCATCGCTGGGAGCTTGAGGGTGTTGAGATATTGGCTCATAGCACAAGCTTTTTAGCTCTAGGTTTTCTTACCCAAATATTTTCTTAAAATCTGTTTTAACTTATCTGCATCTATTGGCTTAGATAGATAGTCATTCATCCCCGCTTCAAGAAATTTCTCTTTATCACCTTTGAGTGCATTGGCGGTGACTGCAATGATTGGTATCTCTTTTGAAGACTCTAATTGCCTGATTTTTTTAGTTGCTTCTATCCCGTTCATATTTGGCATATTTTCATCCATAAGGATGAGGTCGAACTTCTCTTTTTCAACAGCCATTACAGCTTCTAAACCATCATTTGCTATAGCATATTCAAGTTCAAAATCAATAAGGAGCAGTTTCATTAACATTTGGTTTGCTTTGTTGTCCTCTACTATCAGAACATACCCATCCATCTTCGTAAAAGTATCATCTATATCGTCCTTTTCGCCTATCTGCTCCAAAGAGTTATGCCTAACATGAAACAATGGCAATGTAAAATAAAAAGTGCTTCCTGCACCCAATTCACTTCTCACACCGATTTCCCCATCCATAAGTTTTACAAGAGCCTTAGATATAGAAAGTCCAAGACCTGTTCCTCCGTATTTTCTAGTTGTTGAGCTGTCTTCTTGAGTAAATGATTCAAAAATTGTGTCTGTTTTTTCTTGAGAGATACCTATCCCAGTATCTACAATTTCACAAAAAAGTTCTTTGGTATTTTCAAAATAAATTACTTTTATATACACAACGCTGTGTTTACTAGAAAATTTTATGGCATTGCTTACTAGATTCGAAACCACCTGTTTTAACCTAACCACATCGCCTATGGTTTCACAAGGTAATTTCTCATCAAAAAACAGCTTGATGCTGACCTCATGCTCTCGAGCTTTTTCATAAAATAGTTCAGCTATTTGTTGGAATGCCTCTTTTATATTATAAGGGACTTTTTCTATCAGCAGTTTATTGTTTTGAATTTTTGAAAAATCAAGAATATCATTGATTATAGTAAGTAAGGAGATCCCAGAGTCTTTTATAATTTTTAGTTTTTTAGTTTTTGTTAAATCTTTTTCATCTTTATGTAAAATATCTACAAAACCCATAATCGCATTGAGGGGTGTTCTAATCTCATGGGACATATTTGCTAAAAAATCAGACTTAGCCTGCATCGCAACTTCTAATGCTTTTTAGCTGTTATATCATGGCTAATTGCAAAATACCCAATATGCTTACCACTATGCTCATAATCAGGTTCTATCCCAGCGTATATCCAGTAGGAAGTGGCATCTTTTTTTCTGTTTTTAATTTCACCAAACCAGCAAGCATCTCTCTTTATGGTGCTCCATATATCTTCAAAAACTTCACGAGGCATATCTTCATGCCTTAATATACTGTGTGCCTTGCCAATAAGCTCTAAGGAGCTGTAGCCACAAGCTTCACAAAATGCTTCACTTACATGGGTGATAATTCCATTTAAGTCAGTTTTAGAAAAAATGATGTTTTTGTCAAAAGAGTTTACTAATCTTTCAAGTTCGTACTTCTGCTTTTGTAGGGTTTTAGTTTTTTCATCTACCAACAGTTTTAAATCTTCATTTTTATGTTTTAACTCTTTTAAACGCTTATTTTCTTTGAGTACAAAATATATAAAACTTCCTATACCTAAGAGGAGTGCTAGAATGCCCATAAATATGTTGAAGTAAAATTTTGTTGTGATTTTTAGATAGTTAGAATCAACAAGATTTAAAATTTTTTTTATAAAGTAAATATCAACCTCTTTGAGAATATCAATTTTTTTAGATATGACTTCAAACCATTCATTTGGGTCTATCTTAGCAGCTAGATTTTTTTTAGCATCTAAGATATGGCTTCTTATGGTATTTACTCTACTTGTGTTGTTGGAATTTAAAGCTTTGTTATAAAATTTTTTAGTACCTTCATCAGCGTATAATAAGAAACTTTTTTTATAAATAGTTTCAGAGGCAAGTAGCCTATTGAGTGTGATTCGACTTTCCTCATTGCATTTATTATTGAGAAGAATAGATGTTACTACGGCTCTCTCTTGACCTAAGAGCTCTTCAAGGTATAAAAGATTGGTATAAGAGACGAGCATTTTTGTAACATTTGTGAGTGGAAAGTTAATTGTTGTCTCTGCGATAGTTGATAAGAAATAGTCATTTGTTTTTGTGTAGTATCGGATAAGATTATTTTTATTTATAGTAAAATTAAAAACTTTTTCTCTAATGATATTGAGTTTTTGGAGTTTATATAAGCCATCATCTAAAAACTTATGCAGATGATGGTCGTGATCTTTTTTTGCATGAGTATCTTCTAGTTTTTTAAATATTTTATTAGTGATTTCTATTTGTTGTTTGAGTTTATCTGAAAAATCAAGAGCTTTTGAGCCTAAAAAACCAACAGAGAGACCTCTCTCAATTTGTAGGCTATGCACTAGTTCAGCGACATTTATAGAGAGCTCTAAAGAGCTTTTGAGCTGTAGCATCTTTGCTTTAGTCTCTATGGCTGAGGAGAAGTTCATATATGACAAGATTAATATAATAACAGCAGACATAGCAGCAATAAAGAGTGTTTTAATATTAATCTGTTGGATCATTTCATATCCCTTAAAGAGAGGTATTTTAGAAAAATCAATGCAAATATAAGTATTCTATAGAATATAATATTTATTTATGCTTAGAAGAGTAAGCCTTGAGTCAAAATAACAGAATAGTTAAAATATTATAAAGACTTATTAGAGTAAAATCATTGCATCTTATTTTAGGGCTTGTGATGATAAAAAAATATCTTGCAATTATTATGATAATGATTATAGCTATATCCTCTATTATCTATTTTGGTGTTAAATGGAAAGAGATAAGCTCAAGCGTACAAAGAAATACAGATATACAAAACATCTCCTATAAGCTAGAGATTGAAAATGAAAAACAAAAACTACTCGTAAGCTCTTTGCCAATAGAAAATAGTTACGAAAAGGCAGTTGAAAAATATGATGTATCAAAAGGTTTGTTTCGTGAACTGCATACGCTGATTATAGATTCACATGATACCATTTTACTCAAACACCTAAAAAACATAGAGCGTAAAATGGTAAAAACAGATAAGGTTCTTCAAAATTCTTCACAACTTTTATTGCTAGATGAGGTGCTTTTTAAAAATGACATAACTCCAGATTTGGAGGAGATTACCAAATATATAAACACTATGTTGACAAACCTACGCTTAGAAGCATTTGACATTATCAGGGCAATTTTGGCAAGTATGGCTTTTTTAGTTTTCTTTGGTTTGGTTGCTTATATTCGAGAGATTAGGGTGACACTAAGAGCCGCTAGTTTACAAAATGAGTTGCAAAGATTTGTAGGTGCCCTTAATGAGAGTGCTATAGTTTCTAAAACTGATTTAGACGGAAACATAACCTATGCAAATAAAAAGTTTTGTGAAATTAGCGGTTACGCACAAGAGGAACTTATTGGAAAAAATCATAATATTATTCGCCATCCAGATACGCCTGCTGGTGTCTTTAAAGAGTTATGGGATACTATAAAAAATAAAAAATCATTTAAAGCTACAATTAAAAATCGCAATAAAAGAGGTGAATCTTACTATGTCGATAGTGTAGTTTTACCGATGTTGGATGTTGATAATGAGGTTGTAGAATATCTCGCTGTAAGGTATGATGTGAGTGAGCTTGTAAACGCAAGAGATGATGCAATTATGGCAGAAAAAGCTAAAGATGAATTTTTATCAAATATGTCGCACGAACTAAGAACGCCATTAAATGCAATAAACGGATTCTCAAGAATTTTAAAAAGAGAAATTACAGATGAAAAGCACTCTATGTATATACAAAATATACTTGACTCCTCTGATAATCTTATAGTTCTTATAGGCGATATTTTAGACCTCTCAAAACTTCAAAGTGGAAAATTTACACTCGATTATCATGATTTTAATATGCAGGAAAAAATGAAGCAGTTTCTCGACCGTTTTGGTGCACAATTAGAGCTATCAAATTTACAAATGAAAATAGAGTTAGATGAGAGTATAGATGCAATATTTCATGGTGATTGGTTGAGAATAAGTCAAATTATTACAAATTTAATTGCAAATGCACTGAAATTCACTCCTGCTGGAGGTGAAATATCTATAGGGTGCAGATATGAAGATGCAAATATAAAAATTCTAGTTGCTGACACTGGAATAGGGATGAGTCAAGAGGTTCAAGCTAAAGTGTTTCAACCTTTTGAGCAAGCTGATACCTCAACAACAAGAAAATATGGTGGTACAGGGCTCGGGCTTAGTATAGTTATTAATTTAGTTAAGCAGATGGGTGGAGAAATTGAGTTAAACTCTCAAGAGGGTGTTGGGAGTGAATTTATAATTACTCTACCTTTAGAAAAGGTGTTAGATGTTAATAACAAAAGCTTAGAAAACGAAGAAATAGCTGATAAAGAGTTCCTAAAAGGGCATCTTCTAATCGCTGAAGATAATAAAACAAACCAGATGCTCATAAGTATTTTAGTGGAAGAGTTCGGACTCAGCTATAAGATGGCAAATGATGGAGTTGAAGCTGTTACTATCTTTGGCAGAGAAAAATTTGACTTGGTTTTGATGGATGAAAATATGCCAAATATGAATGGAACACAGGCTGCAAAAGAGATACATGCTCTCTATGGTTCTGATGTACCTATCATCGCTCTTACAGCAAATGTTATGTCTGGAGACAAGGAGAAGTTTCTTAAAGCGGGTATGGATGCCTATGTAGCAAAACCAATTGATGAGAGTGAATTATACAGAGTATTAAAATCTTTTTTAGATACAAAAGCATAAAAGTAGAGGTAATATATGAAAAGTGATGTTTTAATAATAGGGGCAGGGGGCGCTGGTTTAGTTGCTGCACTTCATGCAAAAAAAAGTGGTGCGAGGGTGATGGTACTAACAAAAGAGTACCCAACAAGATCTCAAACATGCATGGCTCAGGGTGGGATAAATGCCGCTTTAGGGAATGCTGGTGAAGATAGTATTGCAGCGCATATACAAAACACTTTAAAATCTGCTCATGGGTTAGCAGATGAAGATGCGGTGAAACTTCTATGTGAGGAAGCTCCAAAAGCGGTAGAGTGGTTGGATAGCATAGGGGTTTGTTTTAGTAGAACTAAAGATGCAAAAATTGCTCAAAGAACTCTCGGGGGTGCTTCAGCCCCTAGAGCTTGTTATGCTCAGGATTATACAGGTCTAAAAATTTTGCATACACTCTATGATAGATGTTTGGCAGAGGGGATTGAGATACTTAACGAGAGGTATCTTTTAAATCTTATAACTAATGATGATGAGTATAACAAACCTTTCGTTTGTGGTGCAACAACACTCAACATCCGAACGGGTGAGGTGGAGACATATGAAAGTGCTTCGGTTATAGTTGCGACTGGTGGCTATAGCAGAATCTATGATAAACACTCAACAAACTCCGTTGGTTCAACGGGTGATGGGATAGCTGCTGCCATTCGAGCAGGGGCAAGATTAAGTGATATGGAGTTTATTCAGTTCCATCCAACGGCTCTTAAAAGCTCATCTATTTTGATTTCTGAGAGTGCTAGGGGTGCAGGAGGGCATCTTTTAAACTCTAAGGGTGAGCGATTTACTAACGAGTTAGCCCCCCGTGATGAGGTTGCCCGTGCTATCAATGATCAAATTCAAAATGGTGAAGATGTCTTTTTAGATATTCGTCATTTAGGGGAAGACTTTATAGATGCAGAGTTGCCACAAGAGAGAAAACTTGCGAAACTGTATGAAAACATAGACCCAGTTTATGACCTAATTCCTATAAAACCAGTTGCTCACTACACTATGGGTGGGATAGAGGTAGATAAAAACTCACAAACAAAACTTAAAGGTTTGTACGCTGTTGGTGAGTGTGCAAACCATAAGGTTCACGGAGCGAACCGTCTTGGGGGTAACTCTTTGTTGGAACTTATAGTGTTTGGGATGCAAGCGGGTGTAAATGCTGCTGCATATGCTAAAAGTTTTGATAAAAATATAGATGTTCAAGAGCAAACACAACAAGCTAACAATTTTATAGCAGGGATAAAACACTTTACAAACCAGATAGATTTTTACGAAAAGCGTGAATTTATAGGGAATATTTTTTATAATAACGCAGGAATAAGCCGTGATGATATGGGTCTAAAAGCAGTCCTCGGAGCTATCCGCCAAATTCAAAAAGAGATCCCCTTTATGGGTCCTCGTGATAAATCAAAAATTTATAACACAAATCTTGTTGAGTTTATAGAGTTTGGAAATATGGTAGAGTTGAGTGAAATAATTCTTGTGTGTGCTATTAGTAGAAATGAGAGTCGCGGTGCTCACTATAGAAGTGACATCCCAACTGAGAATGATATGGCATATAAAGCTCATACAATAACTTGGAAAGATGATGCTGTACTATGTGCAGACTTTATGGAGTAGGTTTTGATGAAAATAAAAATAAAAAGATATACAAGAGAGCCAGAAATCAAAGAGGCAACATTAGAATACGAAGTTGATTTAGTAGATGCTACGCTTTTAGAGGTTCTTAATGAGATAAAAATGAAGCAAGACCCTTCCCTTTCCTATGCAAGCGGGTGTAGAAGTAGTGTTTGTGGTAGTTGTTCTATGCGTGTGAATGACAAAGAGGTGTTAGCCTGTGCATATAAGGTTCAAGATGGTGATCTAGTTGAACCTTTAAAAAATGTGGATGTTATTCGTGATTTAGTTGTAGATATGGATAAAGCGTATGCGTTTAATCAAAAAGCGAAAGCTTGGCAAAGTTCATTAAGCAAGGGTATCTTTTTAACTCAAGAGGATGAAAAAATAAATGAGCTTCAAAGTGATTGTATCTTGTGTGGTTCATGTTATAGTGCTTGCCCCGTTTACGCTGTAAATGGAGAGTTTTTAGGACCATTTGCACTGACAAGAGTTTGGAAGTATGTTAGTGATGCAAGGGGGAGTGATTTAGCTTCTAAAATAGATAATATCCAGAGTAACGGTGTTTGGGATTGTACTTTATGTAATGAGTGTGCTATTGTGTGTCCACAGGGAATCTCGAGTAAATCTGATATAGAAAAATTAAGAGCTAAAAGTGCTCAACATGGCTACATGGATCCAAGCTTTGGCAGTTTTGGTGGTGGATTTGGTTTTGATGGTTCCCCATCCTTTTGATGAGTATTTACATCTGAGCTTCTAGTAGTTTTTTAAACTCTGGAGCGGGGACAGGTTTACTTTTAAAGTAACCCTGATACAAATGACACCCTTTTTGTTGTAAAAAATCAATCTGTTCTTTGTGCTCAGTTCCCTCTGCTAGTACCTGATACCCCAAAGCTTTTCCCATCTCTATAATTGCAGTAGCGATAGCGACACCATCATTTTCATAGGGGATATCATCTATAAAGCTTTTATCTATTTTTAGTACATCTATCGGAAATCTTTTGAGATAAGAGAGTGAAGAGTAGCCCGTTCCAAAATCATCAATCGCTAAACGAATCCCTTTTGCTCTAAGGGAGTGTAACATTGCAACGCTCTCCTCCTCCCTTTGCATAACGGCACTTTCAGTTATCTCTAATTCTAATCTATCGGCACGAAAAGAGCTTTTTTCTAAGGCTTTTGTGATAACGGTGGATAGATCTTGATATTTCACTTGATTTGCAGAGACATTTACAGCGATAGTTAACCTGTAGCCATCATCCAGCCATTGCTTCCCTTGAATACATGCTTCGTTAATTACCCATTCCCCTATCTCATTGATTAACCCTGATTCTTCAGCTACAGGGATGAAGTCATTTGGTGGAATTAAGCCTTTATCTGGATCATTCCATCTTAAGAGTGCCTCTGCACCCACTATTCTTCCTGTTTGGATGTGAACTTGTGGTTGGTAGTAGAGCTCAAGCTCATTGTTTCTTAGAGCCAGTCTTAGTCTGTTTTCACAATTGATACGAAGAAGCGCTTTTTTTGTCATCTCATCTGTATAGTACCTATACATACCTCGACCGTCGCTTTTAGCTTGGTAAAGAGCACTATCTGCATGTTGGAGTATCTCTTCAACATTTTTGCCGTCTTTTGGAGCTATAACGATTCCGGCACTTGCGTTAATATGAATTTCTATCTTGTTTGGAAGCTTATAAACAGAGGAGATACTTTTGAAAATATCTTTTGTTATGCGTGCTATGTCTTCGTTGTGATTGATATTTTCTAAGACAATTGCGAACTCATCACCACCTAGTCTAGCTACCATATCACTATCTCTAAGTCTAGCAGTTAAGCGAGAAGCAACC
Organism: Sulfurimonas sp.; assembly: GCA_026988315.1. Classification (GTDB taxonomy): domain Bacteria; phylum Campylobacterota; class Campylobacteria; order Campylobacterales; family Sulfurimonadaceae; genus Sulfurimonas. The sequence goes on along the minus strand of JALSLJ010000103.1, from coordinate 19,642 downwards.
TCTTTTAAAAGTTCATCACCCACTGTATGACCATAGCTATCATTGACATCTTTAAATCTGTCTAAATCAATCAATATTACCGCTAAATTAGTTCGATTTCTTGAGCATTTTGATAAAAGTTTATTGAGATATGCTTTTAAAAATGTTCTGTTTGTTAGGTTTGTAAGTGAGTCGTAGTTTGCTAGTTTTTCAAGCTCAGCTTCTCTGTTTTTCATTTCAGTTATGTCGTGTGCTATCCCCAAAACACCTACAATATTACCATCACTGTCATGCATAGGTGTCTTAGTGGTATCAAAAACCCCTTTATGTATCCCATCTGCAAAAGTAAGACACTCTTCATCAGTTGTAGCTGTGTCGGCATAAATGGTTTTTTCATCTTGATCTTTAAACACTTGAGCCAAATTTTTATCTAAAAAATCAAAATTTGTTTTACCTATAATATCTTCTTGTTTAACACCGAAGTATTTTTCAAACATAGTATTGCATACGAGATATCTACCCTCTTTATCTTTGAGCCATACCAAATCAGGGATTGTATTGATAACACTATTTAAAAATATTGTTTGATTTTCTACTTTTTTAGTATCCATAAATTTTCCCTTCCATAAAATAGTGAGTATGCAACAGTATAAAATTTTACTATGATACCCTGAAATATATAAAAATAGATTTATGTAAAATAATTAGTATACATAATAACAGTGTTATAAATATGTTATAATTTTTGTAATTGTTATAAAAGGGTTTTAAAATGGCTAAAGAACATTCGTTTGATATTAGTGCAAAGATTAGTTTGCAAAAATTTAAAGATGCTATAAATCTTGTGGAGAGAGAGGTTTCAAATCGTTATGATTTCAAGGGAACCACCTATGAAGTGAATTATAAAGAGAAAGAAAAACTTCTTGTTTTAATAGCTTCTAGTGACAACAAGCTTGACGCACTTAAAGATATAGTGGTTACAAAGTTTTTAAAACAGGGGCTCTCCTCTAAGGTTTTAGATGAGCTAAAAGTTGAAGACTCTAGCGGAGGCAATAGAAAAGCAACATTTAAAGTGGTTGATTATATAGAAACAAAAGAGGCGAAGAAGATAACAGCCGAGATAAAAAAGATGAAACTAAAAGTGAATGCACAGATAGAGGGTGATTATATAAGAGTAAAGGGTGCAAAGCTTGATGATTTACAAAAGGTTATTTCTGCTGTACGAGAGATGGAATGGGATGCACCTTTAGTATTTGAAAACATGAGATAAGAGGAGTTTTCACAATGTCAAGAATGAGCATATTAGAAGCTGCTGAGTATTTTGGAGTCTCTAAAGAAGCGATTCACAATAGAATAAGGCGGGGTTCTTTAAGTAGTATAATTGAAGATGGAGTCAAGTTAGTAGTGGTTGATAAAACAGCACAAGTGAGTGCTAAAACACATACAAGAAGAACAAACACATCTATGGATGACAGGTACTATAAGCTCTTGGAGGAGCAAAATTCTGCACTCCAAGCAAAAGTTGAAAAGCTAGAGAATGAAACCAAATCTTTAAGAGATCAAAAAGAGTTGATGCTAGTAAAAGAAAGAGAGAAGATTGAGGAGATATATAAACAAAAAGATGAACAGCTTAAAAATATACTCAACGCTATATCGTCAAAGTTTATGTTAGATGCTCCTCGTGCAGAAGTTATTGAAGAGGAGCATCTAGAAGCAGAGATAGAGTTAAAAGAGAGGAAACCTGATGACAAAGTTATCTCCTTAAATAAATTTTTAAAACAGAGTGATTTTTCCCAAAAACGGCAAGAGAAGATAAAAACTAAATTTAAAAAAATTGCTAAAAAAGATAATAGGATTATCGTAATTGGGAAAAAGTACTATATGAATTTATCTAAACATGACTATAGTGACTTGCTATAAAGTGGTAGTAGGAGAACCACTTTACTGCGTAGGTGCAGTGCTACCTCTATCGTAACTTCTTTTTGCATGACAGATTGGATTGCATGAGCCACCTGTTGGGTTTTTGATAAACCTTAAAGGAAATTTTGTTCCAAAAAATACACCCTTGTCTTTTATGAGTGGTAGCTGTTTTTTTATTCCATGAAAATCGTGACAAGTTCCACAAGTGATAGAAGATGTTTTTACATGTACTGTATGTAAGTTTTTTGTCCCTTTTCTAAAATTTGTTTGTGTTGTTGTTTTGACATCTGTAAATTTTTCTACTTGATGGCATTTGAAACAAACATACTTATCTCGAGAAAATTTCTCTTTCCCTGTAGTTTTTGGATAGGGAGCCTTTAGCATTCTGTGATTATTGGATCCATGTGGATTATGACATCCCGTACACTCGCCTACAATGATAGGACCATGCCATTTTTTATTTTTTTCAAGATGTTTCCCAATATTTTGAAGTCTGACGCCATCTTCATCTCTTTTTAAAGATTTATTATGACACTTGAGGCATAGATCTTTTGTGCCGTCTGCTTTTATCATCTTTGGTCTTGATGTTCCATGGGGGTCGTGACAAGCGATACAACCACCATTTTCTAGGTTTATTGCACCATGTTTGTTTGAAACACTTTCTATCCAAGCTTTTTTCTCTGTATGACAACCTAAGCAAATATCTTTTTTTCTATCTGCTTTTAGTCTAAATTTGTGTTCGCCAGCATGAGGATCATGGCAGTTAATACAGTTTTGCTTCACAGGTGGATGTACATTAATATCTGCCTCCACAACTCTTCTTTTATCGGAGTGACACATGATACAAATATCCATAATATTATCAACTCTTAACAAGTTTTTCTTTTTGGAAAAAACATTATGACATGAACTACATGAACCAGCTTTAACTGGTGCATGAAAAAACTCTTTCCCCTCTTGCATATCGTGACACGATGCACAATCTGTATTCGCCTCAGCCTTAGAATGCTCGTAAAGAGCCTTCGCATATAAAGAGCAACTTGTTAGTATAAATATAAAAAATAGTTTTAATAGTGGATGTCTCATAGTATTCCTTCAATAGTCTTAGAATAATACTATAAATAATTATAAAAAAAGCAAAGTTTATTGTTTGATAAGAAAAATTGGGCGTAAAATGGCAAGAAAAGTGATGATTAAATATCACAACTTTTCATAGTCAAGCCTTTGAGATGCGAAATTGGATAGGAGTAAGCGATACCATCCCCATCGCCGACAATGTCGAGTTTATGCATCACATTGTATATAATATCATCCACCTGTTTTGTTGGAACAATAAGCATCAGGTTTGCATCCGTTGCTTGACTCTCAAGTCTGTTGTAGAAGTTATCCATCTCACTGAGACCCATACCGTGCGCTTCCATAATTGTAACGCCTGTTGCTCCAGACTCTTTAGCAGCTAAAAGAGCTTTATCTTTTCTCTCTTGTGGCACAATGATATGCACCGCTGAAAATGCCATTTGATAAGAGTGCCTTTTTTCTGTTCCATGTACATGAACAGTAGAGAGGTTCATATTGTTGGCATCTTCCATAGCGTGGCGAAGTTCATCAAGGTGGATCTCCTCAAGTTCATGTTGCCCTTTGATGCCCATCTTTTCGGTTATCACTCCATATATCATCACTGTTAGCATAGGGAACAAAGATGCAAAAGCGATAAGACCAAAACCATCTATAAGGGGATCTCTCCCCTCTATATTTGTAGCAAGTCCTAAACCAAGTGCCGCAACTAAGGGAACTGTTACAGTTGAAGTGGTAACTCCTCCACTGTCATAAGCGATGGGGATGATATATTTTGGGGCGATAAATGTCAAGACTATAACAAACATATATCCAGCGATGATGTAGTAAACAATCTCTCCTCCAACAACTATACGGTAAGAACCAAGAGAGATACCAATGGCAACACCAAGAGCAACAAAAAGTCTAAGAACAAAATCGTTTATTTTGCCATCACTAATCTCTTTAGCTTTTCTAGCTATTGCTGTTAAAGAAGGCTCAGCCATAGTGGTTGAGAAGCCTATCAAAAATCCAAAAGAATAAATAATAAAGTTATTGTCGTACTGAGTCAATTCAAATGCCATGGTCTCACCAACAGAGAAAAGCCCCATCTCTAAGCCAACTATAAAAGCATCAAGACCAAGAATTACAAGCCCAAAACCAATCATAACCTCCTTAAGATTTTGTATAGGTTTTTTAAGTATTATATATTGAAAAAATAGGATAACAGCTAAAATAGGCACGACATCTATGACAACATTTGCAAGACCTTTTAGAATACCCAAGAGGTCAAAATTAGCTACTGCAACTGCTTCGGCGTTGTCAACAAGAGCGGGGACAACAATTTGAGATGCGTCTATGAATTGATATACAAAGATTCCGTAAAATTGAACAAATATCATAGGCGTGAGGGATGCAAAAGCGATAAGTCCAAAGCCATCTAAAACAGGATTGCGACCTTTAATAGTTGATGCTAAACCAATACCAAGAGCAGCTACAAGAGGAACTGTTACAGTTGAAGTTGTTACTCCACCCAAGTCATAGGCAAGACCAACTATCTCTTTAGGTGCAAAAGCAGTAGCAGCAACAACCATAATGTAGCCAGTGATTATGTAGTAGTGGATTGGATGGCCTTTAATTATTCTCCAAACACCTAAAACTATGGCAAAACCAACAGAGAAAGCAACAACCATTCTAAGTACTGTGGCATCAATTCTACCTGCACTTATCCCAGCTGCTTTATCAGCTATAACGATAAGGGCGGGTTCTGCTACCGTAGTACCAAAACCAATCATAAAGGCAAATATCACTATCCAAAAGGTTGAGCCCTTGTGGGCGAAATCACTGGCAAGACCCTCTCCAACAGGAAAGATACCAACTTCAAGACCTAAAAGAAATACAGCGAGACCAACACCTACAATAGCTAGACCGATTGTAGTGCTTAACCAATTCTCAGGAACTGTCTGAATGATAGCGAGTTGGAAAAACATTATCACAAGAACAATTGGCAAAAGATCTCGAAATGACTCTCTTAGGAGCTTCAAGAATGATGTAAAGTTTAACATATATATACCTTATATTAATTATAATGAATTTTATCCTTATTGGATAAAAGTAAAGCTGAATTTTTGATATAATCAGTTAAATTATATCTAAGGGTGTATATGAAAACTCTTTTTATTGGTGGCATTAAGAGTGGAAAGTCTGTTAATGCCCAAAACTATATACTAAAACATTCATTACAGAAGCCTCTTTACATAGCAACAACAGAGTTTTTTGATGATGAGATGACAAAAAGAGTAGATCTGCATAAAAAACAAAGAAGCGATGATTTTATAACGATAGAGGAGCCGATAAGCCTTTATGAGAAAGTTTCAAATTCACAAAATTGTGTTTTAATTGAGTGTGTAAGTATGTGGATAAACAATATGCTTTATCATAAAAACAGTTTTGAGGATATGCAAGAGGAGATAGATAAAATTTTAAAGCTCAAGCAAGATGTGGTATTTGTTTTCAATGATGTTGGATGTGGGATTATTCCTGAGAATAAACTTGCACGAGAATTTATAGATATAAGTGGCAAGCTCTCTCAGCTTATTGCAAGTGGATGTGATGAGGTATATCATTGCATCGCTGGAATCGCAACAAAGATTAAATAATGAAAAATATATTGAAAGGTTTTGCCTTAGCTGTTTCAATGCTTACAACTATCCCTTTTTTCAAAGTTCATAATTTTTACAATGGTATTAATGGTTACGCAGTTATGTTTTACCCTCTAGTTGGTTTTTTGCTTGGGGTTATCTTGTATGGGGTGCATACAGCGCTTGATCCCTACTTTGCATCTACTCACCTTGGAGTTATTATATTTGTTCTGTGGGTTTTGCTAACAGGAGCACTTCACCTTGATGGTTTTAGCGATACTATAGATGGTTTATATGTGAAAAAAGAAAAAGCACTAGAGGTTATGAAAGACCCACATACTGGCGGGATGGGGATGATATTTAGTGTAAGTTTTTTAATCTTAAAAGCATCTACTTTGGTGGTGTATAATGCTTTTTATCTTCTTCCTTTAGTTTTAATGTTTGGGCGATTTAACGCTGTTTTGGCAATATATTATTATCCTTATGTATCTCCAAATGGGATGAGTACTTTAGCAAAAGAGGAGCTAAAAGGCTTTCAGGTTGCAGTTTCATTTGTTTATGTTGTAGCTATTTGTTTGATAGTTACAGGTTTTTTCAAGTCACTTATTTTGCTTGTGAGTTCTTTATTAGCTATGTTAGCCATAAAAACATTTTTCATAAAAAGGTATGGTGGGTTTACTGGCGATATTTATGGCTTTAGCATTGAAGTAACAGAGCTGATTTTGCTAAATATTATTTTAGTATGGATCTATGTGTGAAAATAACCCTTATTCGCCATACTGAGGTAAGTGAGGCTTATCATAGATGTTATAATGGGCACATAGATATTGGGCTGTCTAAAACAGGTTTCAAGCAGGCAAAAGAGTTAGCAAAGTATTTTAGTAAGCATACTTTCGATGGAGTTTTTTGTTCAGACTTAAAGCGTACTAAAGATACTTTATGTGGATTTACTCAAGAAAAAAATGCAGTTTATACAGATAAATTAAGGGAAAAATCGTGGGGAAAACATGAGGGGCTTACCTTTGATGAAATTATTGCTCAAAATGAGATAAGTTATGAAAATTTCATTCAGTGGATAAATGCTTTAGATGGAGAGCCATATGAGCAGTATATTCAAAGAGTAAGGGAGTTTTTCTTAGAGTTTTTACCATCATTACAAAAAGAAAATATTTTAGTAGTAACACATGCAGGCGTTATAAGGATTTTAATATATATAATTAACGAAATAACACTAGAAGAGGCTTTTAGTATCACTATACCTTATTCTTCATATATAGTATATGATACCAAAGCAAATAGTTTTAGTGATGTAAAATTGATTGAACCATGCTAAAAATTAAGCCGAGTATAGATAAAATTCGAATTCTACAAAAGGACAGCTGGCCGAGTGGTCGAAGGCGCTCGCCTGGAACGCGGGTATAGGGCAACCTATCTAGGGTTCGAATCCCTAGCTGTCCACCATTTGCTTTCTTAAGAAATACAGTTTTAAATAATAATTTTGGTACAATCCATTTTAAATATATAATAATTTTTACATTTTATTTTAAAATAATTGTTAAAGGCAAATCTATATGAATGCAACTGCAATCAACTCTTCTCTTGAAAAGCATTTTCTCTCTGTGAATAAGATTATTTTATCTCGTCAAGACCCTGTTACAGGATTGTTACCTGCAAGTACCGCTGTAAATGCTCATGGTGATTATACGGATGCTTGGGTTCGAGATAATGTTTATAGTATTTTGAGTGTTTGGGGATTAGCACAGGCATATAAAAAGCACTCTCCAGATCACCATCGTAGCTATCTCCTCTCTCAGAGTGTTGTTAAATTGATGCGAGGTTTGCTTATTGCAATGATGAGACAATCTGACAGAGTTGAGAAATTTAAAAACAGTTTAAATCCAATAGATGCACTTCATGCAAAATATGGCACTAACACTGGTTTAGCTGTGGTTGGAGATGATGAGTGGGGACATTTACAGCTCGATGCGAGTTCATTGTATCTCTTAATGATTGCTCAGATGACAGCTTCGGGACTCCGACTTATCTACACAATGGATGAGGTAAATTTTGTTCAAAACCTTGTTCATTATATAAGCCATACCTATTGCACTCCTGATTTTGGTATTTGGGAGCGTGGCAATAAAATAAATCATGGAACTACAGAGATAAATTGTAGTTCAGTTGGTATGGCAAAGGCGGCACTTGAAGCCATGGATGGCTTAAACTTGTTTGGAAATGTAGCGGGTCAAGATGCTGTAATCCATGTTGTTGCAAGTGATGTGTCCCGCTCCCGTTTTACTCTCCATGGCTTATTACCACGCGAATCTAACTCTAAAGAGACAGATGCAGCACTTCTTAGCATCATAGGCTACCCTGCATATGCAGTGGAAAATGAACAATTGCTTTCTTGTACAAGAGAAAAAATTATTAAAAAACTTAGCGGAAACTATGGATGTAAGCGTTTTTTACTTGATGGGCACCAGAGTAGTATCGAGGATGCTTCAAGGCTACATTATGAACCATCAGAATTGCGTAAATTTGAAGATATTGAGTCTGAATGGCCTTTGTTTTTTACTTACTTGCTACTGGATGCTTTAATGCGTGAAGATACAAAAGATATTGAGCATTGGCAAAAAAAATTGCAGCCTCTCTTTATTGAAGAAGATGGAATCCAGTTGTTGCCGGAGCTTTTCGTTGTTCCACATGAGTTGATTGAGGCTGAAAAGCTCAATCCTGGAACTCAAACACGAGTAGCAAATGAAAACCTGCCGTTAGTTTGGGCTCAAAGCCTTTATATGCTCTGTGACATGATACTTGATGGGATATTACATCCTAATGATATTGACCCTTTGCGCCGTCGTGAGAGAATAGGGCATACGCGTATTACCCACCCAATGGTCGCTGTATTGGCTGAAAATGAAAAAGTAAAATACCATTTACAAGAGCTTGGAATTGTGAGTGAAACACTTAAGGAGGTGAGTCCCATTAGGATTATGCATGCTTATGAGCTCTCCAAAGTACATACTCTTTTGGGTAAAAATGAAAAACTCTCTTTGAGTGGCAGACCATTACTGGTGACACGCACAATCACAACTGCGCGTTTACATATTTTGACAGGTGAAGAGATTGTTTTTCTTCCATATTATTTTGACCCAAAAGGGTTTTATGTAAGTTATGATAACAAATTGCTTAGCGAACATTTTCGTGCATCTTTAAAGTTTCTCTCTAGCTATTGGGATCAGACAGGCCAGCCAATCGTTCCTTTTCTTGTTCGTGAAGATATGCTCTTAGAAAGCGAAAATGGTGTAATACCTGCGTTGCTATACGAGATACAATCAGGCGAGTGTGATTCTATAAAGATCGTAAATGGAGCACTTGGGGTTTTGCTCACAACAGCAGATATTGAACGGATAGATGATTTGCACGGTTTTGTACCTCAAGAATTGGAATTAAAATCTGAAAATGGATGCACTTGTAGCTCTTTAGAGGAGCAAAAGATAACCCACCCTTTGACAACGGAGGAACTACAAAGATTTGAAGCTGAGGATGATAGCTCTTTGGTTGATACGCTTGTAAACAATGCTAATCGCAGAGTAAAAGTGAATGCTCTTGCTTTGCTATGGCATAGAAATAGTGCTGAGTATGAAATAATGACGCAAAAAGGAACTTATAGCTTGTCTTTTATTGCTGATCAGCTTTACAGCTCTGCCTCTGTTTGTCATGATTGGGCGGTAGTTCGACGAATTGCAGATATTATGGGAAAATATGATGAGCGTCTTGAAGATATTTTACTCGATATTGTCATCAGACAAAAGCGTTTGGCAGTTGGCCGTGCTTATAGTGAAGAGGCCACTTTTTCTAAGCCCTTAGAGAATAAAGCAATTGTTTCAACAATAGCTAATTTTTGTGGAAACAATGATGCTGAGAGGGTATTAACACAAGAGGTGATGCTACATCTTGGACATTTAATTAGGATAGAACCTGAATTATTTAAAAATATTTTAACACTCCGCACTTGGTATATAGTGCAGTTGCTAGTAGGGCAAATTTCAAGAGAAAAAAACTTACAGATAGGCGATGCTTACGAGTTGCTTTTAGGCTTAGCTCCACATGATATTTATGATAATATTCGTACCATATTGAAATCTTTTTCTCAAGAAGCTATAGAGTTAGTCAATCAGGAAAACTTACACGCTTCAATAGTGCCACGATTTGACTCTATAGAAACAACCTCTGTAACTAATAAACTATACAAAGTTGATGATTGGGCTCAATGGCGACAAGATATAGGGATGATTGGTAATCTCTCTTCGAGCTTTTATAAAGATATATGGTATCTACTCCAGCAATGTAAGGGGTTGATAATTGGTGAAAAATACAGCCTTAACAACCGTATAGGTTCAGAACTAACACTTGAGTCAACAGCAGGGGAAAGAAGTTTTGAGTTAAAGGTTGATACCCTCTTGCAGAGTATTAGTGCGCCAGATTATCGTCAGTTAAATATTGAAGCAATTCAAAGCATGGGAAGACTCTTTAGGCAGAGTCCTGAACTTCGTGTTGAGAATGATTTAATAATGGATGTTTTAATTGGGCATGCTGTAAGAATTGCATGGGAAGGGTATAATCCCTCTGAAAATTATGATGAACAAAGAGGACAAGCTTGGAAAGCAATCTACAAGCTCTCTCCAAATGAAGTTGATAAAGCATTTATAGAGGCATTTATCTATCTACTTAGATCAGAAAATGTCGAACAGGAGGAGTATTAAGATGATTCTTGCAGGTGACATAGGTGGAACAAAAACTAATCTTGCACTTTATGAATTAGTAGATAACAAACTTATAACACTCACACAACATCAGTTTGTTAGTGCTGAGTTTATATCTCTTCTTGATGTGATTATAGAGTTTGAAAAAATGGCATCTATGCCAGAAATTCATGCGGCTTGTTTTGGAATTGCAGGTCCTGTGATTGATGGATGCTGTCGCACAACTAATCTGCCATGGGAGATCACTACCTCTGCTTTATCTAAGCACTTAGGGATAGATACTATTCGTTTGTTAAATGATTTGGAAGCTACCGCATATGGGATGCTCTATTTAAAAGAAGAGGAGTTTTTCCATCTCAATCCAACATCTCAGCAAGTGGATGGAAACCGTGCCGTAATAGCTGCTGGAACAGGGCTTGGGGAAGCTATGCTGTTGTATGATGGCAAAACTTACTATCCCGTGGGTTCAGAGGGTGGGCATTGTGATTTTGCACCACTCTCACAGCAACAAGATGAACTTTTACAATGGATGCGAAAGAGATACCCTAAGCATGTGAGTTATGAGCGAATTTTATCTGGTCCTGGTATTTATGCCCTGTATGAGTTTTTGCATGAGAGTGGCTTTGCCTCACAACCAAAGTCGATGATGGAGATTTCAGAAGATGAAGATAAAAGTGCTATGGTTAGTCGATGTGCTTTGGATGATAACGACCCATTATGTATGGAAGCTCTAAGACTATTCGTAGAGATTTATGGAGCTGAGGCTGGAAATCTTGCTTTGAAAAGTATGTCGTTAGGGGGAGTTTATATTGGTGGTGGTATTGCTCCTAAAATTTTATCAGTGATGAAAAATGGAAATTTTATGAACAGTTTTGTAAGAAAAGGTCGTTTTGAGGAGTTGCTTCTTAGTATGGATGTGAAAATTGCACTTAACCCCGAGACAGCACTGCTCGGAGCTGCACACTTCGCAGCCGACACCTTAATTATTTTTGAGTAGTTTATAAGTTTTTTGTATCGTCTTAGGCTGTGTGAATTATGACTTTATTTCTTCCTGTGTTTTTAGCCTCATACAAAGCATTATCAGAAATTTTTAACATCTCATCTATATCAAAACTTTTTTTGTATGCTACACCTATAGAAACGGTATATTTTATAATGATGCCATCAATTGATATTTCATTGTTCTCAAATTTTTCCCGCATATCTTCAAATAAATCTTTTGTATCCTCTAGGGATATATCTTCAAGAAGTATGCAAAACTCTTCCCCGCCAAATCGGGACAATAGATCAGATTGTCTTAGCCTTTTATTGAGAACAACAAGAGATTCTTTTAATGCGATGTCACCAATGTCATGCCCATAGGTATCGTTGATGTTTTTAAATTTATCTATATCTATTGTTGCAACCGCAATACTTGCATTTTTTCTATAATTTTTATCTATAATTGCTTTGCTGGCCTCAAAAAAATAGCGTCTATTATACGCACCTGTAAGAAAATCTTTATTTGCTAAATCCGTTGCTTTTTGAAAAAGTTCTAGTAAATCTAAATTTGCTCCAATCCGTACTTTTAATTCTGTAAACTTATAGGGCTTGCTTAAAAAGTCATTTGCACCAGCTTTTATAAATTTGGTTAAGGCTTCCTCATCGTCTGTAGCACTAATGGCAATTATACTCAGTCTATCCTTTTGATATTTTTCCCTTAGCTTCATAGTTAGTTCTATCCCATCCATGTTTGGCATGTTGTAGTCTGTCAATACTATAGAGATGTTTTCACCTTCAAGCGAATCTACTATATCAAAAGCTTCAGCACCATCACAAGCAGTGATAACATTTATGTGTAGCTTTTTCAAATCTTCTTGAAAGGTATTTCTAAATAGCTTCGAATCATCAACAACGAGGATAGTTTTATTATAGTTTCGAAGTGTTTGTGCCACTAAATCTACAGTGGAGGAGATACTATTTTTACTATCTTTATCTATATAATCTAAAACATTCTTTTTGCGAAGAAGTTCTTGTAAGCTTTTGTCTTGGGCAGATGATATTACAATGGTTGGGATGTTGTGTGTGCTTGTGAGCATTACTGCTTTGCCTGGGCTAGAATCTTGCAGATCTATATCGACAATTGCAATAGAGATGTTTTTTTGATTATGCCTAAGAGCTTGATTTGATTCAAAAAGTGTTTGTGCTGTTAAAACTGCAACATTAAGAATCCTCTTTTCAAGCTCTTTTTTTAATCTATCTAAAATAGTGATGTCGGGATGAATGAGAAGTATTTTTTGCATACCTTAACCTTTGAAAATTTCTACTCTGTTGCGTCCAAGTTCTTTTGCTCTATATAAGGCTTCATCAGCTTCTGAAAATACCATGAGATGATTTTCGTGCTCATTGCGTAAGTGACTCACCCCAAAACTTGCTGTTACAGGTATAGAGTGTTCTTGAAATACAACAGGCTCTTGTGCAAGTTTTACTCTTATTTGTTCAGCGATTTTTGTTGCTACCTCAGTGTTGGCCTCAGGGAGGATAACTACTATCTCCTCTCCACCATAACGCCCTACAAAGTCTGTTTCTCTAACAGATTCTTTTATTCTTTGACTTGCCTTTCTTAGTATCTCATCCCCTGCTTGGTGACCATATGTATCATTAACATTTTTAAAATGATCAAGGTCGATTAGAATGATGGAGATATCTTCTTTGTTGCGTTTTGCCCGTTTAAATTCCATCTCAAGCATCTCTTCAAGGTAACCTCTGTTCCAAAGCCCTGTTAGCACATCAGTTTTACTGAGTATCTCTATCTCTCTTGTTCTCTCTTTTACTAAAAGCTCCAAGCGCTCTTTCTCTTTGCGTGAGCTTTGAAGCGTTGAACGGTAGATAGCCCATGAGGTAAAAAGAGCAAAAAATAGGGCTGATATTGAGGTTAAAATAGCAGTTTGTAGAAGCTTTTCCTCGTGGCTTGCATAATTGGAGGCATCTATTAAAAATAGAAGGCTAACATCTGACTTATTGTTATACGCTTTATCTCTAACTATAGTGCGGTGGAGAAGATGTCCATCTTTTTGCACTAAACTTGAAGCGGTGCTCTTCTCAATGTTAAATTTTCTCCCAACTTCTTTGTTGTCGCTACTTGCAAATATTTCCCCATTTGAGTTAATAAGTGAAATTTGCTCAATATTTTGAGTTGAGTTAGCATACGATTGTAAAAAATCATGAATATCTATTTTTTTTGAGATGGCAATAGAGTTGGATATAGAACCCTCTATAGATTTTAAAAGGTTCATGATATCTTCCTGACGACGAAGCATAGAGAAGCTCTCTTTAGAGTTCTTGAACATTTTGTACCCATCTATGTTAACCGCTAGATCAATGATCCCTATGAGGTCATTATCTTTATATATAGGGTAGTAGATTGCCATTACATTGACATAATCGCGAACCTCAAAGAAAAACTTTTTTAAGTCATAATCACCCTGCATGATTTTTGTGAAAATTTCACTGCTATAGATATTTCCTATTTCGTCTTTAAACATTGAATTTTTAATAGTACCATCAGGCTCAAGATATCTAAACTCAAATATATCAAGTTCAAAGGATATATCATCGAGAAGTTTTTGAAGGCTTATTGTTGATTTAATATCATTAAAGCGCCCGATTGCAGCAGATACAGAGCTTACTATATTTGATGAGTTGTTTTGCATCTGCATAAGCAGAAGATTTTTTTGTGTTTTGTAGTTGTAGTAAGATAGATATGCTATGCCCAAAACAAGCAAGAATAAAATAGCAGGAATATTATAGTTTTTCTTTGGCATTATTGTGTTTACCTTTTGAATAAGAGCGAGGATCAGCTTTTTTATATTTATTATATGCTGTATCTAAATCATGATAAGATTTATTCCAGCGATCAGTATGACACTCAACACACATATTTTTAAGTATTTTAGGACTATCTTGACCAGCAAGAAATCCACCTTTAAGTCTTTTTTTAGTTAATTTTATATGAACATTCCCTGGACCATGGCAACCTTCGCATTGAACATTTGAGAGTCTAGGAGTTGTTTCTATACTTACAAAACCTGTTGGTACGCCGTAACCCGTAGAGTGACAAGCGAGACATTGAGGTGTTTTTTCATGACCAATTGCAATTAAGTTTTTCATTGCATGATCATGAGGGTCTTTTTTACGACCAATAAAAAATTTTCTATGACATAAGCGACATTTAGAATTTCCGACATATCTATATTTTCCAGAGCCGATAGCATCATTGTACGCTTCACCTCCCATAGATTCTTTTAGTGGGTTAACTACTACCTGAGATGCAAGAGTTTCATCCATACACTGCTTTGTAGCTGGAGTTATTTCGAGATTTTCACCTGCACCTAAAAGAGCTACAAAAGAAGATAGGATGAAAATATTTTTTATGATTACAAAGAGAATATTTTTTTGAATATCTATCATACCTCTTAACCCTTTTAAATAATTATAACTCTTAGTCTATCATAATTATTCATTTTTTTTATTTATAGTTTCTTTAAATTTAAAATTTTACATATAATTAGGTATAATCTTGTAAAAAAGTGGTGATATGGAGATAACTTTATTAGTAAAATCAGTCTTTGGTTTTTTAGCAATTTTGGTAATTTTAATCTTTATTTTCTTGTTGCAATCAAAAAAGAAAACTGTAGAAAAAATTGCAGATAAAAAGAAAATAGTGGTTGAAAAAGGGGCTCAAAGTAGCGATTTAAAAACACTTGTTGCAATTATAAAAAGAAAAAAATCAACCGCAAAAGAGTTACAAAGTGCGCTTGATTTAATCATTAAGCACCATGGTCGTGTTCATAAAAAGCTGGGACTTCGAGCACACCCAGATTTTGATATATACATGGATATACTTTTTACAATTTGCCGACATCCAAATGTCAATAAAAATATTATTGTTAACTTCGACAAAGAGTTAGTAAGATTAAACCCTGAGTATAAAAAAGAGATAAATGACTCAATAACAAAAGGTTTAAACTCTCGTGGAATTTAAAGCTCTACCATTTCGGTTGCTTTTCCTTGGATGATAGTTATATCTTTTTCTTTAAGTTTGCCTAGTGTTTGCATATCCATAACACCACCTGCTATTAAAGAGATATCAAGAGTATCTGTAATGAGCCTGAGTGCGGACAAAGACTGCTCACTAAGACTTAAAAAGTAGCTTGATTCCCCTTGAATATATACAGGTCTTAGGTCTTGGAGATACTGATAATCTTGACTCTCTCCAATAAACTCGAAAACTCCCATCTCAATGTTATATTTTTCAAAGAGGGCTTTGTATAGCTTAATTTGTTTAGAGTTTTGACGCATAAGCTTATCTGGTACCTCGATTATTAATTTAAAAGGTAGTTTTGAGGCATACTCTTTAAAGAGAGAAAATAGCTCATCATATGTGTCTCTTTGGTCTAAGTATTCATAAGAGAGTCTTAAGGAGGATGTTGAGCCTGCAAGTCTCATATCTGGAATTTTAAACATGCTATTTATGATGTTACTATATATAGCTGAGCTTAATCCTGCTTGGTTGGCAGGTGCCATAAACTGACCATAAGAATATACAATATCATCGTCAGATTTCATAGAGATACTTAAAACATTGTGTGCTATTTTTTTCTTTTTTATATCTATTGCAGTCCATGATGTAAAGGAGAATCTATTGAGTTCTAGTGCCTTGTTTATTGTCTTTCTCCAAGCCTCTTTCCCCATAACTTCAAGAACCTCATCGGCTTTATCAAGGTGAATGTTTTCTGAAGAAAATTTTGCTTGTGCCAAAGCATAATCCGTTAGTGATAAAAGCTCCCCTATCCTTTGCATATAGTTATACTCATAAAGTCCTATGGAGATAAATGTTTTTTTTGTATCAAGTCCATACTCTGTAAAAATATTTTTTACTGAATCATGAATCCCATGTGCAAGTTCTAAGCCATCTATATCTGAACAATCTGGCAAGAGTATTATGAATTCAGTTCCATTCATTCTAGCTACAATGGAGTTTTTGTAGTTGCTTGCATAAGCTTTAAAGATATTTGCCATCTCAACGAAAAGTTTATCAACATTTTGATGCCCTAATTTTGTATTTGCTTCTACTACTCCACTAAATGCAATCATCATATTTATGCCACCCTTAGAAGATGCATCAATTTTTAAATACTCTGGCAGTTTATGGACTAAATATTTGCGATTTTTTAATTTTGTTGTTTGGTCGATGTAGTCTAACTCTTTTTGCTTTTTTAGCTCTTCATTTCCTTTGTCAAACATAGTTTTTACTTTTGAAACCATGGAATTCATCCCGATAACTACATCTTTAAACTCTTTTGTGTAAGGAATTTTATCTTGCGTTATAAACTCATTTCTTATGAGTGCCTCAGCTTGAAGTTGAACCCTTTTGAGCGGTTTTAATATGGTGTGTAAAAGGAGGTTGAGTATAATTAATCCAGATGCTGCAAGAATGCTAAATGATATTAAAAGATCTTTTAGAATTGTATAGAGTTGGTTGTATGCGTAGGTATCATCACTTTGAACATATAAAATTCCTATGGGATTCCATCCAGCAGAGACTTGAGCAGATGCAAAAGGTGCTTCAATGTTAACAATATCCAAAAACCATTCAGGTACATCTGCTATAGTGCTTTCACTTCTGCGTTCATATACCAGTGCATCATCTATGTCTTTAAGAGAGATGTAGCTGTATGTTCCACTATCAAAGTTAGCATTTATCATGGTTGACATCATTGAGATGTCACCATTAGCACTGCCAAGTGAAAGGCTCAAAGAGCTTGCAGTATTTTTAGCATCCTCATAAAGCCTCTCTTGTACAGATTTATTTGCACTTTTGAAGTTTAGGGCTAAAACAGTTGCTAAAATTATTAGTAAAAACAGAGAGAGTAGTAGGGCGATTTGTTTAAAGAGAGTCATATTTTTTTCCTTTTCATATTGAATTTAAGTTCATCCCATTTTTTATGAGATTTTATTTGCTTAAGTTTCTTTCCTGTTCCAGTTTTTGAGGCTTTATAGAGGGAATCTCCATTGAAATTATAAATTGGAAGGAGGTCTTTTCTTTTGGATGCTGGAAAAATTTTACGGTTATTGTTATCTAAAATAAGTGGTTCGGAGCGGGGTGTTTTAAAGTAAGTTAAAACCATATGCGGTGCTTTAAATTTAGTTGAGCGAACATAGGTGAAAAATAGTTTTTTGGAGTCCATCCCCAAATAAAGTAGAGCGAAATATTTGCTAATCACATAATCTTCACAATCACCCTTGTCTTTCCCTAAAAATTCCCAAGGCGTAGCCCAGTAATCGTTTTTTTTGTACAGTTTTATATCTGATGAGTATCTAACTTCATTGAAAAAATCGTTGACTGCTTCAAGTTTTTCAGTATCTTGAGAGTTTTTGTTAATATCGAGTATATTTTGAAGAGAGAGAAACCTTTTTTTTGCAAATAGTTTATACTTTTTAGTGATTTTGTTGAGGAGTTTATCATCCACATAGGGCTTGTCTGCATGAGCATAATTAACAAATAAAAAAATTAATAATATCATTTTAAGCATGTTCATCGGTTTCTTTTTACCCCTATTATAGCTGTCTTTTATTAAATCGGGAACTTCCTATCTTTGCTTTGGCAATAAAATCAGTTGCATAGGGTTTTAAATAACTAGGAATTGCCCTCCCTTTTAGTTTCATCATATCGTTTAACATTTTTGAGGCAATTGTTTGGGGCGGTATATTTTTAATCTCGCACAGGTAGTTAAAAAGTAGTTCACCTAATCGTTGAAGTGAAATTTTCCATGTTGCATTAGTTTGATTATACATCCACATACTAAAAACATAAAAACTTTCAAATACACTTTTATCTTGCCAGATTAAAGGGAGACTCTCTTTAAAATTGCCACTATTATATGTTAGATCCCAAAATCTTGCAAATCTTTTCATAATCTGAATATCTTTAAAGGAGAGTTGATTGTTTTGTAAAATATCATAGGGGGGAATGTCACTATAGACCATGCCGTACTCTAAATCATGTCGGTTAATATAAGTACCTGAAAGCTTTTTGAGTATTCCTATTTGAATCTCACAGCTACTCAGATTAACAAGTTCATCTAAGTTTTCCCCAAAACTTTTAAGAGTTTCACCTGGAAGACCAACTATTAAATCAAGATGGATGTGAGCCTCTGTTTCATTTTCTAAAAACCTTATGTTTTCTCGAATTTTGTTAAGCTTTAATGGTCTTGAAATATTGTTGGCAATATCAGGATTGAGTGTTTGTATCCCAATCTCTAGTTGCAGGGCACCACAAGGGAATAAAGCGATTTTCTCTTTTATGGAGGATGGAAAGTGGTCTGGTATCACTTCAAAATGGGTGAAATAGGGAGGTTGTTTGCTTAAAAAGAAATCTAGAATTTTATTGGCTGTTTTCATATTAAGGTTGAATGTTCTATCTATAAACTTAAAGTTTCTAGCGCCACGCTGCCAAAGAGTTTCAAACTCATCTAAAATATGTTCTAAATCAAATGCTCTGACTCTCTCATCCATTGATGATAAACAAAATTCACATTCAAACGGGCACCCTCTTGATACTTCAACATAGATGTAGCGGTTTTTTATATCATCGTCTGTGTAGTATTTATAAGGAGTTTTAATATCTTTAAGTGAAGGGAGATCCATTTTGATTATTTTTTCTGCTGGCTCACTCTTGTTTAAAATATCTTTGCATAGTTTATAGAAACTAATATCCCCCTCCCCTTGGATGATAAAATCTGCCTCGTCAAAGTTGACACGGAATGGGAGATGGCTTACCTCTGGACCACCAAGAACAATTTTTGTGGCAGGAGAGACTTTCTTTAAAATGTGAACCAGTTCCGCACACTCAAGAGCATTCCAGATATAAACACCTATACCAATAATACTCGGCTGCTCAGAGAGTATATCCTCAGCGATAGTTTGGACTGCGTCATTGATGCTAAATTCCAGTATTTCACTTGTATCTTGAAGCTCTTGTAAGTTTGCATAGAGGCAACGAAGAGCAATTGAGCTGTGGGTATATCTGGCATTTAAAGTTGTGAGAATTATTTTTTGCATAGTGTAAGTTTAACACAAACATACCAAAGTTATCAACGGGAGAAGGAGAAGCACTTGGTATGTCTAAAGTTTATTTGAGAAGGAGGTTATATAATCTAAATTATGAAAGGGATAAACATAACTGAGATGTAAAATTATATTAGTTATAAGTAAATACTAAGTAAATATCACAATCAAAAG
>JALSLJ010000102.1 GCA_026988315.1 Sulfurimonas sp. | reverse complement strand
ATTTATGAGTTGGTCAATATATAGTTTTGCTAACCTACTTTTTAAGATACTCTGTTTAGGATAATATTCTTTAATCAAAAAATAAACATACTGAGCTAATGCATCTTTACCTATATATTGATGTTCATAATTTTCTCTTTTAAAGACAGCACAGCTAAGACCCTCTTTCATAGCTTCTATGACACTAGAAGATGATTTATCTTTTGCAAATATAATAGTAAACCTTTCTCCTATTTCATGGTCGCTATCATGGGCATCAGAATTGGCAAAAGGTGCTAAGTATTTATGCTTATTTTTGGTTTGAAGGGCTGTGAGGTGAGTCATATTATTATGCTCCTTGATTTTTTCTTCTCCAAAGACTTCAACCCCATCTAAATGAGAGCTTTTTAACATCTCTTTATAAAAAGCTTGATGAAGATGATATTTACCATCTTTATATATCCAATTTGGATGAGCTAAGATAGAGATCCCTTTTGCCTCTTTGATTTTATTAATAACCCAAATATTTTTTGCATAATGGGATACATCAATATTTTTATCAATATCTTCTTTTTTTAAGGCTTGCACAATTGTTTCAAGCTCTTTCTCATACTTAGGAATATCTTTTCTTTGATCTTCTATGGAGTTATTAGCATTAATAGATAATATATGACCGTTGCCTTGAGAAAAAGACATATCTTTTTTCCCGCCAACACTTACTTCTTCACCTGCTAGGACTAAAATATCAATATTGTTTTGTCTTGCTTTCGAAATTGCCTTTAATGAACCCTCATAGCTATCGTGGTCTGTAACACTTACAAAGTCCATACCTGCTTCAAGTGAAGCCATAACCATAGCAAAAGGGGTTGCTCTTCCATCTGAGTAAATAGAGTGCATGTGCAAGTCACCCTTTAAGGGTCTAAGTTTCATCATCTTTTTATCAAGACAGTACAGGGTAACAAGTTTTGATTCTTTATAGGTGAAATTTACTTTCACAACAAACTCGCCAAGATGAGACATCTTATATGAAAATATCAGGGTATTGTTTTGGATTTTATACTTTAGTGTATCTTTATGATAGAAGTCACTGCGAGAAAGAACTTCTAAAGATTCTATATTTGATGTATTTTTTAAAGTAAGCGTATAGGAGATATTTTTGTTTTGTTCTACGACATTGGGGCTTATTTTCATGTTTACTTCCTACAATTTTTTAGAGTATAACTATAAAAAATTGCAAAATGATTACAAAAATTATTTAATAAACTCCACAACACTCTCAAAGCTTGATCTTAACTGCTTTGATTGCTCATTTATTCTATATCCAAAAGGTAGAAGCATAGCTACTTGAAACTTAGAGGTATCAAGTTCTAAAACTTTCTCTACATTCTCTTTTTCAAACCCTTCAATAGGACAAGAGTCGATTTCAAGAAAAGCAGCTGCATTCATCATATTTGCAGCAGCTATATAAGTTTGTCTTGCACTCCATTGATATATTTTGTCATTATCATTTAAAACATCTCCTAGATGTGAAGTATAAAGTTCTATAAATGAGTCTAGCTTCTCTTGTGGTAAATTACGACGCATTAACTGTGACCTAACCACGCCACTTTCTACTTTTAAAGTTTCAATTCCAGCTAACACAATCACTAAATGTGAACATGTCGTAATCTGTGGTTGATTCCAACAAAATACTCTTAATTTTTCTCTCAATTCATCATTTGTGATGACTAAAAATTTCCATGCTTCCATACCAAAAGAGCTTGGCGACTTTCGAGCTACTTCTAAAATAAAGTGGATATCTTCATCAGAGATTTTTTTACTCTCATCAAACACTTTACAAGCATGTCTAAAATCCATTGCTTTTAAAAAATCTTCTTTTTTACTCATTATTTTTCCTCGTATTAAATTTATATAAGTTGTAAGCCATAAATAGCTGTGATTCCTAAAGTATAAGCCCCAAGTAGATACACATTTCTTGGATTTCCTGAAAGCTTTGGTGTCTTAAATTCTGACACATTCAGTATTGCAAGACCCACTCCACTAATATATAAGATTATGGTAAACACCTCATGACTAAGCACCCCATGTAATAAAAATACAGATACTAAAATTAAACTATTGTTATCTAGTGCGAGTCCTGTGTATTTTGTTCCACCGGCTAAGCCATAAGTACTAAAATAGCTTAGTCTTATTGCTGCCGCTGCCATCATTATAAAAGCGCCAATTAAAAAGACTGGCTCAAAATCTCCGAAAGACAAAAGTAAAATGGCAGGTGTTACACCATAACTTACTATATCTATCACAACATCTAGTTGCCCACCAAACTTTGCATCAGTAGCTGTCCTACCCTTTAGTTTTCTTGCAACTAAACCATCAGCCCAATCAAAGGCAACCGCCCAAACCATCCCTATCATAGCTGCCGCATAAAGACCCGTAATACTAAAATAAATAGCAAGAACTGTACAAGCTAAACCTGAAAGTGAGAGTAAGTTAGGAATGTCTTTTACATAAGAAAGTATTGTAGGTTGTTTCATTTCTACACTCTCTGTATTTTTTTTCGACATAAATTAAATCCTTTAAATAAATATTATACTTTTTTTTAGTATGGCTCTAGTTTAACATTAAACAGATATGATACTACTTATAAATATATTACTAAGGAATATAAAAATGCTTGTATATACAGTTGGTACTTTTGACATGGTACATGTTGGTCATTTAGATTTGTTAGAATATTGTAAAACTTTGGGCGATAAATTTGTAGTGGGTGTAGCTTCAGATGAAGTAGTGGGTTCATATAAAAGAAATATACCTGTTATCCCGTTAGATCAAAGAATGAGAATGCTTAAATCATTAGAGTGTGTAGATGATGTTATTTCTTATGATACACTAGAATATGTTAGCAACTGCAAAGAGTTAGATGTTGATATATTTGTTATTGGGGAAGATTGGGGAGATAAGCCACATAATATTGCTGTTGAAAAATACCTAAAATCAAAGGGTGCAAAAATTATACAAGTAAACTACAACCCTCTAACTTCATCTACAAAAATAAAACAAAATGTTATTGCACAATCTCATAAGGGAAAATATGTAGCACATACTCTTGAGTAAAAAATAAGTTCTGCTTAAGCACACCTAGCAAGCACTAGAAGTGAACACTCTCATCACTTTATCTAGTGATAGAAAAATATATTAATTCTTACAACTCAAAAAGATTAAATTCAGCAATTGAATATATCACCCACATAATTAATCCATTGTGAAAAACTCAAATGAAATTTATTATCAAGCTGTCAATAATTAAAATTCAAAAATTGCAAAACTATTAATACAAAGGTTTCTATATATAAAAAACTAAAAATATTATAAATAAAATTTAATCTGCAAAAAAGTAAAAAGATAATAAAATCTGATTAATAATACTCACAAAGGTTTTGGATGTTAAAAACATTTACTAAATTTTCTTATATGATACGACTCGGCTCTAAATATATTAAAATTTTTAAAAGAACACATTTTCATCCTTTTATCTCACAAAAAGCTGGCTACACACAGCTCTCTCGCGATAGGCAATCTTACTCAAATAGCGTACTCAAACGATTTAATATACAAGTTGAACTCATAGGTAACATCCCCAAAGAAAATAAAATGTTATATGCGATAAACCATCGTTCCCTTCTTGATATCATAGTGATGGAATCTATCTTTTCACAACACAATAAAAATGGTACATGGATAGCTAAAGAGGAGTTATTTAATGCAGTTTATGGTGATTTTTTCAAATATAGCGGTTGTATAAGTGTAGATATTGAAAACAGAAGAGGTTTATTAAAGTTTTTTAAACAAATCAAACAGACACTTTTACGCGTAAATGATTTGAACATTTATATTTTTCCAGAGGGTGAACGCTACAAAGGGCAAGGGATAAAAAAGTTTCAAAGCGGTGCTTCTAAAATTGCAGTTGCTAACAAGCTCAATGTTGTACCTGTCTTTATCAACGAAAATTTAGAAAAAATTTTTAAAGAGGCTCCTTATAAAAGTACAAAAACTGTCAAAGTTCATGTTGGTGAGATAATAGACGCAAAAAACCTAGAAAAAGAATATACAGAATTTATGAATAAAGCAAAGGAAATGTAATGAAATTAGGTGTAAATATAGACCATATAGCAGTTTTAAGAGAAGCTAGGCGTGTAAATGATCCAGATATTATGCAGGCTCTTTATGTTGCGATAGAGAGTGGAGCTGACCAGATAACAATACACTTAAGAGAAGATAGACGCCACATCCAAGATGTAGATGCTCAAAATATCATTATGCACTCCAAGGTTCCTGTAAATCTTGAATGCTCTATAAATAAAGAGATATTAAATATTACAGCGAAACTAAAACCACACCGTGCTACCTTAGTTCCAGAAAAAAGAGAAGAGGTCACCACAGAGGGTGGGCTGGATGTTTTTAAATACGAAGATGAAATCTCTTATGCTATAGAGTTACTACACGATTTTAGCATACCTGTATCACTTTTTGTTGACCCCTCTATAGAAGCTATGGATAAGTCAAAAGAGTTAGGTGCTGAGATGGTTGAGCTTCATACCGGAACTTTTGCAAATCTCTATGCGATGCTATACTCATCTCTTAGTTACTCTAACCACTCTATAAAAGAGTTTGAACTGCCACGCCATGAACTTGAGACAAGACTCGAGGAATCTTTAGAAGATATAAAAAATGCCGCAACGCATGCACACTCACTTGGACTTGAGGTGGCAGCAGGACATGGACTCAACTATCAGAATGTATCTCAAATGATGGGTATAAAAGAGATAATTGAGTTAAATATTGGTCAAAGTATCATAGCAAGAAGTGTTTTTACTGGCTTAGAAGAAGCTGTAAAAGAGATGAAAAGGCTCATCATATTACACCCTACTCACCCATAAGTGGTAATGGCAAACGCAATATAGATGATGTAGCATTGAGTATCTCAAAATCTTGAGAGCTTATCAGTCCATCATGTTCTAGCGTTGCAATAGCCATATCTAAAACTTTTTTACGGACACCTATCTTTGCACTTTGCAATGCCAATACAACTTGCTCTAGCAATTCATATGTATCTAAATCCTGAGACATATATTGTAAAGAGCTTGCCCCTACCCTATTTTTAGCCGAATCAAATGCCTCTTTTGCAGCACTATCATCACTCTTTTGCTCTTTTGCTAAGATGGAGATGAAAATAGTAATCTCTTCTCGTATCGCTCCAATGTGAGAGTACTTCTCCTTTGGGATTTTACGCATACCAAAAACAAAATCAAGTTGAGTAAACACTAAATGGTTCATGCTCCACTCAAAAAGGCTTAACTTATCATCAGCATCCACAAGCTCTTGTGTGCACTTTTTAAAGAGTTTATACTGAGCTACAGACATCATCTTAAGAGAGGTTATGCAGAGCTTCAAAAGAGGAAGATATAACTCTCGCTTAAGAGACTCCACAGACATCAGAGCTAACTGTGCATGCTTTAAGAGCATCTCAGAATAACTCTCGATGGATTTCATCTGTTTAGAGAAAACCTTCGCATCTGCACTACAAAGTAAAGCAAAAATAACTGCTTGTGCTGTGAGTGGATTTTCACTCATACCCTTGAGTGAGTTTGGTATAGACTCTAAAATTGAAACAGCCTGATTTACTCTAGGCTCACTTGCTTCACCTATCTGCTCCATGGCACTCAAAATTGCTGCCGTTGTTACAGCCTCGACAACACTCTCTTTTCTTTGAGACTTATCATCTCTTTTATATATATTTTTTGGTTCTTTTTTTGAAATATAACTGCCATCCCAGCGTGGATATATCCGTAATATACGGTCATTTAATTTAGGGTGTGTTGAAAAAAGATTATCCCAAAAATCCGATACACCATCTGCAAAATAAAGATGACTGTATATACTAGAAGAACTGCTTTTAATACTTGAACTTTTTGCCCCTATTTTTCTCAAGGCATTGGCAATCCCTAATGGATAACGAGTAAACTGTACTGCAGAGGCATCCGCTAAATATTCACGCTGTTGCGAGATTAAAGCTTTTATAATCTCACCCACGGTAGTTCCCACAAACCCTATAGCACTCAAACCTGCACCAAGCATTATAATTGCACCTTGTCCATCATTTTTTTTACCTGAACCACTTCTGATTCTACGAGAGCGTCCAAAGGTATTGAGTATCTCTCTGCCAATAAGACCTATAAGAAGTATGCCATGTAAAAGTCCTATAATACGGATGTTGAGTCTCATATCACCATTAAATATATGGCTAAACTCATGTGCTATAACACCTTGAAGCTCTTCACGCTCAAAAGAATCAAGTGCGCCCTGCGTAACACCTATAACCGCATCATCAAAGCTTAATCCTGCTGCAAAAGCATTGATACCCTCTTCATCTAAAACATATACTGGGGGCGCTGCAATTCCAGAAGCTATTGCCATCTCATCCACAACATTCAAAAGCTGTCTATATTTAGCATCTCTAGTATCCCTAGGAACTAACTTACCACCTAAAGCTTCAGCGACTACATGGCCACCTGAAGAGAGTTCACGCAATTTATACAAACTCCCTAAAACTACAGTGGCTACAACAGCTATACTAATTGAGAAAAAAGTATAAGAATCAAACAAAGCTAAAAAAGAATCTTGAGATAGTAATATTTCATTGCCCTGATAAGAGCTAAGAACAAGCATAATAAAAATATTGGTTAGCAAGATAATAGAGATTACACCCACTATAAAAATCACTATTAATAAAAGGCTAGTTTGTTTAGCTTTAGCCTGTGCTTGAAAATAGTTCATCTAGGCACTTAAAAACTTACTTTTGGTGCTTCTTGCATTTGTAGTGAATCATCAAATTCTAGTAAAGAAGCATCACTCGGATGTCCAAAATTATTTGCTAAAATATTTTGAGGAAATGATTGGCGAAAAGTATTGTAAGCCATCACGGAGTCATTATAAAATTGTCTAGCAAAAGAGACTTTGTTTTCAGTTGTGGCTATCTCTT
>JALSLJ010000101.1 GCA_026988315.1 Sulfurimonas sp. | reverse complement strand
TTATACCATAAGGAAGTTTAAAAATAAAATACTATATCATATCGAAAAAATTAGGAGTGATTTATATGAATTTGATGGTATTTGGAGCACCAGGGGCTGGAAAAGGTACTCAAGCAAAGTTTTTGGTGGAGAAGTATGGGATTCCTCAAATCTCTACAGGCGATATGCTAAGAGCTGCAATCGTAGAAAAAACAGCGATGGGAATGGAAGCAAAGCGATATATGGATGCCGGTGAGTTGGTGCCAGATAGTACTATCATCGGGATTATTGAGGAGAGACTAGCTAAAGAAGATTGTCAAAAAGGTTTCATTCTTGATGGTTTTCCAAGAACTTTAGCACAAGCAGAAGCGCTGGATGAATTGCTCGAAAAACAGGGTAAAAAGATAGATAAAGTCCTCTCCTTTGAAGTGCCTGATGAGTTGATCATCAAAAGAATAGCAGGCAGAAGAGTTTGCCCAAAATGCGGAGCTTCATATCATGTAGAGTTCAATTCTCCAAAAGCCGAAGGTATCTGCGACGCATGTGGAAGTGAGCTTATCATCAGAAAAGATGACAATAAAGAGACAGTCAAAAACAGACTTTCAAATTACCACTCTCAAACGGCTCCACTAGTAGATTTTTATAAAAACAAGGGAGTTTTTGCACAAATCGACGGCTCGCAAAAACTAGAAAAAGTAACACAAGATATGTTTGCTAAGCTGTAACTGAACTTGTATGCCTCTGATTCTGCTTGAGGCATACACTCTATATGTAACGAATTGGAACAAAAAAGTCTAACTCAAACTTTTCATCTTTTTGTATAAAGTGATTTTTATGATAAAGAGCCATGGAAGGAAGGTGAATTTTCTCATACTTTGAGTTTGGTAGCCAAGCATAATATATATAGTCCATATACTTCATCAAATCCCCATATCTTCCACTTAGTTTAAACTTTGCACAAAATATTCTAGGTATCTCCATGACTCCTACTTTTCCGCTTGGAAAGTAGTAAAATTCATCAGGAAGTTCCAAGCAAGCTACATAGTGGCACTCCTCTTTTTTGACTATGTTAGGGTTTGAATGATGAAGCCCTATCATAGGAAGTTTTGAAAAATCAAGCCCATTTTGCAATGACCACTCTTCTAGTCTTTGCCATGCCTCTTTGATGCTTTTGTTGTAACCTTGATGACGCACATATGCCACTCGTCTTTTAGGTGCATAATCAATCTTTACATGTAGAGGGTTAATTTGTTCGATATTTTGGCTTACATGTAGAGGTTTATCTACCTCTCTCCACTTGCTCGGAGTTGAACCAAAATAGTCCTTAAAAGCGTGAGTAAAAGAGGAGTTTGAGACAAAACCGGCTTCACTAAATATCTCAGTTATAGTTGAGTTTGGATTGAAAAGAAGAGCATTTGCACAGTGTTCTAACCTCACTCTTCGTATGTATGAATAAACACTTTCTCCAACTATCTTTTTAAATACTCTATTAAAATGAAACGGTGGCATAGAAGCACTTTTAGACAAACTCTCTACACTATGATCTTTTGAGATATCTAAGTGAATATGAAATAAAACTTCGTTGATTCTTTGGTTATGGTCACTTTTTGTATCTTTACGCATAGGTTATGATAGCACATTTCGACAAATAAGTAAATATATTTTATGTACCCAAATAAATCCATAAAATAAAAATCCCACCAATATTTTCTAAAAAACACACTTTTTGAAAAAATAAATGCCTAAATAGCTACTAAAATAATCTACTACATATTTTTACTCCAAAGTTACTATGTTTTGAACTGTTTTTATGAAATTTCCTTGTTTTTTGACAATAGTATATTGTTGTTATATTTCTAAACTCACTAATTTTTAGATTTAAAGCACTCATTCTAAACTCACCTCATAGGCTTTGTCTCTTATATTTTGAAGTAGTTTGGCAAACTCTTCATTGACCTTTAAACTGATTTTTCTTGCATGTGCAACTACCTTGCCAGCGATATTGTAAAGCTTGTATCTAATGGTCTTTACTGTATGCTTTTGAAGACTTTTGTCAAGTATCTGTTTGAAGAGTAAAAATAGATTATAAGCTAGTGTACCAATAGCAAAGTAGAATGCATTTGCTTCAAAGTCTGAGGTTGGTAGATAGCTCATATTGAAACCATTTTTCAACTCTTTGATCTTATTCTCGCTTGTTTCTCCTCTTTGACGATGGAGTTTTACAATCTTCCTCTGGGCTTAAGTCATTGTCGTTTGTGGCAATACAGTAGTAAATCTCATCTTGATACTGCATCATCACTTCATCTGAGATATACTCTTGCATAGTTGGAAGCATGGGAGTTATATCTTTTTTTATCACTATCATTCTAAAGCACTATCTGTATCTATCATTGTATGTATAAACTCTGCTATTTTCTCTCTCTTTGAAAACTCTTTGTACTCATCATCTTTTATCTCTTTGATAGAGTCAAACACATTTTTATTCTTTTTAGCTGTAATTGTAAAAAGCATATTCTCTCTATCGCAATGATTAAAAATAGCTGCTTGATAACCTGCACTATCAATTCTAATTCGGTCAAACTTTACACCTGATGGTAGTTGTATTTGGCACTGTTTAATAAACTCTAAGTTCTCATTAGCTGGTGCGTTACCATCACGGAAGTCTACATCTATTACCCAACCACCATTAATATGTCCTATCATAGGCATATAACCAGGAGCATTTTTATAAGAGTATTTAGCTGTACTCTTATGTGCCTCAATAAATGAGGCATCAATATCTAAAATCAACTTTTCATTTTTAATACTTTTGAGAAACCTTTTGAGATATGTTTTATTAGTATTCCTGATACCACTCTCTCCTGCTGTACCATGTCTATGCAGGTACTTCGTAAAAGCTCCTGCTGTTGGAATATTGTTCATTTTTAATAGTGTTGCAAGAGCTTTATCTAATCTTATCTCCTTTATATCATCAAGAACGCGACCTCCACTATGAAGCATTAGAATTAATGGATAGATGAACTGGGATGGATTGTACCCTTTTGGATGATTAGCTAAGGGAATGTTTGTATTGCAAAGGTGTTCAAGACTCATACCTTTTAGATATTCACCAAAGATTGCTACACCTGCTCTTGGTGTTAATCTTTCATTTGTTGTTTCGATACTAAAGTTTAATATAGTTTGTGGCATAATCCTACCTGTTGTTTGGAAAAAGTTACACCCATTAGGTGAAAATTTTAGGTGTAACTTTTTCGCTTTGAAGTACCTAATTATAGAGCAATTTTGCTTGTTGTTTGATTTGGTATGGAATTATTGGGGATGTAGATAACTTT
Organism: Sulfurimonas sp.; assembly: GCA_026988315.1. Lineage (GTDB taxonomy): Bacteria > Campylobacterota > Campylobacteria > Campylobacterales > Sulfurimonadaceae > Sulfurimonas. Next base: position 3,804 of record JALSLJ010000101.1, on the reverse strand, counting down.
TTTATATATGGATAAAATGTCGCCAAAGGATTAAAAATGTTTGCAAAAAGAGTAAAAAATGCGCCAAGGTCATTTACAAGAAAGATACTAGATGTTATAGGAGAAAGAGATATCATATCATTTGCAGGTGGGCTTCCTGATGAGTCACTTTTTCCTCATGAACTTATCAAAAATGAGGTAAATAACATGCTGGAAAATATGCCAAAAAGTATGTATCAATACTCACAGTCCAAAGGAGCGGTTGAGCTCAGACGCGAACTTGCAAAAAACTATGCAAACTCCCATGAAGACCAAATCTTAATCACAACAGGCTCTCAACAAGGGCTCGACATACTTTGCAAGGCTTTTATAAACACCGGAGATACTATCATCGTTGAGGCACCTAGCTATCTTGCAGCTTTAAATCTGTTTGCACTTTATGAAGCAAATATAGTAGAAGTGGAACTTACAAGTAGAGGTGTTAATACAACGCAGCTTGAAGAGTTATTTGCTACTAAAAAACCAAAATTTTTCTACACAATTCCGACTTTTCAAAATCCAACAGGCTGGAGTTGGAGCGGTGAGTGCAAAAAAGAGGTAGCAAGACTTGCTAGAAAATATAGTGTCATCATCATCGAGGACAGTCCATACAATGCCCTTAAATATGAGGATGCAGATGAGTTAGATTTTGAAGAACTTATACCAGAACTCTCTGTAACACTTGGTACTTTTTCGAAAACTCTAGTGCCCGATTTTCGTATTGGTTGGATGAGGGCAGACGAGAAGTTTTTGAAAGTATTTCAAGTTATGAAAGAAAACACTGATCTTCTTAGCCCAAAGTTTTTCCAGCGAATCATAGCTAAGATGATGAAAGATGGAAAATTAGCTCTACATGTAGAGACTCTAAAAGAGAAATATAAAGAAAAGCGAGATACTATGGCAAAAGCTTTAGAGATTGAGTTTGGCAAGACGATAGAGTATGAAACTCCAAAAGGAGGTATGTTCTTTTGGATAAAATTTGATGATGATATAGACACTATGAAGCTTTTCGATAAGGTGATAAAAGAGGGCGTAGCATATGTGCCAGGATGTGTGTTTTTCAAAGGGAGTAAATCAAGCTCATATGCCAGACTAAACTTCACAAATGCAACACTTAAAGAGATAAAAAGAGGCATAAAAAGGTTGAAAAAAGCATTTTTGGCAAGAGAGATTTGATGGAGGTGTAAAAATTATAGGATTTTAAATTCGTTTTACTCTTTTAGTCGCAATGTGTAAATATTAGCGCTAACTGTGTACTTACATAGTTGTACTGCTAGTCCCATATATTATTTTTACAGAACCACTAAATTTACAAGCATCTTTTGCTGATTTAATGTCACCTCTTAAGTTATTACTGCTTGACCCTTTTCTATAAACAAATGCAATTTTTTTGTCACTATTGATAACATCATAGGCTAATGCTTCTAATTTTTCTAAAATACATGTTATGTCTTTATTTCCTTCTAATCTTGCTACCATTTTTAATCCTTTGTATTGATATAACTATTAAGTTAATCAACATTTAAGCACCAATAACATTAATCCCTCATAAACAATCTCAATGCTAAAATGTTGTTTCCAATGAGACTGTGAAAGAACCCAATCTCCAAACAATATAAAACATCATACCAAAATAATCCTAAAAACACAGGAAATTCATCTCTTTAAAACCGTAGATATAGTATAATAAACTACTATACAAAGGCAGTTTATGGGATTATACAAACAAGGCTTAAACAGAAATCAACAACTAATGTTTCCTCCATCTTTGGATGAGTTAGTTGGAGATGATAATATAGCTAGAGTTATAGAAGAGTATGTCAATATCTTAAATATTGGTAAACTCAATATAAAAACTAAAAAGAGTTTGATAAAAGATGGACAACCTGCTTTTCATCCAAAGTTATTATTGAAGATCTATATCTATGGTTACTTAAACAAGATAAGAAGTAGCAGAAAGCTAGAAACAGAGATTTGTAGAAATATAGAGATGATGTGGCTAACACAAGGTTTAACACCAAGTTATAAAACTATATCTAATTTTAGAAAAGATAATCCTGAAGCCCTACAGATAATCTTTAAAGAGTTTTCTATTTTGATAAAAAACTTAGAGTTGATTACTGGTAGTTTAGTAGCAGTAGATGGAGCATTTTTGCGTGCTAATGCTAGTAAAAATACTCTTATCATGAAAAAAACAGTAAAAAGAGAGTTATCTAAGATAGAAGAAGATATAAAAAAACTATATGACTATTTTAGAGAGACTAGATAAGGAAGATAATAACAGAGCAAATCTAAAAATATCCAAAGAAGAAATATTAAAACTAGCAGACAAGAAAGAGCGATTGACTAAAGATTTGGAACTCCTTGAAACTCTTAAAAAAAATCAATACAATAAGACAGACCATGATGCTACAGTCATGAGCAAACCAGCCCATAACTTAATGGCATACAATTCACAGATAGCCGTTGACCATAGATACAAATTTATCATAGCAACAGATATAAGTACAAATAGTCATGATTTAGACCAACTGCACAATATGGCATTAAAGAGTAAAGAGATAGTAGATAATCCTCATATGATTGTAACAGCAGACAGAGGATACTACTCCTCTAAAGAGATAAAAAAGTGCATAGAAGATAATATAGAAACCATCATCCCACCAAGATGCACTGGTGTCAATAAAAAAATCAATCGTGCAAGATTTTCTAAAAAACAATTTCATTATCATAAAGAAGAAGATTGCTACATCTGCCCAAATAACCAAACACTAAAAAAGATAGAAAAGCAGTATGAACGAAATGGTAGAATGCTAGATGTGTATAGAGTATCAAGCTCTCACTGTAAGCTCTGCTCACTTAAACAAAACTGCCTATCAGATAAAACACCAAACAAACAAGTTTATAGATGGGAACATGAAGATATCATAGATAACTACAATACAAAGATGGCAACACAACAAGCAAAAAAGATAGTAAAGAAAAGAGGCTCTATTGTGGAGCATCCATTTGGAACTATAAAAAGAACATTAGGCTGGGATCACTTTTTAGTTAGGTCAAAAAAGAAGGTATTAGGAGAGAATGCTCTTATTATGTTTACTTACAATTTTAGAAGATTGCTTAACCTTATAGGGATAAAACTGTTTAAAAAACTATGTCTTGCCATAAAAAATAACAATCTAAGCCAAATAAGAGGAGAGATAGCAGCTTATATCTAAGGATATGTGGTTAAAATCCTGTATAAATCAATTTCAAACTTAAGGAAAATTTAATCATCCAAATATTTTACAAAATTACTGTTTTTAGAAAATATTTGGGGGAATAGAGAGTTGAGATTAGGGGTTGTGGGGATTAAATTCACAGTCTCGACGATTTGTTAGACTTTTAGTAAACTTCTTTTCGGTGAGCAATTCTAATCAGAGTAATTACTAAAATATCATTCTCTTTGAGATATACTATCCTATAGTTTCCAGCTCTTTTTCGAAATTTCCCTTTGTGCTTTCCTTTTAAAGCTTTATCCGTAGAGAAATTTCCTATTTCCAAATCCTTAATTTTTTCAAAAATTAGTTTTTGATTTTGTTTATCAATTTTTTCTAATTCTTTTAAGGCAGGTTTTGGAACAATAACTTTGAACATTAATTAAGTCCAAGTCTTTGTGCTACTTCTTCAAGGGAGTAAACTTCAGTTTTACCAGCTTTAAGTTCGTCAATCCGTTTATCAGAAATCATTTCATCAAGTGTATCAAAATAAATACTTACAGCTTTCTCTATGATATAAGTGCGTGAA
>JALSLJ010000100.1 GCA_026988315.1 Sulfurimonas sp. | reverse complement strand
CTCTTTTTGTGACCAAACTTTTGTTAAATCAAATGGATTGTCTCTATGTTTTTTAGCTTGTTCATCACTCATAACTTGAATTTTAAAATCCCATTTTGGAAAGTTAGGCTTAATGAAAAATTCGGGCTCCTAAATAATTATTTTCTCTCGATAATAATTTAAACTTATGTGTCCTATTTTCATCTACATCCATCTCAAATGATTTTTTATTTTTATACTCTTCGTTTACTTCTGTATTAAAACTTTTTGTATCAAGATCTTCAATATCATGAAAAAGTGAAGTAGCCACAAAAAACAACACCATTATAACTACTACACTAGCATATAAGAGGAGATAGTTCTTTATATGTCCTGATTCAAAAGGGTTTTGCATTTTAGCTCTTTATATTTTTTTAGATTATATATAAAAACTCCTAATAAAGAGTTTTATCTCTTAACTAAACTACTTTCCCAGCCATCATACTGACCATTATTTGCATCAGTTATATCAATTATCTTCATAGTCAATTCATCTATATCATAATAATACGGCACATCTAGTCTGTAAAACTGCACTCCATACATAGTGCTACTATTAAACTCCACTTCCATCTCTTTTTGGTTTGTAAACCCATCCGCTTCTACTTGAGCAATAAAAATCTTCCTATCCTCATCACTTTTAAAGTAAGCCTTATGCTCTATGGCTCTTGGAATTTTAAGATTATCACCTTGCTCTTTGAGACTGTTACAAGCATGATGATTTGAGATGATTTGCCACTCTCTTATGGTTGGAAAGAGAAGTTTTTTATACACTTCCCACTCAGTGTCCATTTTTGAGCCAAACTGATATTTGTAATCTGGAAACTCATTCATAGCTGATTCAACTGTATTGGACCATTCAAAATCAAGCTTAAGATAGTAGATAAAATTCACCTCGCCCTGAGTGATTATTCTCCCTATATACTTGCCACTTCTCCACCGAAGCGACTCCATCTCCAACCTATCTTCTATAAAACCAATATCATCAGACTCCTCTTGAGTCACTAATCCATCTTCTTTAGGGTTTTGTAATTTCACCTTAACAAACCCAAGATATAAATGCTGTTCATCTGGAATATAATCCGAAACTCCCGCATTAAATGACACCATCGCTTTATGCCCATCTATAGGCTTTACATAAGCTTCCCAATATTCTTGCATATTTACTCCATCTCCAAACTCATGAGAAACATATCTTCCCCATCTATAACTTTTATAGCTGTTGATTCACAAACCCTACAGCAGTACTCAACTTTTTCCAACTCACTTACCTCACCACAGGAGGCACACTCAACTTTTATTTGTTGAATATTTATAACAAATTCAGCCCCATCTGCAATAGTTTTTTCTTTAAATGTATTGAACGCCACCTCAAGCAAATGAACTTCTATGCCACTCATCACACCAATTTTGACTATAATTTTAGTTACTTTAGTAGCCTTATTTTCTTCTGCTACATTCTCTATCTGTTCCAATAATGCTTGTACAACACTATACTCATGCATAAATTTTCCTTAATGAACTACTATTCAATAATTTTATCTTTTTAATCTTAAAGGTGTTTGTGTTGGACAAATTTTGTAAACAAATTCATACCTTAGTCTATGAAATTCACTCTCTTTGCTCCAAAACTCAGGATACATTATCTTTATTTCATCCTCTCTAGCTTTATCTATTTTTTTTTGATTTTTTTCTAAATACTCTTCCTTATCCCATAAAAAATCTTCATATCCCTCTGCGTCATCTATAATTTTTTTTGCAAAAGATTGTAAATTTTCTTGATATTTTTTATGTTCAAATACAATATCAACCATCCCTATATTTTGAGCATATTGCGCACTCATAGGTAAGCAATCTTCAAGCAACTTTTCTGCTTTTGTCTTCCCTACTCTTTTTTGCAATGTGTATGAGTGATACTCACTCCCACTCAAAGAGAGTGTTTTATAGTGAGGATTTAGAACTACTCCCTCTTTTGCCACCACATAATCACAAGCTAATGCTAAAAACACCCCTCCTGCACCAGCATTTTTGTGAAGTGAAGCAACAGTTACAACATCATCTGCAAAAAGAACACTTTTGACAAGATCATTCATTGCATTGATATTACTCCATCCATCTTCACCGTTTTTTTTGCTATCTTCTAGTATGTTTAGATGGATACCGTTAGAGAAAAAGTCTTCCCCACCCATAAGAACAACAATTTTAACCTGTGTCTTTATATACTCAAAAGCATACTTGAGCTTCATACATTTGTCACTACTAAAGGCTCCATTATGAAAATTAAACCAAAGATAAGCAACATCATCTTCAATATCGCATTCTATCTCATAAAAAGTTTTATAACTTTTGTCAAATATCAGAGAGAGCCTCTCCTCTTTCACCCCTTTGAGCTTCTCTTTTAAAACATAAGTTGATGGAAGCTTAAACCTGTGTGGCTCTTTTAAGTGTGTTATCCAGATGGCTCCATCAGTAGTGCCTAAACAAATAGCTCCATCTCTTTTAGCGATTATCTCTTTTGGGTTCCCTTGGAGTTTTTCCTCCTCCCATACACCATATAAAAAACACTTTACACCTAAAATCTCATCTTTAACACCTGGCTGAGAATCACTCATATAGATTTTTTTAATTATCTCTTTGGTGCTATCTTTTTCCCAGTCAATTTTTCTATGTTGTTGTGTAAGTTGTAAATGCATCGGTGTTTGAAGTTGTTCTATGGGTGTGAAATTCTTATTTTTCATATTTGTTACAAGGTTTTTAAGCGCTCTAAGAGATACATAGTTAACCTCATTTCTATATAAAGAAGCTTTATAACTATTGCGCATAGCAAATAATTCCTGTGCATAGATAGCTCCCCCATCAAACACTTCATTTGCTCGAAGATATACAACACCCCACTCTTGTTTCTCCTCTCGTATTGCATTATCAAGTGAATAAGCACCCTTATCACCAAGTATGCCAGGGTGGAGTATAAAAGTTGGGTATTTTTCATAAACAGTTGCAGGTAGAAACTTTTTTAGATAAGGTGATAGGATTATCTCAGGCTCAAACACCTCCACCTCCTCCAGCATCTGAACATCATCTATAGCATATACAACATCTACTTCATTCCCACTATCTTTTAAATATGTGTAGGCAAGCTGTGAAGTGGAGTTAAAAGTGCTTATGAGCAGAGTTATTTTCATAGTGTAATTTCTAAGCTTTTAACTTTAAAGGTATCTTATAAAATTTCTCTATAGCTTTTTTTCCTAAGTAGCCCAGTATTCCATCTATTTTTATAAAAGATGCTGTAGCTATGGCAAACTTTCCTCCAAGAGCTATCGCTAAGCCATATATCTTCATATCCGCTTTTACTAAGGGTTTTTCTTCTATGGTTCTTAATATATTTTTTGCTGCTATCACTCCACTTTGTTCTGCTGTTTGTGCAGTTGGAGGGAGTGGTTTGTTATATTTATCTAGCAAATATGTACAATCACCTATAGCAAAAATATTTTCTTTTACTCTTAGATACTCATCAACTTTTAAAAGATTACCCTCTTTCTTAAAATCAAGATTTTTGATAAAATCACTTACATCCAAACCTACAGCAACAACTCCAAAATCAAAATCAATCACCTCATCATCAAGATAAATTTTGTCACCTTCAACTTTTTTTACCATTTTTTGAATGGTTCTTATCCCTATGCCCTCTAGGGTACTAATAGCTTTTTTTCTTGAGCCATCATCTAGCTCTGACAAAAAAAGATCTGCAATAAGGGTAACTTTTATCTGCTGAGTCATATCTCGTTTGTTTATATAGTTTCCCATTTCAGCTGCAATCTCAACACCACTTGAGCCACCGCCAACCACAACTATACTGGAGGTAGTTTTTTCTTTTTTAAGATGTTTAACTATGGTGTTTTCAAAAGATTGTTTAAGTTGTATAGCATTTGAGAGATTTTTCACCTCAAAGAGTGTGTCATTTTTAAAGATAGAAGGTATCAGTGTAGTCCTACCAACCCCTATGATGAGATAATCAAATCTATATTCTTCATTTTTACAGATGAGTTTATCTTCTTTTATACTCAAAACTTCATCTTGAATAAAGCAAAAATTTTCATCTATCCCTTTAACTAACTTATCAAGTGGGATGATAATATCATCCAAAGAGATATTTAAAGCAACAAGGTTATAGCTTTCTGTTTGAAGATAATGATAGCGATTTTTATCTATAAGTGTTACATCTAAATTTTCGTTTTTTGACAAGGTCTCAAGTGCTCTAACTCCACCATAACCACCACCCAATACGATTACTTTTTTTCTACTACTCATTTTTTTTCCTCTATTTAGCAAATTCTAGGTAAAAGCTCCCCCGTTGGAGTATCTAAAAATCTTTTTGTTCCATAAGAGCTAAGAAGAATAACTCTCTGTTCGTACTGTTGTGTAACATCGGCTATTGTAACTGCATTGTTTGAATTTTCAAAACCATGAAGCACCTCAAGCGCTTTTTGTTCATCCTCTTTTTTTACAGCTAAAACAAAGGTGCCCTCATTTGCTAAATTAAGCGCTTCAAAACCTAGCATCTCGCAAATTCCATACACTTCTTGTGATACAGGGATGCTATCTTCTTGCACCTCTATGCAGATGTTCGACTGTTTTGCCCACTCATTTAAAACGGCACTCACACCCCCTCTTGTTGCATCTCTTAGAGCTGTTATGTTAACACCCGCTTCTATGAGTGCTTGGACTTGGTGAGTTAGGGAAGCACAGTCACTCTCTAGTGTGCTTGAGAGTTCTATCCCCTCACGGGCTGCAAATATTGTCGCGCCATGCCGTCCAATATCTCTACTTACTAGTATCACATCCTCTTGGCTGATATTATTGGAGCTGATACCTTTTTTTTGTATCTCCCCTATCCCTGTAGTGTTTATGAAAATTTTATCGACACTTCCACGGGGAACTACCTTTGTATCACCACTTACCACTATAGCACCATTTACTTCAAGCTCTTTTTTCATGCTTCGTACTATTTTTTCCAAATCACGAGTAGAAAAACCCTCTTCAATGATAACACTACAGGTGAGGTACTTAGGCTTTGCTCCCATCATAGCAAGATCATTACAAGTGCCACAAACAGCAAGCTTTCCTATATCTGCACCTGGAAAAAAGAGAGGACTTACAGTAAAACTATCAGTTGAAAAAGCAAGCTCTCCACCATGAATGACCGCTGCATCTTCACTTTTTTCCAATATATCATTTTGAAACGCTTTATAAAAAATCTTTGAGATCAGTTCATTATTTTCTTCGCCACCATTTCCCATGGCCAGTGTTATTTGCTTATTCATTAAATCAAATTCCCATATTTATAGTACGCAGCACAAGCACCCTCACTACTTACCATGCAAGATCCAAGTGGCGTTTGTGGCTTACAGGCTGTGCCAAAGATAGTACACTCCTGAGGTTTTGCCATCCCTCTTAAAATATCTCCACAGATGCAAAGTTTATGATCTTCTATCTCCTCTTTTGGAAGTATCTCTGCATATACTTTTTCTGCATCTAGGTAAGCATACTCACTCTTTAGCTTGTATCCACTCTGAGGTACATTTCCAAGTCCACGCCATTTGAAAAGTGAAGCTTTTTCAAAATACTTTTCTATCAATGCTTGTGCCTTAAGGTTTCCATCTCTTGACACAAGGCGTTTATACTCAATCTCAAGTTCACATCTCCCCTCATTAAATTGTTTTACTATCATGAGTATAGCTTCCATCACATCCACAGGTTCAAAACCAGCTACAACAACTGGTCGCCCATACTTTTTTGGAAATTTTTCATAAATTTTACTTCCAGTTATCACACTCACATGAGAGGGTCCTAAAAATGCATCTATACGGTTGTTATAACTATCTACATGTTCATCTCTTGAGTCTATAAGCTCCACCATCACCTCAGGAACAGTTACATGATTTATATGAAAAAAGATATTTTTAATCCCTTTTTTTATAACTATATCTATAAGGGAAGTGGTCATTGGAGTAGTTGTCTCAAAACCAATGGCAAAAAAGATTATTTTTTTATCAGGGTTTTCTTGTGCGATTTTCAGTGTGTCAAGTGGGGAGTAAACAAAACGAACATCTGCCCCTTTTGCTCTTGCATCTTGAAGACTTCCTTTACTTCCAGGGACTTTTATCATATCGCCAAGGGTAACGAGTATAGTATCTTCAAGCTCTGCTAAGATGTAGGCATGATCAATTCTCTCTTTTGGCATGATACAAACAGGACATCCTGGACCATGAATAAAGTTTATATTTTTAGGAAGGAGTTGTGGTAGTCCAAACTTCATAATAGAGTGAGTATGTCCACCACATACTTCCATGATGTTTATAGGCTTTTCAAGCTTTTTTGCCTCTTCTTTGATGAGCTTTGCAAAACCTTGAATAACTTCAGGGTTACGAAAGCCATCATACAAATCTTTAAGCTGTAGTTCACTCACTTTACTTACCTCTATTTTCGCAGTTGTCATCATCTATGACCATCTGCTTCCTATCCTCTTCATCAAGTTTTTCTAAAATTTCATTATAAACCTTAAGAGATTCCATAGCGTCCTCTTCATCTATTTTATTCATAATAAAACCGATATGAAGAAGAACATAATCGCCAATCTTTACATCTCCCTCCTCCATAAGTTCTAAACCTGCCTCACGAGTCACACCCATAGTGTCAACTTTTGCAACATTTCTTTCTAAATCGATTTCAATTACTTTACTAGGGATTGATAAACACATACTAAGCTCTCATTTTTCTTTTAAACTCTATCCAGTCAATTACTCTTTGGATTGAGGCACTATCTTTAATATTTACTTCTAAAATATCAACATTTGGCTTAATCTTTCTTGCCTCTTTTTTCTCATGCTCTAGGTCATAATCAAAATGCTCTATTAAGTCCATTTTAGTAATTAAAACCAAATCAGCTTGACGGAACATAACGGGGTACTTTTCTATCTTGTCACTCCCCTCAGGAATTGAAACAAGAACAATATTTAAGTGACTTCCAACATCATAAGAAGCGGGACAAACTAAGTTTCCAACATTTTCTATAAAGCAGACATCTATCTCCTCTAATGGCATATCGTGAAGCCCCTTGTGAACCATAAATGCATCTAGGTGACATGCTGAACCTGTTTGAATCTGAAAAGCTGGGATCCCCTTTGCTTTAATGCGGTCTGCATCTCTTGATGTCTCTAAGTCACCCTCAATTACCCCAAACTTAAACTCAGCCAAATCAGCCATATGCTCTA
>JALSLJ010000099.1 GCA_026988315.1 Sulfurimonas sp. | reverse complement strand
CGATGGATATATCATGAATAAGTGCAACTATAGAAGCAACAGCAAATCGCCACTCAAACCTAAATGCAACATAAATAAGAATACCTATAATTGCCAAAACAAGCGACATAATCCCTTTTTCTTTTAGCTCAGAACCAACTTTTGGACCCACTATGTCAACACGACGGATTTCATAGTTACCAGTATCTTTTAAAGCTTCTCTAGTTATATCACCAATATCAACAGTAACATCACCAGTAGTAGTTTTCATGCGTATAACCACCTCATCTGGCGAACCAAACTCAGTAATAGAAGCACCATCAAAGATAGAGTTTTCTTTGAGTTTATCTCTCATGGCATCTATGGGAGCATCAGTATCATACTTCACCTGAACTATAGTTCCACCAGCAAAATCTACACCATAGTTTAAACCTTTTGTTGCCAAAACTGCATATGAAGCTAAAACTAAAACAATAGATACAATCATTGCGTATTTAGATTTACCCATAAAATTAAAGGTTCTTGTATATTTGAAAAACTCCATAACTACCCCTTAATCCCAAACCATAAACGGTTGTTTTTACTTTTGCTTATTTTATGCTCTAACATCTGGTAAATTCCATGAGTACCGAGTATCGCTGTAAGCATAGAAGCTAAAATACCAATACTAATAGTAATAGCAAAACCTTTAATCGCACCCGTTCCATAAGCATATAAAACTACTGCAGCGATTAGAGTTGTGATATTCGCATCAAGAATTGCACGCATAGCATTAGCATACCCCTCCTCTATAGCTTTGTGAATCGATTTGCCTTCATATATAAGCTCTCTAATCCTCTCAGAGATAATTACATTTGCATCAACTGCCATACCAACAGTAAGAACTATACCTGCCATACCTGGAAGTGTTAGCGTTGCGCCAAAGAGTGACATAACAGCGAGTATAATAAACAAGTTGGCAATTAAAGCAAGGTTAGCAATAAGCCCAGCAAGGCGATAATAAACAACCATAAAAATGATCACTAAAATAAATCCACCAATAAGAGCTATCATACTAGCTTTAATACTATCAGCACCCAAACTTGGTCCAACAGAGCGTTTTTCCATAAGATAGATAGGGGCAAGTAATGCACCTGAACGGAGTGCGATAGCTAAGTCTTTTGCTTCTAAAACTGTATAGTTTCCAGAAATTTGTCCAGATCCACCACCGATACGCTCATTGATATTTGGAGCAGAATAAACCTTACCATCGAGAACAACAGCTAACCTTTTGCCAACACTTCTACCAGTAAAGTCGCCAAAAATTTCAGCGCCCTCAGCATTGAGTGTAAAGTTAATTACGGGACGGTTGTTTTGATCAAAACCCACACTTGCATCTGTAAGCATACCACCATCAAGAATAGGGATCTCATTTACAAGGTATTTAATCTCTGAAGTTTTTGCATCTTCTAAAATCACATCCCCATATTCTGCCGCATCCGAATCACTCATGTTGTAAACACGAGCAGCTCTATCTTCATCCACAGCCATTAGCTCTAGTTTTGCAGCACGAGAAATCAATTCTCTTGCACGCTGCTCCTCTTCTTGAGTTTTAATTCCTGCGAGTTGAACAAGAATTTTCTCTTCCCCTTGACGGGCTACAACAGGTTCAGCTAAACCAAATTGGTCAAGTCTATTTCTAATAGTTTCTATAGCTTGGTCAATAGACTGCTTTTTAGTTTTTTCCACCTCTTCCTCTGTAAGAGCAAGAGAGATACTTTCACCATTTACAACTACATTTACACCTTCTATTTCGTCTAGGAACTCTTTTATTGTCGCTACATCATCAACATCTAGGAGTAAAAGTTTTATCCCAGACTCATCAAAGCTTAGTGCATCAATGAGGATGTCATTTCTATCACTGAAGTTTTTAATGCTTGCTGTAATAGATTTTATGCGAGATTTCACAGCCTCTTCAGTTTTTACACCGAGAAGCATATGAAGACCACCTTGTAAGTCTAGTCCAAGCGTGACTTTCTTACCTTCTGCAGTTTGAAGAAGTGATGGGTATGAGAAAAATAGACCAAAAACAATTGCTAGTGCAAAGATAGTTACGCGATAATTAAGCTTCATCCTCGTACTTCTTTGCAATGGAGTCTTTTGTTATTTTTGTTATTACATCGTCGTTCATCTTCACGCTTAAAAAGTTTTCTTCAACCTTATGTATAACCACTATGAAACCACCGTTAGTAACAACTTTGTCACCTTTTTTAAGAGCTTCTATCATCTCTTTTCTTGATTTAGCCTCTTTTTGTTGTGGGCGAATTATCACAAAGTACATTATTGCGATTAAAAATACGAAGGGTAAAAGTTGTCCTATTATTTCCATAGTGAAATATCCTTTTTTATAAATTGACGCGATTATACATAAATAATATTAACATTCGACTGAATTTACAATTCTTTAAATGAGTAAAATTTTGTTATTTTACAATTTTACCACTCCTTAGCAGGTAGGTCTGCCATTGTTGCTTCAATCATAAAAATCTTTATGTAATATCAATTTTACATATCATTATAATATAATCAAGTTAATTCATTTTCAGCTTCAAATATACTATAATTCCAGCATGATTAAAATACTCAACACTTTAAAAGTAAATTTAAAGCCTTTATACTTTGATTTTCTCTCTGGACTCACAACGGCACTTCTCTTTAGTGCTTTTATATATTTTGAACATTATGGCATCACCGTAAAATTTATAAACACTGTTTTTGCCATACTAGCGTTAGCTCTACTGCTTTATATCTCTAAAAGAGCTGTACTTATCGCTGGTTTTTTCATAGGGCTTTTGTGGTTTTATTGGATTGGCTATAGTTTTGAATACAACGGGGTAGGCTGGATGACACCTATTATAACCTTTGGATTTGCTATCATATATATGCTATTTTTTGGCGTTTTAGCTTTTACAAATAAGGTTTATATAAGGGCTATCCTACTCTTTAGTCTAAGCTTTTTTGAGCCATTTGATTTTAATTGGCTTCAAATTGAATTGCTTTTTGTAGATAGCTACATCGGTGTTTTCAAATACCAACTTATACTTGTTTTAACTGCTTTATCTCTTCCTAAATATCTTAAACACCCATATAAGTACGCACCTTTACTTTTAATTTTATTAGCATTGAACTTTTCAACAAACACTCCAAAGGAAGCACCACTTAAAATCAAACTTATAGCAACAGATGTAAAACAAGAGATAAAATGGCTGAAAACTTCAAAAAATACCCTCATCAAACAAAACATAAATCAGATTCAAACAGCTATAAATGAGGGGTATGATTTAGTTATACTTCCAGAATCCTGCTTCCCGCTCTATATGAATCTACATCCAATACTTACCGCTTCTTTAACAAAGTTATCACGGCACATCTCTATAGTTGCTGGAGCTTTATACAGAGAAGATAATAAAAACTTTAATGTAACATACCTTTTTCAAGATGCTAAGATCACAATTGCTAAAAAAATGGTTTTAGTCCCTTTTGGAGAATATATACCCCTTCCTAAATTTGCACAAAAAATTATAAGCGATTTTTTCTTTGGAGGTCAAGCTGATTTTGTTCAAGCAAAAAAAGCAACTGACTTTATCATAAAAGGGGTGAAATTTAGAAATGCTATCTGTTACGAGGCAACCTGTCAAGAGATATATGATGGGGATGTAGATTTTGTAATTGCTACAAGCAATAACGCGTGGTTTGCACCATCCATAGAACCAACCTTACAAAAACTATTGATGAGATACTACGGACGAAAAAATGGTGCAACTATTTACCACGCAGCTAACTGGAGAGGAACAGGAATTATTAAGTAAGTTCTGAGTCAAAACAAATGCAAACTATATATTTGATATAATGTCAAAAAATATTTAATAGGTGCTTTTTATATGATAAATCTTAAAAATCCAAACCTTTATAATAACCGTGAAATCTCATGGTTACAGTTCAATACACGCGTTTTAAAACAAGCTCAAGATGAGTCTTTGCCATTACTTGAGCGTTTAAAATTTCTAGCTATTTATGGAACAAATTTAGATGAATTTTACATGATAAGAGTAGCAGGGCTGAAAAAACTTTTTGCTGCAGGTATCATAGTCTCTGGTGCTGATAAACTCACCCCTTTACAACAGCTTCGAGAGATTAGAAAGTATCTGCATCAAGAGCAGCAAGTTCTTCAACATTGTATGAACGGAATCCTTAAAAAGCTTGAAAATGAGGGGATAAGCGTAAAATCGTATGACGAAGTCAATCAAAATGAAAAACAAAAACTTGATAAGTTTTTTTATGAAAATATCTATCCTGTAATTATCCCAATAGCCATAGATGCGACACACCCTTTTCCACATCTCAATAACCTGAGCTTTGGTCTTATTGTAAAACTACAAGATAATGATGATGAAAATATTGAGAGATTTGGAATTATCCGAGTTCCTAGAGTTTTAACTAGATTTATAGAGATAACTAGTGGTATATATATCACCATAGAGAGTCTTGTTGCAAAACACATTGAAGACCTTTTTCCAGGATTTTCTTTAATTAAATATGCTTCATTTAGAGTAACAAGAAATGCTGACATTGCAATTGAGGAGGAGGAAGCTGACGACTTCTTGGAGATTTTAGAAGAGGGTTTAAAACTCCGCCGTAAAGGGGAGATGGTAAGACTTGAAGTTGGTGCAAACGGGGATGAAGAGATTATCAACTTCTTCAACCGTCATACAAATGTTTATAAAGATGATATATATAAATTTCATACATTTTTAAATCTTTCTAGTCTTTGGCAAATAGTATCAAACAAAGATTTTGCTCACCTACTAATGCCTCCATTTAAACCAAAATCTCTCCCCCCTTTTGACAATAATGAGGATATTTTCGCTACCTTAGAAAAGCAAGATGTACTCATGTACCATCCATATGAAAGTTTTGATCCTGTTGTAAAGTTTATCCAAACTGCTTCAAAAGATGCGGATGTTGTATCTATCAAGATGACCCTTTACCGTTCAGGAACAAACTCACCAATTGTACATGCTCTTATGAATGCTTCAGAATCTGGAAAACAAGTAACGGTAATGGTTGAGCTCAAAGCGAGATTTGATGAAGAGAACAACCTTATTTGGGCAAAAGCACTTGAAAAAGCGGGAGCACATGTTATCTATGGGATTAGAGGCTTTAAAGTCCATGCTAAAGCAACACTTGTAACTAGAAAAAAAAATGGAAAGCTAAAACAGTATGCTCATCTAGGGACTGGTAACTATAACCCTTCAACTGCAAAAATCTACACAGATATGAGCTATATGACATCTAAAGATGAGATAACAAATGATTTAACAAGATTTTTTCACTTTTTAACAGGCTTTAGCAAGAAGGGTAAACTCAACGAACTATATATGGCACCAGCACAAATAAAACCAAAAATACTATCACTCATCCAAAATGAAACAAGAAAAGGTAAAGATGGACAAATTATTGCGAAAGTAAATTCACTTGTTGATGAAGATGTAATCCGTTCACTCTATAAAGCTAGCCAAGCCGGTGTAAAAGTTGACCTTATTGTTCGTGGAATATGTTGTTTAAAAACTGGGATAAAAGATGTTAGTGAAAACATTAGAGTTATCTCTATTTTAGGAAAATATCTCGAACATCCAAGAACTTTTTACTTTAAAAATGATGCTACTCAGGTTTATATCTCTTCAGCTGATTGGATGCCTAGAAACCTAGTAAGAAGGATTGAACTTTTAACAGGGATTAAAGATAAAATATCTAAAGAGAAAATTATCCAAATTTTAAAACTTCAATGCTCTGACAATGCACTCGCACATGAGCTACAAAGTGATGGCTCCTATGTTAAAATAAAAAAAGATAGCTCGTCAAAAAGCGTCAATAATCATAAACTTTTAGAAGATTATGTGAATAGAGTTGTAAAAGCAACAAAAAAAGAACCTGCGAGTACAGTTGCACAACTTGCATCTCGCCTTTTTATAGAGAGTTAAAAATGCTTCATAATTTTAAAGGGATGAATCCAAAACTAGGAAAAAACACATGGGTAGCTCCATCGGCAGATGTTGTTGGGGATGTGACATGCGGAGAGGATTGCTCTATATGGTTTGGATCTGTAGTGAGAGGCGATGTTCACACCATCAAAATTGGAAACCGTGTAAACATCCAAGACTTAAGCATGATCCATGTAACTCACTATAAAAAAGAGGATAAAAGTGATGGCAATCCAACTATTATAGGTGACGATGTCACAATCGGTCATAGAGTTATGCTTCACGGATGTGAGATAGAAGATGCTTGTCTTATAGGGATGAGCGCAACCATACTTGATGGTGCAGTTATAGGCAAAGAATCCATTGTTGGTGCTGGTGCATTAGTGACAAAAAACAAAATCTTTCCACCCCGCTCACTTATAGTTGGCTCTCCTGCTAAAGTTGTAAGAGAGCTCAATGATGATGAAGTTAAAGAGCTTTACGCTTCAGCAAAGAGATATGTCAAGTTTAAAAGTGATTATAACTAGTAATAATATATAAATATTTTATAATTGAGTATAAATACTACAGTTTATTGTTCATTTTTTTGCAAATGCAATATATTTTGTGATACAATTACAAAACACGATTTGATATAAAAAGGATAAATTTTGTTTGGAAAAAGAAAGATAGAAGCTCTAAAGATAAATCATATAAATGAACTCTCATCACTTAAGACTGAAAATGAAAGACTACAACAACATATTTACACACTTGAAGAAAATGTTAAAAAAAATGCACATTCAGTAAAAGGGGTGGAGATTAAAGATAAAATCTTAAATCTTTTACTCGCAAGTTACGCAGATGGAATGAACTTTTTACAAAGTACTGTAGAAGAAAATTTAATTATGCTTAGTGATATTAATGACTTAAATAAAGAATCATTAGAAAATATCTCTACATTATCTAATCAAACAAATAGTATATCTGGCTCGGTTGAGAATATTCAAGAATATACAAATAAGCTAAACGATGATTCTACATCTTTAGTTGACAGCGTAAACTCTATCTCTGACATCATAAATCTTATTAAAGATATCTCCGATCAAACAAATCTTCTTGCACTTAATGCAGCTATTGAAGCAGCTCGTGCTGGTGAACATGGACGAGGATTTGCTGTTGTTGCTGATGAGGTAAGAAAACTTGCTGAACGCACTCAAAAAGCTACACAAGAGGTTGAGATAAACATCAATGGTCTTAAACAAAACTCGAACAATATGCTTGAAATAAGTCAAACATTTAACAGTGAATCGAGTTCTATTATAGAGACACTAGAAGAGTTTAAAACTTCACTAAATGATGTTTCTAGTAACTCAAACGATATTACAAATAAAACCACTAATGTAACAAATGAGATAAGTGTAAGTAATGGCAAGATTGATCATATCTCTCTTAAATTAGAAGGTTATAACGCTGTACTATCAGGAGAGATAACTAAGATTACAGATC
>JALSLJ010000098.1 GCA_026988315.1 Sulfurimonas sp. | reverse complement strand
GTAAAACGCTATTGGCCATACATAAAAGAGTATAAATTTCAATACTTTTTAGTTCTTATTGGTATCATCATGGTGGTAACAACTACTGCTGGAACAGCACATATTATGAAATTTATTATGGATGATATGTTTATAGAGAAAAAAGAGGAGATGCTTTATCTTATCCCTATTGGCTTAATGATTATATATTTGGTGAAATCTATTGGGCATTATGTACAAACTGTTTATATGAACTATATTGGGCTTCATATAGTTACAAGATTTAGAGCGATATTGTTGGAAAAAATGATTGGTCTTGATATGGGTTTTTTATACCTAAATAGAAGTGGTGAACTTATTTCTCGTGTTACAAACGATATAAATAGAATTCAATACTTCGTATCAAACATGCTTCCTGAACTTTTTCGAGAGGTGCTTACTGTAATTGTTCTTCTTTTTTATCTATTATATTTAAACCCACTACTTACACTTTATACTTTGATTGGTGTTCCTTTAATCGTTTATCCGCTTATTTTGTTGGCTCAAAAACTAAAAAAATATTCGCATCGCTCTCAAGGAAAAAATGCTGATGTTGTAACAAGACTAACTGAGGTTTTTAACAATAGTGAAATTATCAAGGCGAATGCTACTGAAAAGTTTGAAATGGATCGTTTTAATATTGAAAACTGGAAATTTTTCAAGATAAATATGAAAGCAGTTTATGTAGGTGAAGTGGTTACCCCTTTTATGCAGATGGCGGGTGCTTTTGGTTTAGCGTTAGTTATATTTATTGGTGCAAAAGAGGTTTATAGTGAGGCTATGAGTGTTGGTGAATTTACAGCATTTTTAACAGCAGTTGGGCTTATTTTTCAACCTTTAAGACGGGTAGGTTCTATCTATGCGAAGATTCAAGACGCCCTTGCAGCGAGCGAGAGAGTTTTTGAAATTTTAGATACAAAAAGTAAAATTATAGACGGTTCAAAATATTTAGAAAATGATATAAAACTTATAGAATTTAAAGATGTAAAGCTAAAATATGAAGATGCATATGCACTTGATGATGTCAATATCAAGATAAAGCAGGGTGAAAATATTGCACTTGTTGGAGATAGCGGAGGTGGTAAAAGCACCTTTATAAATATGCTGCTTCGTTTTTATGACCCAGATAGTGGTGAGATTTTAGTCAATGGCACAAATATAAAAGAATTTACTCAAAAATCTTTAAAAAATCATATATCTTTAGTTTCACAAAGAATCTATATATTTCAAGACACTTTAGCAGCAAATGTAGCTTATGGACAAGAGATTGATAAAATAAGAGTAGATGAAGCTTTAAGGCTTGCCGATGCCTCTGAATTTGTAGCATCTTTAGAGGATGGTATAGACACGAAAATGGAAGAGTTTGGGGCAAACCTCTCAGGTGGACAGCGTCAAAGAGTAGCTATTGCTAGAGCAATATATAAACACTCTTCACTTTTACTTTTTGATGAAGCAACATCTGCTCTTGATAATGAGAGTGAAAAAAGGATACAAAGTGCCTTGTATGAATACACAAAAGATAAGATAACCATAACTATAGCGCATAGATTAAGTACGATTGAACATGCTGATAAGATTTTAGTTATGCAAAAAGGTAAGATTGTCGCAAGTGGCACACACAAGGAACTTTTAAAGAGTTCAGATGTGTATAAAAGATTGTCAGGAGAGTTTGATAATTAAAATTAATAATAGCTTTTATCGCTTCTTTAAGTATTTTTAGAGATAATCGCAGTAATTATAATTCGCAAAGTATATTTATGCTTTGGTAAAAACAACTATTTAGGAAGCACATGTTAGATTTTGCAAAATTTTCAAAATACTCAAAACCAGGTCCTCGTTACACAAGTTACCCAACAGCATTGGAGTTTAGTGATGCGTATGGCTATGATGAATACATCAAAAAATTAGAAACTCAAGATTCAAGCAGACCTTTAAGTCTTTATTTTCATCTCCCTTTTTGTAAAAATGCTTGTTACTTTTGTGGATGTAATGTTGTATTTACTTCAAAAGAAGACAAGATGCTTCGTTATATAGAATACTTAAAACGAGAATTAGAGATATTGTCAAAGCACTTAGATTGTAAACGAGAAGTTATCCAGATGCACTTTGGTGGCGGCACACCTACATTTTTCTCTGCAGCGCAATTAAAAGTTATCATTGAAGAGATTAAATCATACTTTCCAAACTTTATTGATGGTGCTGAAATCTCTTGTGAGATTGACCCTCGCCATATTGATGAAGATCAGATGCGTGTTATGAGTGAAGCAGGCTTTAACCGTGTAAGTTTCGGTTTACAAGATTTTAACGAAAAAGTTCAAGTAGCAGTGCATAGAATTCAGCCATACAATGTTACAAAAGCAGCGATGGACTTAGCAAGAAAGTATAATATGGTTTCAGTAAATGTTGACCTTATTTATGGTCTTCCATTCCAGTCTTTAGATACTTTTAAAGAGACTCTGAAATTAGCACTTACTTTAAACCCTGATAGATTTGCAGTATTTAATTATGCTCATGTTCCTTGGTTGAAAAAGACTATGCGTAAAATTGATGAAACTACGCTTCCTCTTCCAGATGAAAAACTTCAAATCATGCAATACACTATAGATTTTTTAACAAGTCATGGATATAGAATGATTGGAATGGATCACTTTGCAAAACCTGAAGATGAACTGTTTAAAGCGATTGACAAAGGGGAGCTTCACAGAAACTTCCAAGGCTACACTACAAAAGGTGGAGCAGACTTGATTGGTGTTGGTCTTACATCTATAGGCGAGGGTGTTGACTCTTACAATCAAAACTTTAAAGTTATGAAAGAGTATGAAGCAGCAATTGATGCTGGTAAATTACCGTTTGAGAAAGGTGTTGTTTTAAATCAAGACGACCAAATCCGTCAATATGTAATTATGGAGCTTATGAGTAACTTCAAACTTGATATTAGAAGATTTGAGATATTGTTTAACATAGAGTTTAAAACTTATTTTGCGGATGCTATTGAAGCACTTAAACCTTTTGCAGAAGAAGAGCTGTTAACTATGGATGATGAGCATATAGCTTGTAGTGAAACAGGAACTCTGCTTATTAGAAATATTGCGATGCCATTTGATGCGTATATGATAAATCATGCTGCAAGTAAAAAGACATTTTCTAAAACGGTGTAGTTGTGTCAAAAAGAAAAGAAGATATTTTTAATTTTAGTGCCATTTCAGATGAGTGTGTGAAGTGTGGAAAATGTATCCCTGTTTGTACTATTCATAATGTAAATGCTGATGAAGTTACATCTCCAAGGGGTTTTATAGACCTTTTAGGGGCATATCAAAAAGGGAAACTTGATTTAGATAAAACAGCCAAAGATATTTTTGAGAGCTGTTTTTTATGTACCGCTTGTGTTGAGGTTTGCCCTAAATCACTCCCGACAGATATGATAATAGAGCAGGTTCGTTCAGATATAGCACATAAGTTTGGTATCGCATGGTATAAAAAAGCCTTTTTTCTTCTGCTTCGCCACAGATGGCTGAATGATTTGGCTTTCAAGCTTGGCTGGGTATTTCAAACTTGCGGATTTAAAATTAAAGCTGACATAGACTCTATGAACTCCCGTTTCTCTATTCCTATGTTAAAAGCTGATAGAGTGCTCCCAAGTTTGAGAAAAAAATCATTTTTAAATTCACATCCAGAAACAATTGAAAATGGCGGAAAAAGAAAAGTAGCTATTTTTATCGGATGTTTGGGTAACTATAACTACAAAGATGTTGGAGATGGACTTTTAGAAATATTAGAACATTTGGAGATTGACGCTTTTTTAGCAAAAAAACAAAAATGCTGTTCTGCTCCTGCTTATTTTACGGGTGACTTTGATACAGTTGATAATAATGCAAAGTTTAATATAGAGTATTTTGAGAGTTTTTCAAAAGATGTTGAGGCTATTATAGTTCCAGAAGCTACTTGTTCTGCAATGCTAAAAATTGATTATGAACACTATTTTCACGACCAACCAGAGTGGAAAGAAAGAGCAATAGCTATAAAGAGTAAAATTTTTATGGCTACTGAGTGGCTTCAAAATCACACCCATTTAGAACAGCTTTTAGCATCGAAGAAGAAAGATATGAAAATAGTGACATACCATGACCCTTGCCATGCTAAAAAGATGCAGGGTATCCATGCAGAACCTAGAAATCTTATATCTAAAAATTACAACATCGTTGAGATGAGTGACCCAAATACCTGTTGTGGTTTTGGTGGCATCACTATGCAGAGTGAAAAATATCATTTTGCACAAGCTGCAGGAGTTCCAAAAGCTGCAATGATTAAAAAAACTGCTGCAGATATTGTAAGTGCTGAGTGTAGTGCTTGTAGAATGCAGATAAATAATGCTATGGGAAGTGAGTCTAAGATTATCTTTAAAAACCCTATAGAACTCATTGCCGAAGCTTTAAGAAAGAAGTAGCATGATGGAAACTTGGAACCATATATATGACACCTTTGACCCGATAGCTTTTCATATCTTCTCTTTACCTGTTCATTGGTATGGGATGATGTATGTTTTAGCACTTATATCTGCCTTGTATATTGGTAAATACTTTATCAAAAGAGATAAACTAGAGTTTACAAAGGGTCAACTCGATGTATATTTTATATATGTAGAGATTGGGGTGATTCTTGGTGCAAGACTGGGTTACATCCTCTTTTACGATACCCAAACTTTTTACTACCTCTCCCATCCATGGCAAATATTTAATCCATTCCAAAATGGTGAGTTTGTAGGTATCCGAGGGATGAGTTATCACGGTGCTGTGATAGGTTTTCTTGTAGGAACCTATCTTTATTCTAAAAGGCACAAAGTCGCCATTGGCAATATTCTTGACCTAACAGCTTTAAGTATCCCTTTGGCGTTTGTGTTTGGTCGTATTGGAAACTTTTTAAATCAAGAGCTTATAGGGCGTGAGACAGATGTTTCTTGGGGTATATATGTAGATGGGATACTCAGACATCCATCACAACTTTATGAGGCTATTTTAGAGGGCATTGGTGTTTTTATAGTAATAATCTTATATAAAAGATACCAAAAATACTCAGGTGAGCTTATTTTAGTATATGCTATGAGTTATGGAATCTTTAGAGCAATAGCAGAGATTTATCGTGCTCCAGATGTGCAGATAGGCTACATCTGTTGTGACGCAATAACTCAAGGTCAAGTTATGAGTGTTGGGATGAGTCTTATCGCCTTTGTAGCATGGGGATATTTTTATAAGCAGAGTAAAAAGTTAAAAAACTAAAGCACATCTTTATCAAATAGGTTTTTTACCTAAACACCTAAACAAGGAAGTGATGCTTTAGCTTCACCCCAGAGTGAGACTAAAATCACACATCCAATAGAGTCATACAAGAAGTGAAATAGCAACTTGCATGGCAATCTGTCATACATTTTCATCAGTCTAAAAAATTAAGCAAAATGCTAAGAAGTTATCTACTTTTTTCTATGTTTAGGGTGAAGTTTTTTATCTTTACGAACTGAAGTTTTCCAAAAATAATCAACAACATAGTAAGCGATACTGGCAATGATGGCAGAGTAAAAAAATGTTCCAACATAGAGTGGGATGAAGATTTTCCCCATATTTCCACTAAACCATTCAATAGTTAGCTCAACTGGTGCAACCTCACTACCGATAAGTAAACTTCCAGTTAAGTATTCAACATAGTACATCATAGGCATGGTGAGTGGATTACTAAGCCAACACATTGCAAGTGCAATAGGCACATTAAACTTAAAAAATGGCATGAAAGCAAGTACCGCTAACATCTGCATAGGCATCGGTATAAAAGCTATAAAAACACCTAAAAAGACGGCACGAGTAACCATCTTTCTATTTGTAGCAAGGTATTCGCGTGGAACCTTGTACTTTTTTAAAAATAATTTTAATTTTTCGCTTTTGCTTGTTTTTTTGAGGGCTTTTCTTATCATCCACTATTGCTTATTATTTAAATATGAAGTGATTATATCTATATACAGCTTATATCTTTAATAATATGTTAAAATTCCACATATATTTTGTAAGTGTGTGTTGAAGCAGATACTTGCAATAAGGAGGCACTTGGTGTCATTTCAAAAACTAGGACTTATTAAGCCATTACTTGGTGCAATTGGTGAGTTAGGATATAAACATCCAACAACTATTCAAAAAAGAGCTATCCCTTTAGTTTTAGCAAAAAATGATGTTTTTGCAACAGCTCAAACAGGAACTGGAAAAACTGCTGCTTTTGCACTTCCGATATTGCAAAGACTAAGAAATACAACAGCGGATGAAAATAGAGCAATCAGAGCAGTAATATTATCACCAACTCGTGAACTCTCTATTCAAATACACGAAGATGTAGTAAATTACTCAAAACATATGAGTATAAGTTGTGCAATTTTAGTGGGTGGAAAAGATATAGAGTATCAGCAACGCTCTCTTAAAAAAGGTGTTGACATAGTAATCGCCACTCCTGGTCGATTTATGGAGCATATGGAGAGGGGCTTAGATATCTCTAATATAGAAGTTTTTGTTGTAGATGAAGCGGATAGAATGTTAGATATGGGATTTTCTAAAGAGATAAGAAAAATTCACCTTCAGCTTCCAAAAAGGCATCAAACTTTACTTTTTTCTGCAACATATAGCGATAAGGTGAGAAAACTATCTAAACAGATACTTACAAAACCAGCATTTATTGAAACTGCTAAGAAAAACACTACAGTTGATACAATAAATCAAGTTGCATATTTGGTCGATACAGATAAAAAAGCTGCGCTCTTAGCGTACCTGATTGGTTCGAGAAACTATCCGCAAGTTTTAGTTTTTACGAGAACAAAAGTGAGTGCAGACGCACTGTTTATTGAGCTTCAAAAAGATGGCTTGAAATGTGGCATCATTCATGGTGATAAGACACAGGCAAATAGACTCAAAACTCTTGGAGAATTTAAAGAGGGCAAGGTAAAAGTTTTAGTGGCTACAGATATTGCATCTCGCGGACTTGATATTGAAGAGTTGCCTTATGTTATAAACTACGAGCTTCCCTCAGTTCCTGAGGATTATGTTCATAGAGTAGGGCGAACAGGTCGTGCGGGGCGTAATGGCGAAGCGATTTCACTTATAGATATTTATGAAAAGTTTGATATTAGAGAGATTGAAAAAGTTATAGGGATGAAAATACCTCAAGAGACAGTAGAGGGCTTTGAGCCTGACCCAACCATAAGAAGAAAAGATCAGGATGAGCTTAAGCTAAAAAACGAGCATAAAAAACCTGATAAAAAACGAGCACCAAAAAGAAGTTTTAAAAAAACTACCGCAACAAAAACAACAACTAAAAAAAGAAAAACTACAAAAAGAGACCCCAAATAGGGCTCTTTATACCCTTGAATTATCAACCTCCTCTTTGGTGAGTTTTTCTGTGAATAGCATTTTTATTTTACCAAATTGACTAAAAGTATTTAAAGATTAAATTTAAAAAAAGATGTATAATATAATCAGAAGAGGGGTGATTATGAAAATACTTTTATTGCATATTATAGCTTTGTTTTTTCTCTCATGTAGCTCATCTGATCGTGCTAGAGACGATAGTGTTGCTCCCGATG
>JALSLJ010000097.1 GCA_026988315.1 Sulfurimonas sp. | reverse complement strand
GTGGTGGACCCTCAGAGATTCGAACTCTGGGAGGTGTGACCCTCGCCGGTTTTCAAGACCGGTGCATTCGACCAACTCTGCCAAAGATCCACTTGTAGTTTTATAAAAATAAAACTGGAGGTGCCACCCAGATTTGAACTGGGGATAGCAGCTTTGCAGGCTGCGGCCTTACCACTTGGCGATGGCACCAGTATCAACAAACAATGGTGCCCGGGGCCGGACTTGAACCGGCACAGTATTGCTACCGGGGGATTTTAAGTCCCCTGCGTCTACCAATTTCGCCACCCGGGCATCTTGAGTGAATTCACAGTTTATAATTATAATGGAGCGGGAAACGAGGTTCGAACTCGCGACCCCAACCTTGGCAAGGTTGTGCTCTACCACTGAGCTATTCCCGCAGTTAAAAAACGCACTTAACTTTTAAGTGAGCGGAATTATAGCCGATTGATTTTAATTTGTAAAGAGTTTTTGCAACAAATTTTAAAAAAAATGATATAATCGCATTTATAATTTAAAAGTAAACTACTATTATAGGGATTGAAATGAGAAGTGATATTATAAAAAAAGGGTTTGATAAAGCCCCACATCGTTCATTATTGCGTGCAACGGGATTAAAAGATGAAGATTTTGACAAACCGTTTATTGGGATAGCTAACAGCTATATAGATATTATTCCAGGTCATTTTTTCTTACATGAATATGGTGAAATAGTTAAAGAAGCTATCCGTGAAGCTGGTGGTGTCCCATTTGTTTTTAACACTATAGGTGTTGATGATGGTATAGCCATGGGTCATGAGGGGATGCTTTATTCTTTACCATCTCGTGAAATCATTGCAGATTCTATTGAGACTGTTATGAATGCTCATCAGTTAGATGCGATGATATGCATCCCTAACTGTGATAAAATTGTTCCAGGTATGATTATGGGGGCTTTAAGAGTTAATGTTCCAACTATCTTTGTTTCAGGTGGTCCGATGGCCGCGGGGCACAAAGCGGACGGCACGCCTATTGACCTTGCTACTGCATTTGAAGCAGTTGGTCAACATGCTGAGGGTAAGATGACGGACGAGGAACTGTATGAGATAGAGTGTGAAGCGTGCCCTTCAGGTGGAAGCTGTTCGGGTATGTTTACAGCAAATTCTATGAATACTCTTTGCGAAGCTATGGGCATAGCGCTTCCTGGGAATGGCACCATTTTAGCAATGACACCAGAGAGAATTGAACTTGTGAAGAAAGCGGCTAAAAGAGTTGTTGCAATGGCAAAAGCTCAAGACTCTCGGTTTAAAATAAAAAATATTTTGAATGAAAAAGCTATTCATAATGCTTTTGTTGTGGATATGGCTATGGGTGGAAGCTCAAATACTGTTCTTCACCTTTTAGCAATTGCTAGAGAAACAGATGTTGAATATAAAATTGAGAATATTAACAAAATTGCAGATAAAGTAGCACACATCGCTAAAATATCCCCATCATTAAGTACAGTTCATATGGATGATATAAATAGAGCTGGTGGCGTTAATGCAGTTATGAAAGAGGTAAGCCGCCGTGGCGGACTTTTACATTTAGACAGCCTTATGGTTTCTGGTGAAACTCTTGAGCAAAGAATAGCGGATGCTACAATCTTAGATGAGGAGATAATTCATACAAATGAAAATGCTTACTCTCAAGTTGGTGGACTTTCTATTCTTTTTGGAAATCTTGCCTTAGAAGGAGCGGTTGTTAAAACTGCAGGAATCGAAGCTAATATGCGTCAGTTCAAGGGAACTGCTGTGTGTTTTGACTCGCAACCAAAAGCTATCGCTGGAATTATGGGGCATAAAGTTAAGGCTGGTGATGTTGTAGTTATCCGTTACGAGGGTCCAAAAGGTGGTCCTGGTATGCAAGAGATGCTTGCTCCAACTGCTCTTATTCAAGGGATGGGACTTGGTTCGAGTGTAGCACTTATTACAGACGGTCGTTTTTCAGGTGCTACAAAGGGTGCTTCTATAGGTCATGTTTCTCCTGAAGCTGCTGAGGGTGGACTGATAGCACTTATAGAAGATGGTGATGAGATAGAGTTAGATACTGACAAGCATTTATTACAGCTTAATGTAAGTGAAGAGGTAATTGCAAAAAGAAAAGCTGCATGGAAACCTTATAAAAATGAGGTTAAGTCTAAATGGCTTAAAAGGTACCAGCTATTGGTTTCAAATGCCTCGAATGGTGCAGTATTAAAAACTGAACTTTAGTAAGGCTTCATGCGCTTTAAAGTAAAAAACGGGCATTATGCCAAGTATAAAAATATAGGATTATAGACATTGAATGCAATTGCAATAAAACACAATGATGAAATTATTGATTTACAAACTGCAAAAGAGCTTGGGTTTGAGGGTGAACAAATTCATCTTGACAACTCAGAGGACTCTTTAGAGGTTCTTCGTCACTCAACAGCTCACCTTATGGCGCAGGCTATAAAGTCACTTTATCCAGATGCAAAATTTTATGTTGGACCAACTGTAAAAGAGGGGTTTTATTATGATTTTAAAACGGATGCAGAGGTAGGTGAGGGTGATCTCAAGCGGATAGAAAAGCAGATGCTTTCATTTGCGAAAAAGAAGTACGAGATAGAAAAATACTCAATCACAATGAGTGAAGCAAAAGAAAAATTTAAAAATGACCATTTAAAGCTTGCTGTTATGGAGAGAATCACAGACGACACTGTCTCTATCTATAAGCAAGGTGAATTTGAAGACCTGTGTCGTGGACCACACTTACCGACCATTGGTCTCATCAGATACTTCAAGCTTACTAAGATTGCTGGTGCATATCTTGGCGGTGACTCTAAAAATGAGATGCTAACTCGTATTTATGGTATCGCATTCGCTGATAAAGAATCACTGAAAAATCACATGACTATGCTTGCAGAGGCTGAAAAACGAGACCATCGTAAGATTGGTGCGCAGATGAAACTCTTTACTTTCCGTGAAGAAGTAGGTGCTGGCTTTCCTATTTGGCTTCCAGCTGGTGGAAGACTTCGTGCACGACTTGAAAATTTACTTTTTAAAGCACATCGTAAGCGTGGTTATGAGCCAGTTCGTGGACCAGAGATGCTTAGAAGCGACTTATGGAAAACATCTGGTCATTATCAAAACTATGGTGAAAATATGTACTTTACTACTATTGATGATGTAGAATTTGGTGTAAAACCAATGAACTGCGTTGGTCATATTAAAGTTTATGAAGATGAGTTACACTCTTATCGGGATTTGCCAATCAAGTATTTTGAGTACGGAGTAGTGCATCGCCATGAGATGACTGGTGCTCTTCATGGACTTTTTCGTGTTCGTGAATTTACACAAGATGATGCACATATTTTTTGCACAACAGAGCAAATTGAAGAGCAAATTATAGAGGTTGTTGATTTTGTAGATAAGATAATGTCAACTTTTGAGTTTGATTATAAGATGATGATTTCAACGAAACCTGAAAAAGCTGTTGGAAATGATGAAGTGTGGGAAGTTTCTACACAGGCACTTAAAAATGCAATGGATAAAAATAAACTACCATATGAGATAGATGAGGGTGGTGGGGCTTTTTATGGTCCTAAGATTGATATTAAGATAACAGATGCTATTGGTCGTGAATGGCAATGTGGCACCATACAGTTAGATTTTAATCTTCCTGAGCGTTTTGAGCTTGAATATAATGGTGAAGATAATGAAAAAATTCAGCCAGTAATGATTCATAGAGCTATTTTAGGTTCTTTTG
Organism: Sulfurimonas sp.; assembly: GCA_026988315.1. Taxonomy (GTDB): domain Bacteria; phylum Campylobacterota; class Campylobacteria; order Campylobacterales; family Sulfurimonadaceae; genus Sulfurimonas. The sequence continues at coordinate 31,810 of JALSLJ010000097.1, read as the reverse complement.
AGCGTTTTATAGGAATTTTAACTGAGCATTATGCAGGCGAATTTCCGATGTTTATTGCTCCTACACAGGTTGCAATAGTTCCAATTGCTGATACGCATAAAGATTATGCTAAGTCAATTTCCGATAAACTTATCGATATTGGTGCTGATAGTGAGATTTATTCCAAAAATGATTCCCTAAATAAAAGAATCAGAACAGCAGAAAAAACAAAAGTACCTATGCTTATTATCATAGGTGATGAAGAGGTTGAAGGTAAAACTGTCGCAATTCGTGATAGAAGAACTAGAGAGCAATATAATTTAAGCGAAGAAGATTTCTTAAAGCTTATACAAACTAAAATAAATGAGGTAAATTTTTGAGTAAAAAAGCTGACCGCGTCATAATGAATGACGATATCCGTGTTGATGAAGTGCGTTGTAATGTAGATGGAGCAGAACCTTTAGGGATTATCTCTACTGATGAAGCTATGAATAAAGCAAATGAGTTGGGTTTAGACTTAGTTTTAATCGCTCCAGGTGCAAAACCACCAGTTGCAAAAATTATGGATTATGGTAAGTATAAATACCAAGAAGAGAAAAAACTTAAAGAGCAAAGAAAAAATCAGGTAAAAATCGTTGTAAAAGAGATTAAATTATCTGTAAAAATTGCTGAAAATGATATATCATATAAAGTGAAACATGCAAGAGAGTTTTTAGAAAAAGGTTTTCATGTTAAGTTTCGCGTATTTTTAAGAGGTCGTGAAATGGCTCATCCAGAAGCTGCTAAAGAGGTGCTTTTAAGAGTTTGGCCAATGGTTGAAGATCTAGGAACAATGGATAAACCACCTCGCTTTGAGGGTCGTTATTTCAACATGCTTGTTCTCCCTAATAAATAATTAGGGAAACAGCGTCACACTTAACTCAGCCTTGAGAGGTTGTTCAATGAACTTTTTTCATCTTACACACAATTAATTTTACGCTATGAACGCAGCTCTATACTAGATGGTGAACTATGGAGACTATTAAGTGCTTATCTTGTTCATGGTGGATGGGAACATCTTTGGCTGAATATTATCGCTCTTTCTAAGCGCTCAACTATCATCACATCAAATAAAATTTCTTTAAAACAAGAGTTTGGTGTTTGGATAACTTTATGTATCCCTCTTTGGTTATCGTCAGGGCAGGGGCTGATTAACAGAGAATAGCTCGAAACTATATCATCAATTATTTTGTTTGATTATAATACTATACAACTAAGCTGCTTTATTAATTTTAAATTATATAAATAAAGTTTATAATATGCCGATATACAAGCAATATATCATGATATAAAGTAGTCCTTATTTTATATAGTTAAAGTTTATTGGATGGTTGTAAAGCATGAAAAATAGTAAAAAAATTATAATATTGTTGTCGTTAACATCTCAAATCGCGTGGGGATTGAGTATTGTAGGGTCCAAGCATGATTTAAGCGTTACTAACTTTTATGGAACTTATTCTGGTGCTACTACTGAAGTGTGTGTGTTTTGTCACACTCCTCATGCAGGAAATGTTGGTTTAGATGGCCCACTATGGAATAGAAAGATTACAGATACGACAATTTTTACTCTCTATGAGGGTACAGCAGGAATGCCAAATAATGCTTCTATGGTTTGTTTGAGTTGTCATGATGGAGTTAGTGGAGAGGGTGACGAGAGTGCTGTTGCATCTTTTGATACTCACAATATGGTTAACAATCCAGGTGCGGGGCATCAAACAGGTGCTCTAACTCCAAATTGTAATGCCTGCCATTTTAGTGGAGATATTTATCCTGGACAGGAGTGGAGAATTGGACCAAACCTTACAGATGATCATCCAGTTTCAGTTTTATATAGATCTGATTTACTTGAAGATTTTTTAGCTTCTCCAACAGGTGGAATTAAGTTATATAATGGGATGGTTGAGTGTGCTTCATGCCATGATGTTCATAACTCACAAAATGGAATATTTTTGAGAGTTCCAAATGACAATAGTGGCTTGTGTAAATCTTGTCATATTAGATAAAACTCTACTAGAGAATTAGTTGTTAGATTCTGGGTCAATCCCAGAATAATTTTCAGTTATTTAGAAATCTTAGCCTTGATTGCATCTTCTTCTATGGAATCTGTTTTGTATTTAACAACAACTAGATTTTCAGTTTCATTTATATACCATTCTGCAATGTGTTCATGCTCAAGAGCATTGAGTTTCTCTGTATCAATGCTATCTTTTGCTAAATAAAGATGAGAATGTTTAGTAGGATTTTGAAGTTTTAGTGTCCATAATAGCCATATAGTTGCTATAGCGGCGATAGTAATACCTATAGTTTCTCTATTGCTTAGGTCTAAAAATAGACCTGCAGATGTACCACCGATAAATGTAGCAAAATATGCAACTGAGTTAGATATTCCTAAGGCAGCACCTTTTTGATGCACTTTTGCAAATTTTGTTATCATGGACTGAACCAATGGTTCCATCATATTAAAAGCGATAAAGAACATTGCCACACCTACTATAAAGATAGTATCGGATGATGTAAGACCCATAATTAAAAATGAACCAATAAAAAGAACGATAGATGCTAAAAATATCTCTTTAGGTTTATTTTTCTTTTCTCCAAAGACAGCGGCAGGTCCCATAGCAATAAGACCTAAAATCATAGCTGGAAGGTATGCTTTATATAATTCAGATGTTTCCCATCCAAAACCATAAGTGTCACTTGTGAGAATAATGGGAATTAGCACAAAAGCAACCGTCATAAGACCTTTTTGCATAGCGTTGATGATAATCATATTTAAAAGATTACTGTCTTTTAATATGTCAGAAGTTTTTGCTGTATCATGATAAGTGTGTTTAATCCTTGGAGGAGTTGGAACCTTAGTAAAAAGGATAAGCATAGCAAGTATTGATAAAACAGCCGTAATTATAAAAAGAGTATCTATACCATAGTTAGCGCCTATAACAGGTCCTAAACCCATTGCAAGAGCAAAACTTATCGCGATTGAGCCACCCATGATAGCCATCGCTTTACCGCGAACCTCTTCTGGAACTAAATCAGAAATCATAGCAGTAATTACGGCACCAATAGCACCAGCACCTTGAAGAAATCTACCTACCATAAGTGTGTATATATCTGTTGAAAACGCACATATTAAAGAACCAATTAAAAATACAATTAGACCAAAAAGAAGAGTGGGTTTTCTGCCAATCTTATCACTCATTGTTCCAAATGGTACTTGAAAGATTGCCTGAGTAAGTGCGTAACCACCAACAACAACACCAACTAAAAGTGGCGTAGCACCTTTGAGTTCTAATGCATAAATTGCAATAACGGGTAAAACTAAAAATAGACCTAAAAATCTAAGTGAGAGAATAGCGGAGAGGGGAAAGACTTTTTTAAACATGAAATACCTTGAATTTTATTATATAATGTCGCAATTATAGTAAAAATTTGTTTACACTAACTTTGTGAACAATTAAATGTAAACTTTAAAGATTAAAATAAGGAAATATAATTTTGAAACTAGTGTTAGCAACAGCCAATAAAGGGAAAGTTAGAGAGATAAAAGCGCTCTATAGTGATTATGAAGTTATAGCCTATAGTGAACTTATGGAAGAGTTTGAAATTATTGAAAATGGAGATACTTTTAAAGAAAATGCACTTATAAAAGCAAGAGCAGTTTATAAAGCTTTAGATGATGAAAATCTTATTGTTTTAGCAGATGATAGTGGTATAAGTGTTGATGTTTTGAATGGAGAACCTGGAATTTATAGTGCGAGATATGCTGGTGAGAATGCCAATGATAAAGATAATTTGCACAAACTCATAGATAGCATACAAGCTAAAAATGTAACGGCATCACTAGCTCACTATACAGCTGCAATAGCAATAGTAACAAAAAAAGGTGAGTATTGTGTTCATGGCTGGATGTATGGAACAGCACTTACAAAAACTGTTGGCGATGGTGGTTTTGGATATGACCCCATGTTTATTCCTCTTGGGCATGATAAAACTTTGGGTGAATTAGAAGAGAGTGTAAAGCGCAAGTTGTCTCATAGAGCAAAAGCACTCAGTTTAGCGAAGGTTATTTTACAAACCTTTTAAATTTTCTCTTTGTATATCCGTCCTTGGAATTTTTTTAAGGCTAAATATCGATGATACATCCTAAATCATCACAAGAGAATTGACAACCTTATTTTATATCTCTTTTATAAAAACTTACGACTCATTTTATAAAAAGAGAGCTCCATCTTTGCCAAAACTATATGAAATCTCATATTGTATTTGTAAATAGTTCGCATAGTGACTCCTTAAACCATTCTAGGGGTTAATGAGCAATTAATATTCCATCTTAAGTATTTATAATTATAAGTAAAACTACCCCAAAAATAATTCTGTAAACTCCAAAGGCAACAAATGTAAATCTTTCTAAAAATGCCATAAATAGTTTTATCGTAAGGTATGCAACAATAAATGAAACAACAAAACCTACTAGTAAAGTTATGAGGTTTGCATCACTAAATTCATGGTAGTGTTTGAGTAAATCATAGGCGGTTACAGCACACATAACAGGCATAGCGAGTAAAAAACTAAACTCCGCACTTACTTTTCTATTGAGTCCAACAAGCAATGCTCCAATGATTGTTGAGCCTGCTCTACTGGTTCCAGGAATGAGTGCAAAAACCTGAGCAAGACCTATAATCATTGATTGCTTTAGTGTGACATCTTCAACGCTATGCGTTGTATGTGTCTCCTCTTTTATAAAAAATTTCTCGACAATTAAAAAAATAACACCACCGATAATAAACATGATAGCAACAATCTCTGTGCTAAAGAGTGCTTTTATTTGGTCTGAGAAAATATATCCTATGGTTCCAATTGGTAAAAATGCTAGAAAAACCTTCGTCCATAAATCTATTTTTTCAATAGTAAATTTATCTTTATAGTTAAATATAACGGCAAGTATCGCGGCAAACTGAATGATCACCTGATAAGCATTTGTCACACTATTTTGTTCAATTCCTAAAAATTGACTTGCTACTATAAGGTGTCCAGTAGATGAAATAGGTAGAAATTCTGTAAAGCCTTCGATAACTCCTAAAATGATTGAGTCAAATATAGTCATAATACTCCTTGATTTAGTTGTATAATGTTTTTTAATATATTAATAAAGAAAATTTTTATTCTTTATATGGTAAAATGCCAAAAACAAATTTTACCATAAAAGAGAAAAAGATGAACTTACTTATAGTAGATGACAGCAAGATAGTAAGAAGAGTTCTTACAAATACAATGACAAGATATTTTAAAAAGCCAGAATGGAATGAATTGAACCTTTTTGAAGCAGAAGATGGGCTTGAAGCAATGGAAGTTATGAAAAAAGAAAAAATTGACATTATGCTTCTTGACTGGAATATGCCAAATATGACTGGTGAAGAGGTTGTAGATGCTGTTCGTGCAAATAAAGAGTGGAATAAAACCCGCATTATTATGGCAACAACAGAAGGCTCAAAAGCAAGCGTTTTAAAGATGATAAAAAAGGGTGCAAACGGCTATATGGTAAAGCCATTTCAAGAAGAAGCTATATTTAAAACGCTCAACACTATTACAGCAAGAATGGCTAGATAATATACTCAACAAGAGTCTATTTAAATATTTTTAGATATAATACGAGGTTTTAAAATATACTAATCTCCTAGGAACCTAATTTATGTTACTTTTTACACCTGGCCCAACTCCAGTACCCCAGAATGTTCGTAATGCGATGGCTGATGAAACAATGCATCATCGTACTCCAGAATTTGAAGCTATCTTTGAAAAAACAAGAAAACATCTTTTTAACCTTCTTCAGACTGATGAGGTAGTTATGTTGAGTTCTAGTGGAACAGGTGCTATGGAAGCAGCGGTTATTAACCTTTGCCATAACACTCTTTTAAATGTCAATTCAGGAAAATTTGGTGAAAGATTTGGAAAAATCGCTTCCTCTAATGGACTTGGAAGTGTAGAGATTAAAAATGAGTGGGATACTCCAGTAAGTGTTGAGTCAATTATTGAAGCTATCAAAGTCAATAGCGATATAGACGCTATCGCAGTTCAAGTAAGTGAATCAGCAGGTGGGCTTCGTCATCCAGTAGAAGAGCTGGCAAAAGCGGTAAAAGAGATTAATCCTAATATTATGATAATAGCTGATGGCATTACTGCCGTTGGTGTTGAGAAGATTGATGTTACAAATATAGACTGTTTAATTGCTGGGAGTCAAAAAGCACTAATGCTCCCCCCTGGACTATCAATACTTGGTTTAAATAACAATGCAATTGAAAAAATTGGTGCAGGTAAGGGTTATTATCTAAACCTAGCATCTGAGATTAAATCACAAAGAAAAAATACAACTGCCTATACAGCAGCAACCACTTTAATTATTGGTTTATTGGAAATTTTCGACTCTATTGAGAGTAGCGGAGGTTTAGAGAAGTTATATGATGAAACAGCACTCCGTGCAAAAGCTGTTAAAGCTTCGCTTGAAGCAATTGGTCTTCATGTTTATCCAGAAACACCAGCTCCGTCAATGACAACTATTGATGACAAAGATGCTTCGAAAATTAGAAATATGCTAAAAGAAGATTTTTCTGTAAATGTAGCTGGTGGACAAGACCATTTAAAAGGTAAAATTTTCCGTATCAATCAGATGGGACTTATCCCAGTATATGAGATGGTGTGGGTAGTCAATAGCGTTGAATTAGTTTTGAGTAAGCTAGATCGAAGAAAATATGACGGCACAGCAAGTAAAGTATTTAATGAAATTTTTTTTAAAGTTGGTGCATAAATGATACTTGAGCATGAAATTCCTAATGGTTCTAAATTGTACTTTGGCATTAGCGCTAAAATAAAGAGAAAAATAGAAAAAGTTGCATCGGATATTTTAGATAAATATGACTTTGAAGAGATAGTAACTCCGTTATTTTCTTATCACCAACATCTAAGTATTGCAGATGAAAAAGAGCTTATTAGGGTAAATGATATAAAAAATCATGAGCTGTCTCTTCGTGCAGATTCTACTATAGATGTGGTAAGAATAATTGAAAAACGCTTAGGGAAAAATACAGAACAGAAAAAATGGTTTTATATCCAGCCTGTTTTTCGTTATCCAACGGAAGAGCAGTATCAGGTTGGTGCTGAATTTATGGGAGATACAAAACTCTCACATGTCGTAAATATTGCAAGTGAAATTTTTGATGAATTAGAGTTAGAGCCTCTAGTTCAAATATCAAATATGAAGATACCTAAAATTTTAACTACTTTGTTTGATGAGCTGTCACTTGATGATTTTCGTCATATGAATATAGAAAAATTTTTAAATTTGAATATTGATTGGTTGACGAAACTTGTATATCTTCAACATATAGAGCAGATAGATGAACTTTTAGAGATAGTGCCGCAAGAGATTAGGTTTGAGCTTACAAAGATGAAAGAATTATGCTCAGAGATGTCATATGCAAATAGTGTATTAGCTCCTATGTACTATGCAAAGATGCTTTACTATGATGAGTTGTTTTTTAGAGTTATTGATAAAAATGAAGTATATGCCCGTGGTGGAAGATATAAAAGTGAAGCATTGACATCGGTAGGTTTTGCAATATATACAGATGCACTTTGTGAAAGTTTAGTTAAACGAGATAAGAGCTAAGCTTAGTCTTAACTACTCAGGTACTAAAGTAAAAAAATTTAAAGATTATAGAAAGAGGAAAATTTATGCAAGCAGATTTAATTGTAGGTATTCAGTGGGGTGATGAGGGAAAAGGCAAGATAGTAGATAGATTGGCATGTGAATATGATATGGTTTGTAGAAGTCAAGGTGGTCATAATGCTGGACATACTATCTGGGTTGATGGTGTAAAGTATGCACTACATCTTATCCCATCTGGAGTGCTTAACCCTGATGCAATTAATGTAGTTGGCAATGGCGTTGTTTTATCCCCTGAATCAATTATAAAAGAGATGGTTCAGTTTGAAGGTTTAGAGGGGCGTCTTTATATTTCCGATAAAGCACACTTAAATCTTCCGTACCATGCTTTAGTGGATCAAGCAAAAGAGAAACTAAAAGGAGATAAGGCTATTGGTACAACAGGGAAGGGAATCGGACCTGCATATGCAGATAAGATTAACCGCACAGGTTTTAGAGTTGGCGAGCTTTTAAATCCTACAAAATTATGTGCATCAATTATAGAGTACTTTGAGCAAAACAGAGCAATTTTTGATATATATGAAATTCCAACTCCAATAGAATCTGCACTCCTTGCAGAGCTAGAGGGATATAAAAACAAATTAGCTCCATATATTACAGATACTACACAGATGGTGTGGAAAGCTTTAGATGAAAACAAAAGAATTCTCTTAGAGGGTGCACAGGGCACATTGCTAGATATTGATCACGGAACATACCCTTATGTTACTTCATCTGCAACTGTTAGTGCTGGTGCTTGTACAGGTTTAGGGATTAGCCCAAAAGATATTGGAAAAGTGATAGGTATTGTCAAAGCGTACTGTACTCGTGTTGGGAATGGACCATTTCCAAGTGAAGATTTTGGTGCAGATGGAAAGCGTCTTGGTGAACAAGGTCATGAATTTGGAACCACTACTGGGCGTGCTCGTCGTTGTGGTTGGTTTGATGCTGTAGCTACGCGTCATGCAGCTCGTCTAAATGGTTGTGATGAATTGGCTTTGATGAAACTTGATGTTCTTGATGGTTTTGATGAAGTAAAACTTTGTGTTGCTTATGAGTTAGATGGAGAAGAGATAGATTATATGCCATCAAACCTTAAAGATGTAAAACCAATTTACAAAACATTTAAAGGGTGGAATAATTCTGTAGGTGCAAGAACTTTTGATGCTCTTCCAAAAGATGCTCAAGATTTTGTAAAAACTATCCAAGAGATAAGTAAAACAAAGGTGGGGATCATCTCTACTTCTCCTGAGAGAGATGATACAATAATTCTTTAAAGGATTGCATTTGAAAACTCGTTATACCCCACTGGTGTCATTAAAAAAGAATACGATGGAGCGTAGCGAGAGGGTAGCGCAAAAAGCAAATATAGATTTAAATAATGCTACATCAGCATTAGAACGATCATATGATTCACTTAAAGATATAGACTCACCACAAAGTGGTACAATGGCAGAGTTTTTAGCATCAAGAACTCTTCTGTCATCTGCAAGAAACTTAATACAACATAATCATGATTGGGTAAATTTTACTAAAAAACAAGTCAACGAAGCAAAAGAGCAACTAAAACTTGATATGATTGAGCATGAAAAATTCAAATATTTAGAGCTTGATGAAATTAAAAAAATAATTAAAAATCAAAAAATAAAAGAAACAAAAGATTTAGATGAGGTTGCTTTGATGACATATAATAGAAAAGGAAGTATGTGAAAAAATTACTATTTTTGACTTTAATATTTTCATCTACCTTTGCCTTGCAGACAAGTGAAAGACTTTTTGAATGTACAGAGATATTTAAAGAGAGAAAGGGTGAACTCTTAGTAGAGTTAGAGAGGATTGATGAACAAAGACAAGCTTTAAGCGCACTACAAACAGCAACAGAGGAGCTTTTAAGCAAAAAAGAGAGCAAAATTCGTCAACAAGAGGAAGTTGTCAATAATAAACTCAGCAAAATATCTCAAAAAGAGAAATCAATTCAAGAGATGTTAGCAAAAAACGAACAGGTTTTAAAAGAGATTAGCAATTTAAAAATGAATAAAATCGCTCAAACATTTGCGAAAATGAAACCTGCTGCTGCTTCAAATATACTCTCTGATATGGATGTTAAAGAAGCGATTTCTATACTGAGTACACTCAAACCAAAAACAGTTGGAAAAATTTTAACAAAAATGGATTCAAAAAAAGCTTCTGAATTGACGACACTCTTAAGCAAATAATCAAACTCTAATCATATTTTTACCTTACTTAGTGTAAAATGCCCAAATTTAATTTAACAAGTAGGGTCTGCAGATGAAAATTTCACTTAAAACAATACCTCATATATCTAATAAAATTGCAATTGATTTAAATATAAGTGGTGTTGTAACGATGACGAAAGGTCTTGAAGCTGTAGCTCATGAAGCAGAACAAGTGTTAATTCACAATGTAAAGCAAGAGATGGCTCTTGAAGAAAAAGCACATGATATATGTGAAGAGAATGAAGAGCAGATAGACTTTATGCTTGCAGATGAAAGACAGTTATTCTTTATGATTAAAAAGAAACTAGCTCCAGAATTTGGCGTAATACTTAATTATGAAGAGAGATTTTCAGATATGAGTCACAAAATTTTAGATGAATTGTATGAAGAGGACTTAATTCACTTCGAAGTCACAGAGAACCGTATAAAAAATATAATTTACAACTCTATCACTTCATTTATAGCAGACGATTCTCAGATACAAGACGCAGTCATGGATAAAATTAGATCTTATAAAAAAAGATATATTCCAGGTACTGATGATTTTGACATCTTATATGAAAAACTTTACAGAGAAGAGCTAACAAAAAGAGGGATGGAGTAATGCAAGGTAATGCGAAACAAGTTTGGATTTATTTAGAAAATGGGATATTCCTAGAAGCTAAAAGTTTTGGTGCAGATGATACAAGTGTAGGTGAAATAGTTTTCAATACTTCAATGAGTGGTTACCAAGAGATAATGTCAGATCCATCTTATGCTGGACAATTTGTTACATTTACTATGCCAGAGATTGGAAATGTTGGTGTTAATGATCAAGATATGGAAAGTAGTTCTGCTCATGCTAAAGGGATGATAGTAAGAAACTACCAGCCAAGATATTCTAACTTTAGAGCCGAGTCTTCACTAGATGCTTTTTTAAAAAAACATAATATTATGGGTATCTGTGACATGGATACAAGGTTTTTAACTAAGATGATAAGAGATGAGGGAGCGATGATGATGATTGCTTCTACTAAAATTAGTGATAAAGATGAGTTAAAAAAGATTTTAGATAATTCCCCGAGAATTGAAGATGTGAATTATATAGAGCAAGTGAGTACAAAAATCTCTTATAAGCATGAAAATGCAACCTATGCTGAGAGAGATTTTAAATATAGTGAAGCTCCAACAGAAGAAGCAAATATTGTTGTTATTGATTTTGGAGTAAAGCGTAACATTCTCAATGAATTAGTTGGTGCAGGTATTGGGGTAGAGGTGATACCAAATGATTTTAAAGCAAAAGACTTAATCGCTAAATACAATTCTCAAGAGATCGATGGTGTGTTTTTGTCAAATGGTCCTGGCGATCCACTTGTTCTCAAAAAAGAGCAAGAACAGATTAGAAAGCTAATTGATGCTAAAATTCCTATGTTTGGCATATGTTTAGGACACCAATTACTATCTATCTCTCACGGTTATGATACTTTTAAACTAAAATTTGGACATCATGGTGGCAATCACCCTGTAAAAAACATGCAAACAGGTTTGGTGGAAATTACAGCACAAAATCATAACTATAATGTTCCTGATAATATTGTAGAGATTGCAGAGGTTACCCATACAAATCTTTTTGATAATACTATCGAGGGATTAAAATATAATGACGCTCCAATTTTTTCTGTACAACACCATCCAGAATCTAGTCCTGGACCAAAAGAGAGCAGATATATCTTTAACGAATTCTTGTCTTTGATAAAAAGATGATAATGGTGCCTTTACGGGCATATTATCATTAATAAAAATAACTTATAATAATGATTATAAGCTACAAAAATCCCCGCTAAAACTCTAAAAGTAAACACTTAAATAATAAATTTCAAAATTTGTCACGGATTGGTCACTAATTAAGATTACTTAAACTTTTCTATGGTTATCATGGCAATGTTAATTAGTCTACTGAATTTATTTAAAATTAAGTAGAAATAATTGCTTTGAATCTTTAAGGAGGCTATATATGGAGAATCGTCCATTAGAGTACGACTATACAGTTGCTAAGATGTTCATGTTTACAACAATCGTATTGGGAATTGTTGGCATGCTTGTCGGTGTAATTTTAGCTTTTCAACTTGCTTATCCTGGAATGAACTTATTTCTAGGTGAGGGTTTAGCTGAATACACTAACTTCAGTCGTCTTCGTCCGCTGCATACAGATGCAGTTGTTTTTGGTTTTACATTAAGTGGTATTTTTGCTACTTGGTATTACGTTGGTCAACGTGTACTAAAGGTGTCAATGGCTGAGTCAGGCTTTTTGATGTTTATAGGTAAGCTACACTTTTGGTTATATTTAGTAGGTGTTGCCGCAGTTGTTGTTTCACTTTTAATGGGTATTACAACTTCAAAAGAGTATGCTGAATTTGAATGGCCAATTGATATCGCTATCGTTATCGTTTGGGTTTTATTTGGTATGAGTATTTTTGGTCTTATCGGTATTCGCCGTGAAAAATCATTATATATCTCAGTTTGGTACTATATTGCTTGTTTCTTAGGTATAGCTATGCTTTATCTTTTCAACAATATGGCTATTCCAACAATGTTGGGAACTGCTGCTGATGGAGCAAGCGGAATTGGTGCATGGTATCATTCAGTATCTATGTATGCTGGTACAAATGACGCACTAGTTCAATGGTGGTATGGTCATAATGCGGTTGCATTTGGTTTTACTGTTCCTATCGTTGCAATGATTTATTATTTTTTACCGAAAGAATCAGGTCAAGCTATCTATTCATATAAATTATCATTACTTTCTTTTTGGGGATTAATGTTTGTATATTTATGGGCTGGTGGACACCACTTGTTATTCTCAACTGTACCTGATTGGGTTCAAACTATGGGTTCTGTTTTCTCAGTAATTCTTATTTTACCTTCGTGGGGTTCAGCGATTAATATGCTTCTTACAATGAAGGGTGAGTGGCAACAAGTTGCTTCATCTCCATTAATTAAGTTTATGGTTCTTGGTTCTACATTCTATATGTTCTCGACTTTAGAAGGTCCTATTCAAGCAATTAAATCTGTTAATGCTATTGCACACTTTACTGACTGGATTGTTGGTCATGTACATGATGGTACTCTTGGTTGGGTTGGATTCATGATTATGGCTGCACTTTTCCATATGGCACCGCGTGTGTTTAAAAGAGAAATTTACTCTAAGTCGTTAATGGTAACTCAGTTCTGGATCCAAACATTAGGTGTTGTTTTATACTTCACTTCTATGTGGATCGCTGGTATTACTCAAGGTATGATGTGGCGTGCTCACGATGAATTTGGTAACTTAGCTTACTCATTTATCGATACAGTTACTGTTCTTCACCCTTACTATACTATCCGTGGTATTGGTGGGTTATTATACTTCGTTGGTTTCTTAATGTTTGCTTATAACATTTATAAAACTATGTCTGCTCGTCCTGTTGAAGAGTCCGAGCTACAAAATGCATCGCCTATGGGCGCTTAATAGAAAGGATATAATATGTTTCATTGGTTAGAAAAACATCCGTTCTTTTTTGCGGTGGCTGTGTTTGTAACAATTGCTTTTGCTGGTTTGATTGAAATTCTTCCAAACTTTGCACAACAATCTCGTCCGGTAATCGGTACTGCTCCTTACTCTACATTAGAGTTGGCGGGTCGTCATGTTTATATTAAAAATAGTTGTAATGCTTGTCATTCACAACTTATTCGTCCATTTAAATCAGAAACTGACCGTTATGGTCACTACTCTTTAAGTGGTGAGTATGCTTATGATCGCCCATTCCTATGGGGTTCTAAAAGAACTGGTCCAGATTTAATGCGTGTAGGTAACTACCGTACTACTGATTGGCACGAAAATCATATGAAAAATCCAGCTGCTGTGGTTCCAGGTTCTATAATGCCTGCATACACTTGGATGTTTACAAATAAAGCTGATATTGATACTGCATTTGCAGAGCAATTAACAATTGCACAGTTCTTTTCAGTTCCATATAACAAACCAGTTCCTATGAAAGATGGATCAACTAAAATTGTTAAAATGGGTGGGAGTGTTGCAGAAGCAAACGCTTTAGCATTAGCTGAAGCAAAAATAATTGCAGCAGATATGAAAGATCAAGATGTTAAAGATGCAGTGGCTAATGGAGAAATCCCAGAGATTGTAGCTATTATTGCATATATGAATAGTCTTAAATAAAAAGGGTTTGTAGTGAGTATTGCTGAATATCAGGCTTATGGTTACTTTGCGTTAACAGTGTTTTTGGTTATTGTTCTTTATAGTTACATATATCATTTGTATAGCACTGATAAAAAAGAGGGTGGTCATGATTATGAGAGTTATAGCAATATAGCACTAAAAGATGATATAGATGATACACCAGTAACATCTATGTCTGATGATAAAGAGAAATAGGAGAGATATATGAATAAGCTTTATCTTTGGGGAATTATCGTTACCGCTGTTATGCTACTATTCACTTACATGTCTGTAGCTGGATCAGAGGGTGGTTTAAACGGTGATATTGTCAATATGCTCGCAGTTGCGGGTGCGGTTGCACTAGTCCTAATTACTGTATTTGTTGTAATCAAATATGTTCGTCAAATGCAAACTGACACTGCTGAGGGTGAATTAGCAGATGAAAGTTGGGATAATATTGGTGAATATAAAAACCCAGTTCCAATGGGTTGGGCAATAATGTTCTTAGGAACTATGGTATGGGGTATGTGGTACTTTTTAGTAGGTTACCCTGTAAATGCGTATTCACAAATTGGTGAATACAATGAAGATACACAGGTTCACAACGATAAATTTGAAGCTCAGTATGCGTCTATCACTGGTGATAGATTGATAGAGATGGGTGAGTCTGTTTTCTTAGCAGAGTGTAAAATTTGTCATGGTATCAATGCTGATGGTATTGATGGTAAGTCGGCAGATCTTAATAGAAGAATTGAAGCTAATGTAGTTAAATTTGTAATTGAAAATGGTTCTAATAATAAGTTATTAGGTAGTGAAATGCCAATGCCAGACCGTAACGGTCTTTTCAATGCTAATAGTGGTGCTTTAATCACTGATGCAGAAATTGATGCAGTATCTGCATATGTTGCAAATGGTATGAGTGGTGCTGGAGCTGATGTGTATGCTGGTACTTGTGCTGCATGTCATGGTGAAGATGGAAAAGGTATGGATTTTGTAGCTCCAAGTATTGCTACATTTACTCCTGAACTTGTTGCAAATGTTCTTACATATGGTAAGAAAGGTGTAATGGGGCAGATGCCTAAGTTTGAAAGACTTAATGCTAAGCAAAAAGAAGCAGTTGGTGCATATATCACTGACTTAAGTAAATAAGGAGACAAACATGAATGAAAATAGAAGTGTTTTTGCTCTTGACGGTGTTACTGGTATGCTGATTGCGACTGTATTATTACTGAGTATTTTAGCTGTTTTAACAGTTATGGGTCTTGGGGTGCAAAATGCAAATGCAACAAACTTTTATGAAGTTAAAGATGAACAATCAATCAAAATGTTTGGAAGCGATCAGTCTAAACATATTGTTGATGTGAAGTAAAGGATAAATAATGGAAAAAATAATTTCAATCGGCTTAGTAATTATGGCTGCCTATACACTTTACGCGGTTGTTACACCGAATCATCTTTTTATCGGTTAAGGGGAATTTTATTGAAATTCTCAAGAGGGCTTGCGGCCCTCATCCTCACAATCCTTTTTCAAACAACACTAAGTGCAGAATATTTATATAAAGATGATGTAATCCATAATCCTAGTTTTAATAAAGAAGTAAATAAACTCGGTCAAGAACTTTATGAAAAAACTGGTATATCTTTAAGGCTTGTAATGATACGGGAGCTTCCAAATGGAAAAAATATCGTTGAATATCAAGAAGAGATAATGAAAGATTTTGATGAACCAACAATACTACTAACTTTTTCGGAATTAGATTCTAAAGTTGATATTTTGGCAAATGATAGTTCTTTATATGAGTATTTTGATAAAAAGCAGGTGCTAAGTCCAACAGCCTCCTCTGTACAAGCTTTTATTATTGCTATATTTTACAGTAGTAGTTTTGAGAGTTTTATAGAGATGGCGGGTAATAGTGGTGGCACGATTATACCTTTACTAGCTGGTAAAGCGAAAAAAGGTGATCAGTTAGGAAAATATTCAGGTTCTATGTATAATGGTTATGCAGATATAGCAGAACAAGTTGCAATTAGCAAAGGTGTAGAGTTAGAGAATGCAGCGGGCAATGCTAATAAGATTACGATGACTATTATCAAGACATTGTTCTACGGTATTTTATTTTATGCTATATTTGTATATGTAAGAAATAAAATAAGAACTAGAAGGCAAGAATGTGAATCTTAGTAATGGAAAAATTTGGCCATACGCAATTGGCACATCTATAGTATTTATATTTGGAGCGTGTGTAGCTACTATATTTATAGCAACAACATTACCAGTTGAGAAAAGTGATCTATATATGACACATTATCATGATGCAGATGCAAATGCAAATGAGTTGATTATGGAAAGAATTAAGTTTGATAAACAATACAAAATAGAGTATATAACTGATGTATTGAGTAAACAAGAGAGTGTTATTAAGTATAAAGTTACAGATATTAATGGAGATCCTGTTAATAATGCTGAAATTATTGTTGTTTTAACTAGACCAAATAAACTTGAATACGATAAAAAATTGGCAACGCCAGCTATTGAAAACGGGATATATACCTTTACAAGTGTTGCTCTTCCTCTTGAGGGTAGGTGGGATGTTATGGCTAAGGTGAGTGTTGGAGATTTAACGCGTTTTTATAATGTTAAAGCTGATACAAGATACTCAGAGGCGATTGAGTATTAACAAGGTATGAATGAAACTACACTTGTTTTACCTTCTGCCCGTGCTATCAGGCATGAGCAGCTTCTTCTTCCTTCGTCCACACTTTTTTTACCATCATACTTAACAATAAATGAGCTCATCTCTAAACTATGTATAGTTGAAGATTTTAAAATTGCTGATGAAGATTCTAGGGTACTACTTCTTTTAGAAGCATCTAACTTTCAAGCCTTTTCAAAACTTCAAATAGAGAGAAACTTCTTTACATTTACAAAAAACAGTAATTATATTTTAAAATTTTTTGAAGAGATTAGCGCAGAACTATACGATATAGATCTCTTAGACACTACAGATATTTATGCCGAGTATGAGGAGCACATCACTATTTTGCAAGAGCTTTATAAGAGGTATGAACGCTTATGTACCAGTAGAAAAGTTCTTGATAGAATCTTTTTGCCAAAGCTTTACAAATTCAACGAAGCATTTGCAAAAAGATTACAAAATATAGATATTTATGTTGATGGGCATTTAACAAATTTTGAATTAGAGTTGCTTCAAAAATGTTGTAAATTTTGCAATGTAAACATTGTCATCACTACTAGTAGGTTTAATTCTAAAATGCAAAAAAAGTTTTTTGAGACCTTGGGTATTGAACTAGACATAGGGTTCAAGTATAAAATATCTTTAAATACTCATGAGATCATTACCAAAGAGAGCACTCAAAAAAATACAAAAATTAGTTGTGAATCCTTTAGTGAATCAATTTTGCAAATTGCATATATAAAGAAAAAAGTTTACGATTTTATAGAGCAAGGGTATAAGAGTGAAAATATAGCAGTAGTTCTACCTGATGAGAAGATGGCAAGTATATTAAAGAGTTTCGATAATAAGGCGAATTTTAACTTTGCCATGGGTGAATCTTTTTCAAAATCTAAAATGTATGAGAAGTTAAATGCTTCAGCAAAAGCTATTGAGCAAGATTCAAAAGAAAATTATGCAAGACTCACTCGTGTAAGTGATGAAGTATATGTAGAACTATTTAGTATATATTATAAAAAATCTCATGCAGTAGATTTTATCTCTTTTTTGAGAAAATACTCTGATACTTTTTCCAATAAAAGAGAAAAAAAAATATTTGACGAAGAAATTTTTAGTTTTAAAAACATTTTACCATTTATGAAAGATATGAGTGTGAAATCTCTGCTACATATATTTTTACAAAGACTCTCAAGCCGTACTATTGATGATGTAAGAGGTGGTAAAATTACTGTTATAGGTGTTTTAGAGACAAGAAGTGTAGATTTTGATGCTGTAGTGATTGTAGATTTTAGTGATTCAAATGTGCCAAAAAGGAGT
Source organism: Sulfurimonas sp. (assembly GCA_026988315.1). Classification (GTDB taxonomy): domain Bacteria; phylum Campylobacterota; class Campylobacteria; order Campylobacterales; family Sulfurimonadaceae; genus Sulfurimonas. The sequence goes on along the minus strand of JALSLJ010000097.1, from coordinate 13,651 downwards.
GATAAAGATATGTTTTTAAACACTCAAATCAGAGAGTTGGCAACACTACCTACAATGAGCGATAGAGAAAATTTACAAAAGCATTATTATGAAATGCTAATACACAGAAGCAAAGAGGTAGCTATATCATATGTAAAAGCAAGCGATAGTCATGGATCTAGATTTCTAAAACTACTTAATATACAAGAGCACAATATATACTCTGAGCTGGATTATGCAGATATATTATTTGATAAAAAAAAGCCTAGAGTTCCAAAAGAGGAAAAAATAATTTTGGAATATAGCTTTAAAGATAAAAAACTATCTAGCTCAAGACTAAAAACATTTTTAACCTGTAAAAGAAAATACTACTATAAATATATAGAGCATATTAACAATCATGATATACCAAAAGATATGCCAAAAGAATGGGAAATTGGAACCGATATACACACTGCACTCAAAGAATTATATAGAAAAAAAGATGCCTATTTTGATATAAACGCATTAAAAAAAGATTTGCATCATGAGTTGAATGAAGCTTGTGGCGATAGTGAACTAGAAAAGTATCTGATGAGTTTACATAAAAGAAGACTCGATCCATTTTGCCATCTTGAGATTCAAAGATTTTCTGATGGCTGGAAAGTGGAATCGTGTGAGCAGAGCTTAGAGTGTGAATTTGCAGGGATGACACTTATCGGGCAAATAGACCGCATAGATAAAAGAGGGGATGAGATATATGTTTTAGACTATAAAACAGGTTCATACCCCATCTATACTCCTAAAAACTTCACAGAAGCGACAGACTTTCAGTTAGAGTTTTACTATCTTCTAGCGAAGAGATTTGGCAGAGTTGTTGGATGTGGCTATTATGATTTAAAAGATTCTAAGATAGTTGATGAAATTTTGCTTGAAGAGAAACTTGGTGTTTTGGAATCAAATATTAAAGATTTACTCAATATAGAAGAGGTTGATTTTTCTTTGTGTGAAGATCTCAAGAGCTGTATGTTCTGTGAATATTCCATAATATGTGGGAGAGAATAAAATGTTTATTCATAATCTTGCCTATGAAGCAAGTGCAGGAAGTGGAAAGACTTTTATGCTCGTTGTTCGCTATCTTAGTCTTCTTTTTAAAGGGGCATCTGCAAACAAAATACTTGCTCTTACCTTTACAAATAAAGCTGCAAATGAGATGCAAGAGAGAGTTGTTTTAACCCTAGAGGAGCTAGAGAGTAGGGGTGAGCTTGATGAAATCATTAAAGTTACTGGCTTTTCCCGTGAGTATCTTCTTAATGAGCGCGATAAAGTGCTAGATGAGTTTTTAAATGCCAATACTAAAATAATGACGATAGATAAATTTTTCACCCAAATATTAAGAAAATTTTCTCTATATGCCTCTTTGATGCCAGATTTTACAACAATGAGCTCACAACATGAACTCAAACTTTTATCGAGATTTTTAAAAGAGGTTGGTGTTGCTGGTAAGAGAGATACTCTGATAAATCTTTCTTTGGAATCCAATAAAAGATTAGAGAGTATTTTTAGTCTCTTAGAGGAGTTCTATGTAAAACAAAAAGAACTTTCTCACATAAAGTTTACACAAGAAGATACATATCAGTATGAGAATGAAGCTATGTTTTGTTTAGCTGAGTTAAGAGAGCTAGTGGAGTTATGCGATAAGGCATCCGCAACGGTAAAAAAAGCTGTGGTTGCAGAAGATTTTCATGAACTGAGTGCAAAAGCATGGATAGGGAGAGAATCACTTGACTATAGAACATTTTCCAAATGCTATCTTCCCGCTATGGATGATATATTAGCTAAAATTCAAATAGCCATCAAGAATCAAAACCGTGCCAAAGAGCAAAACTTTTTTTATGCCCTTAACCAACTAGTAGATATTTATAGTAAGTCCAAAGAGGCTCTGTATCATGATGATAGTGAGCTTAGCTTTAATGATGTGACCGTTTTAGTTTATTACCTTTTAAAAGAGCGTATTGATAGTGAATTTTTATACTTTAGACTGGACTCACGAATCGAGCATATCCTTCTTGATGAGTTTCAAGATACAAGCATATTGCAGTATGAAATTTTGAAGCCAATGATAGATGAGATATTATCAGGAAATGGTGCAAGTGAAGATGGAAGTTTCTTTTTTGTAGGGGATGTTAAGCAGTCCATATATAGATTTCGAGGTGGAGTAAGTGCTCTTTTTGAAGTAGTGAAGGAGCAGACTCATACCCATGTCGAACCACTACTTACAAACTATCGTTCACAAAAAGAGGTGATAGAGTTTGTCAATGGTGCATTTAAGGGTAGAATCAAAAATTATGCCCCTCAAAAAGTAAGGCAAGAAGCACCCAATGGTTATGTTGAGGTTATTGGGAGCGATGAACTCCTTGAAGAAAGTATTGAGCAAGTAAAGAGATTGATAGCTCTTGGGGCAGACCTCAATGAGATAGCAATTCTGTGCGCTACAAATGGCGATGGTGAGGCTGTCAAAGGGAGACTACAAGAGGAAAACATAGAGGTTGTAACTGAGACCACCACTAAGCTTATAAATCAGCGTAGTGTTAAAGCGGTGCTGGAGTACTTGAAATATCTCTATTTTAAAGAAGATATATACCGATATAATTTTTTTGCACTCATATCTATGGATGTGGCAGAGATTAAAAATGTAGATTTGAATAATCAGAAACTTTTGGATGTTGTCAAAAGAGTAATCGTTGAGTATGGTCTGTTTAGTGGTGACTTTCACCTTATCAGATTTTTAAATGTTATAGGTCAATACTCAGATATTGAAGCTCTGTTATTTGAGTATGAAAGATTGGATGTTAGTGCGGCAGCATCTGATTTAAATGGTGTAAGAGTTTTAACTGTGCATAAATCCAAAGGATTAGAGTATGAGCATGTTATAGTGATGGACAGACTTAAAAAAGCCCCACCTGCTAGGGATACCATCATATATGAGTATGATGGGATAAGTTTAAGCAATGTGTATTTGAGAATTAAAGGGAGAGATGCTATTGATACAGAGTATGCAGAGGCTTTAGTAAAAGAGAAATCACTCGTACTAGAAGACTCCTTAAACGCTTTGTATGTAGCATTTACAAGAGCACGGGAGAACCTTTTTATCATAAGTAAGTCGAAAGATTCAATGTTTGATATTTTAGATTTATCTACTGGAAGTTGGGGCAGATTGATTCATTGTGCGCACACAACTAATGAAAAACATACTTTTCGATCGCTTGAATATAAAGAACTCTATTATGGAACTCAAAGCGATATACTAGCGCTGGAAAATACTCAAGAAGAGGATTTGCAAGCTATAAATTTTGGTCTCGCTTTACATTATATGCTTGAGATGCTTGATCCATTTGAAGATAGCAGCATTGACAACGCCAAAAATATGATGATAAATAAATTTGGATATAGACTTGAAGATAGCGAAGTGCTAGATATAGAAAATAGAGTAAGAACTCTTTTAGAACATACTGAATTTCTTGGCTTAATAGAGGGTGAATGCTACAGGGAGAAAGCTCTTCGACACAAAAATAACCTTAGATACATTGACCTACTTATAAAGAGTAAATTAGGAGTTTGGAATGTTATTGACTATAAGAGTTCATTGGCTTACTCACAACATCATATAAAACAAGTGAGATATTATGTGAAAGCTATACAAGAGATTACCAATGAAGAGGTTAGGGGGTATATCTGTTACCTACTCGAAGATGAGGTGAAATTAGTTGAGATTTAGAAGCCTTTGATAGCAGGCTTTTGTGTTTTCACCTGTGATTTTACTGATAAGTTTAGCCTGAACTTTTTTTGGTAAATCAAGAGCGAGTACATCACTTTGACTTATCGCACTTGAAGCTTGTTCTTGTGAAGCCTCAATAACTACAACCCATTCACCCTTGTGGTTTCCTGCTAGTGTTTTAGAGATCTCTTTGGCAGTTCCATGAAAATAGTTTTGAAATTTTTTAGTAAGCTCTTTTGCTAAAAAGATTTGGCGAGAAGGCTCCTCTTGATCTATTTCAGATAAGAGCTTTTCAAGTCTATGAGGTGATTCATAAAGGATAGTTGTATAGCCATTATACAGGGCTTTTTGAAGACCAACACTTCTACTAACCCCCTTGTGGTCTAAAAAACCAAAGAAAAGCATCTGAGTCTCTATAAATCCACTCGCTACAAAAGCTGTAAGAACAGCATTAGCACCTGGTAAGATGTCATACTCAATATTGTTATCTATACAGTATCTTACAAGCCCTTGACCTGGATCACTAACTCCTGGCATCCCAGCATCACTGACATAAACAATATTTTGCTCAAAAAAAGATGGTTCTAATTCTTGTATGAATTTTTTTTCATTATGGGAATGTAGAGAGATAAACTCTTGATTTTCTTTTGTATGAAAGTCGTATCTTAGGGTTAAAATATTGAGAAGTTTTTTAGTAACGCGAGTATCTTCGCAAAGAAGTATGTCGGCTTCACTAAGGGCTGTCATAGCTCTTAGTGAGATATCGCCAATGTTTCCTATGGGAGTAGGAACAAGTTTTAGCAAGAAAGGGTCTTGATTATTTCTTAGCGTAACGAGCGTTAAATTTCTCGATACGCCCAGCAGTATCTACCATTCTCTCAGAACCTGTAAAGAAAGGGTGACACTCATTACAAATATCGATTTCTAATGAATCTTTTTGACTTTTTGTTTCAAATGTGTTTCCACATGCACATGTAACTTTACAAGTTACTAAATTAGGGTGAAGATCTTTTTTCATTTTATGCCTTTTGATAAGCGTCTTGAGTACGCATATCTATATATTTTTTAAATCCGTATGGGTGCGGATTTTTGGAACTCGAATTATAACTAAATTTATCTTAAGAGACAAATAGAGGAAAGTTTATAGTAATATTTTACTCGCAATAGCCATTACGGCACTCTCGGAGCGAAGTATCATAGGTGTGTTGAGTCTAAAGACATCTTGGGATGTTAAAAACTCTTTTTCATCCTTAGAAAAGCCACCTTCGCAGCCGATTAAAACAGTATCTATCTCCGAAAAATCATCTAATGTTTTATCGCAAAAATCAAAAACTTTTGTTTGTGGAAAATCATTTATAAAATCTTGAATACTTTTATAGGTATCAAGCTCCATATATGAACTTCTACCACATTGTTGCATTGACGCTTCAAGTATCCTTTGAAATCTTTTGAAGTCAAGTTTGAAGTTTTTTTGGCTTCTATCACAGTGAATAAAAGATATTTTATCCACCCCAATTTCATTAAGCGATGGTAAAACTTTTTCTATAGATTTGTTATCTACAATACACCATCCGATATGAAGAGATTTTTTACTCTTTAGCTCTTGGATACTTGAAGATAGAAGCGTAACATCTACATCTCTCCCACCGATAGCGGTGATTTCATACCTGTGAAGAGTGTTTATGTCAGATTTTGTTCTCATAAAGATAGTATCACCAACATTATGCCGGCGTACTTTTATGAGGTATTTGTGAAGGTCACCTTTGAGGGTGATTGAAGATGATCCAGCTGCATCATTTAAGATATATATCAAGCCCACATCCAAGCGGAGATAGCTAAAACCATAACAAATTCTGCTAGCAATATTTTATATGCATAGATTTTATATTTAGCAAATCCATCCTTTTTTTTACTGCTTAATTTTTTAAGTGTTGAGGACTTTTTCACCTCTAAAACTAAAAATATTACGGCAAATAAAATCATTATGATATTTTCTATGGTAAAGTCTAAATGCTTTGCTGCCATCATTATAACACCTGTAAAAATAACAGCCCCAATAGTTGTGGAAGCTATAGGTAAAAACAGAGTCATAAATATTCTATATTTAAAAAGATCTTTAGCGGTATATAGCATGATAACATGCACCAAAATAACACCCAAAACACCATAAACACCAAAGTTATGTGTTACAATACTCATATCATACATTTCATTCATAACGAAATACTACAATAATTTTTTTAATAAGAGGCAAAGATGGCTGTAAAAGTAGAAGAAGCATTACATTTAATATATAAACATGTTACAAATAAGTGCATAAAGATATTGCCAATTGAATTAGCTTTAGGTTCTGTTTTAGCTGAGGATGTACAAGCAACGCATAATCTACCCCCATATGATAACTCAGCGATGGATGGATATGCGGTTAAGTTAGCAGATGCTTCTCAAGTTGTTGCAGTAAGTCATACAATTTTTGCAGGTGATAACTCTTGTGAAAAATTGAAAGAGGGGAGTGCTATTAAAATTATGACAGGAGCTAGGATTCCTGAGGGATGTGAGTGCATAGTGCCTATAGAAGATACAAGTAAAACCGATGGTGGAGTTATGCTTCCTGCTCAGTTAGTAAAGTCTAAGCATATCCGTCTTTGTGGAGAAGATATACTCAGTGGTTCTCAACTTTTAACACAAGGAACTAAACTTAATGCCCATCAGATTACGCTATTAGCCTCTCAGGGGATTAGTCACATTAAAGTGCATAAAAAACCTCGTATAGCACTTTTTGCTTCTGGTAGTGAGCTTAAAATGCATTTTGAAAATGTGGATGCCCACCAACTGTACAATACAAATACACCAACTTTTGTAGCCCGTGCAAGTGAACTTGGCTGTGAGGTTGATTTTATTGGAACTGCAACTGATACCTTAGAAGATATTCATACCCACATAAAAAGTGCACTTGATAGTGATCTGATTATCACCTCAGGAGGGGTGAGTGTAGGGGATGCAGATTTTACAAAAGAAGCATTTGAGGCTTTTGATATAGAAAATATTTTTGATAAGATAGAGATTAAGCCTGGAAAACCAACAACATTTGGTCGTATTGGAGACACATATATTTTAAATTTACCTGGAAACCCTTTAGCTGCTGCTCTAAATTTTGAACTCTTTGGGCAAAGCATTATCTTAGCGCTTAGTGGAGATAGTTCAAAATACTTAAATGCTATAAAGGCAAAACTAAAAGATGATTATAAAATCAAAAAAGGGCGCCGTACTTTAGTTCCGGGATATTTTGATGGAGAGTTTTTTAAGCCTTGTGAGAAGTTTGCACCAGGGATGGTCTCTCCACTTGCAAGCTCTAATGGGTATATTATGATTGATGAGAATTGTAGCATTTTAGAAGCTGGACTTAGTGTGAAGGTTATCCCTACAACATTCTCTTTTACTTCAAAAGAGCAGGTAAGTTTAGTAACCATATAGCTTATAAATCCTAAACATCCTTGGGATTTATAAAACTTACATCATCTATGATTTTATCCCATAGTTGCGTATCGCCCCAACCATCTTTTATCTCATCGCTAAATATAATCTCATGAAGATTGATAACACCCATCTCGTAAGAGAAGGCATCATCCATAAACGCTTGTGCATAGCCTGTCTCTGTTTCATGAACAATTACGCTATGAAGGTGTACCTCCTTTTCACCATTTACACTACTTGTGAGTTTTAAAAGCTTATCTATCATGATGAAAATAACGCGGGAAAACTGTTCACATGATGGTGAAACAGGAAGCTCTACCCATCTGTTTGAGTGTTGTTTCATATCAGCTATATACTCTTTGTTATCTCCACTCCATAAAGCGATAGAATGGTCAAAACTATCAATAAGTGCTTTCATATTTTGCTTCATTAAGCCAAAATCGTAAACCATTTGTCCATTATCTAAAAAGTTAGATTCAAAGAGAAGTTCCACCTTATAAGAGTGTCCGTGAATGGAACTTCTACACTTTATAGTAGAACATCCACGAACAATATGAGCATTTTCAAATTTAAATTGTTTTCTTATAATCATCTAAACTCCTTTATTTTGATCCCAAATTCTTATATGTAATCTATCGCTGAAATTGTAACCTTTAGATTTACAAAACTCTATTAGGGGTTCTGTGTTTGCCTCTACTTCTGCTTTATTTCCACCTAGAGGCATACAGTAAACTTTAGTTTTTGGAGCATGCATGATTATGTTAATTATCTCATCTTCTAAACCAAGGTTAATAGATTCTGCATCAATAGAAAACTTGAAAAAAGCCTCTTTTGACTCAGATGCTATGGAGTAGATAATATCTCCGCGAACTCTTTTGTTAAAAGGTTCATTTGAGTTAGAGAGTTTTATAGAGAGGGCAAATATACACTCTTTATAGATAGGAAATTTTTCAAAATCAATGCCAATAGAACCATTAGTCTCAAAAGTAATTGTATGCCCATTTGCATCTAAATCTTCTAAGAATTTTATAAAAATGGGGTCACTTGCATATATTAGCGGTTCGCCACCTGTTAGAACTATATCTACACCCTCGGGCAGTTCATATTGGTCAAGTATGCTTGTAAGTTGATGTGGATGTTGTATCGGTACCCAGTTATGAGAAAAATGCTCTTTGTTTACTGCATATACCGTATCACAACCTAAGACCTCTGTACCATTGGAGGCTTTTTCAATACATCCAAACCCTTCACACTTCATGTTACAACCACCAAAGCGAAAGAAAACGGATGGTGTACCTGTATAGCGACCTTCACCTTGGATGGAGTAAAAATGTTCAACTAAGTAAAGCAAGCATCATCCACCAGTTTCATAAAAAGCACGACTTGACATCTCTGCATCATCACCGCCCCAACGATTTTTTTCAGGTTTAGTTCTAATTACCTCTTTTAAGACTGCGGCTGCACCCTTAATATCACCTTTTTTTATTGATTCAGCTATACTCATAGCTTCATCAAAATACAAACATGGGATGAGTTGTCCCTCAGCTGTGAGTCTTATACGGTTACATTTTTTACAAAAGTCATCTTCATAAGGCTCAATAATTCCAAATCTGTACCCATCTTTCATACGAAAATAATGAGAAGGGGAACTTCCATCAAATCCTTCATCTTCAAACTCATACTTGGCACTTAAAATCTCAAGTAGTTTTTCGGATTTTAAGCCAGAGATGCTTTTATCAGCATATTGGTTTTCCATATATTCTATAAAGCGTATGCTCATTCCACGCTCTTTAGAGTACTCTAAAACATCTATAATTTCATCTGCATTCATACCATACATAGGTACCATATTTACTTTTACTTTTAAGCCAACTTTTAAAGCTTCATTTACACCCTCTAAAACATTTTTTAAAACATCTTTTTGAGCGATACGCATTGCTACATCTGGCTTTAGAGTATCTATGCTAACATTTATCCGTTGTAGTCCTGCATCTTTGAGTCTTTGTGCTGTCCCTTTTAATAGATAAGCATTGGTTGTCATTGCTAAATCAATAGATGGTTCATAATCATAAATCATCTTTATAAAAACATCAAGTCTTTCACGAAGTAGAGGTTCACCACCTGTAATACGAATCTTTTTCACACCCTCATCTATAGCTATTTTCATAAATTCAAATAGCTCTTCAAACGAGAGTATATTTTCTTTTGGAACCCATGAAAATGGTTTCTCTGGCATACAGTATTGACATCTAAAGTTACATCTCTCAGTAACCGAAACTCTTAGATAATCAACTACTCTATCATAGCTATCTATTAGCATTTATATCACTTCTTTTATATATTTTAAATATTGTTTTATATCTTGAAGTTTATCTAAAACTTCGTCACATATCACAAGGTAATTTACATCTTCGTAATCATGTGCAAGAAAATTTCTAAATGATGCAATTTGAGCAAATTTATAAGCAAATTCTCTTGGTAAAACTTTTTTGTCACCAAGTATGATAATGCTATCAAAATAGCTTTGTGTAGTTCTAAATGATTTGTACTTTATAATCATCTCTGCAAGTGAAATACAGCTATCACTCACCAAGTATAGATAATGCAATAAAGCTCCTTCAAATATATGGTCTTGAGAAAATCTTTGTTTGCAATCAACCTTAAAATCCTCGAGTATTTCTAAGTATTTTTCAATTTTTTCAATTTTCATCTCTATATTATGCAACATATATTCTCTTTTTGAATTCTATGAAATCTATAAATTGATGATGCTTTTTTAATTCAAAATCTATTCTTTTATCTGAATCTTTAATTACTATCCCCTTGTTAAGAATATCTTCACTCAAATAAAGATTTTTGATTGTATTTAAAACAGTTAAGTCTATGTTTTTTTTTAAAGTTCTTGATAGCTCAAAACTAATACTAAGTTGAGCATCAAAGCTATTATCAACTAAATATAGGGCAATATCAATGTCGCTTCTATCATTATAGCTACCATCAGCATATGAGCCAAAAAGATACCCAAATATGATATTGGAATTTTTTTGCAACTCTTGTTCTAGTATATTTTTAAGTTTTTTTTCACTTAGCATTTAAAATTTCTTTTTTGAGTGCTTCAAACTCTTCGTTTGAGATTATACCTTGTTCTTTTAACTCATGAGCTTTTTTTATCTCATCTATTTTAGAAAAACTTTCTTTTTTACCAGCATCAGATTTTTTTGATTCCATAAGTTCTGTAAGTTTAGCATCTTTATCTTCAAGAGTTGCGCCAGCGAGTGTCGTTTTTACAATCTCTTGCATACCTATACTTTTTTTAACCTCTTCAAATTCAAATCCGCCATCATCCATATCAGTTTTAACTCGTAAGTAGTAGATTTTTCCAGCTTCAAGATGAAGTGTAAGTGAGCGTTCTTCTATCTGCGTTCTTGTTGTTGAGATAGTGACTTCATCTGCTTTAAGGTCAAGAGGCATATATTCGTTGTGAGAAATTTTTTGTTTGATTTTTTTACCGTTGATGCGGATTTGGTATATAGATGTTTCAAGGTTGTCTGTAAAGTTGTTTGTATCTGTAACATATATGTAAACAAGAGCAGCGTTTTTGAGTGGTTCTTGAGTCTTATAAGGCACCTTGCTTCCACATCCAGAGATAAGGAGTAAAGTGAGTGATAGAAGTAGTGTTTTGATAGTTTTCATTGAGGTTTTCTCTCTTTTAAGTTGAAGAAATTATATCATAAAGTTTTAATATATATCGTCTCTATTATCGCCTTTTTCCATATAGATTACCAACTCTTTATCTGATACATCATATATAAACCTAAAACTACCAATTCTAAGTCTAAAACCATTTTTATTAGTCATTTTCTTTGAATCTACTCAATTAATCCCAATTTATTTCATCTAGGCTAGCATAGCTTTGGGAGTTTGATTTTCTATCTTTTCTACCATTAACAATATATCTATAATCATCATCTAAATAAAACAAAGGTAAATAATAAAAGTTTTGGATTAAAATTAATATGGAAGGGTATGACACCACTCAAAAGAGTAGTATCATAAGTGTGTTTTCTAAGAGTTTCTTAGAAAGCGTAGCGAGCTACAAGACGAACATAGTTTTTAGCAGAGTCGTCATTACTCATTTTAGTGTTAAATAATCCAGCAAGCATATTTACTCCACCAGCTTTAACTTTGTATACAAGTTCAATATCTGTAGCATCATTTTCTGCAGCAGAATTGTCTGTAGTTGAACTAGCTTGTAAAATTATCTTGCTTGTTCCACCGAGTTTGTATGCAGCTCTAACCATTAAAGTATCATTATCTTTGCTGATATAGTCCTGGTTCTTAATTAGTTGAGTATATAATGGAGTCTTTACACCAGTTCCTGCATTTCTAATTTGAACTGAACCATCATCAACAGTTGAGTAAGCAAAACAAAGATTAAGTCCATCAGTTGGAGCTAAGCCAAGTTTAACACCCATAGCATTTGTAGCATCTAAGCCAGTGCCATCTGGAGTTATTGAACCACCTTGAAGACCAATTTTAAGACCTAAAGGCATTGATTTACCAGCTAATTTAGCATCAACCCATAAAGCTGTAGCTCTTTCATCATCTATACCTAAAGGATTAGTAATAACTTGACCAAGTTGATAATATGAAGCTGTTAAAGTTGTCATAGGGATAGCAGCAGTTTGAGCTGTTAGCATATAAGCTCCTTCAGCTGTAGTTGTAACACCACCTTGCGTTTTAACAACTAAATCAGTCCATGCACCAACATCTTTTGATGAATTCGTTGTTCCTACAATTGCACCAACTAAAGTAACTCCTGGGATATCACTATTTACAACTAAAACCGCATCAAATGTATTTTTATATACATTCCATTTTTCAGAGAAAGCAAATGGAGAAAGTGATTTAGGAAGTTCTTGACGACCTAGTTTCACGGTTGTATTACCAACTTTTTTAGTTAAATTGATTTTAGTTAATGTAACTTCGTCACCACTAGTATTGTTCTGTGCAACATTTGAAACTGAACTAGTTGTTAATCCAGATGTTCCTAAGAAAGTTAATTGACTACCTAATGCAAATCCATTGCCTAAGTCAGCATCGTTATTTATTTGAAATGCGAAGTTTGCTTTAGATTCAGTTTTACCAAATAGTGTATCATCTGAGTTAGCTACATTGCCATTATCTGTTGTTTCATAATAGATTGTTGCTTCACCTGTTGTTACGAAATCTATACCTTTATCTGCTGCCATAGCACCTGTTGTTAAAGCCGCTACTGCCGCTAAAGAAACTAAAGTTTTTTTCATATGATTCTCCTGTTTTATACAAATATACCACTTTTGTAGAAGTGATAGCAAAATAACATAATTGTTATTTCACTATCATTTCTAAAACGAGATAGATTTGAAATTTCGTATATTATATATCTGTTAAATTGAATTTAACTTTAAATTACTAGTTATTTTTATAAGTATTCTCTAATGTTTGGAATAAATGCAGTTAATGTAACGCATTTGTACGATAGATTTCTAATCAATAGAGATATTTGAGATAAATATGAAGTATAAATAGGGAAAATTTGAATTTATTTAAAGACTATAACTTATATACATATTTTATGTATAATGAGGCTATGAGATTTAGAGATATAAAAAAACAATCAAAACAGATTAAAAATGTAAAACAAACGCGTACTTTTAAGTATGCAAGGTACTCAGAGAGAGTTAAAGCACTAATAACTGATATGTTTATGATATATGCACCTATATTGTATCTGATAGCTTATGTTGTTATGAGTGGCAAAGATGATTTCCAGTCATCACAGATTGCTCCATTTATAGGGATGACTTTATATGGACTCATTTATGCAGTTCTTGTGTCTAAATTTGGGCAAACACCTGGTAAAAAAGCGTACATCATAAAAGTTGTGGATGCAAAGACGGGAGAGAATATCTCTTTTTTTAGAGCATTATACCGCTTTATAGCATTTTTATTTTCAGGAATGATATTGCTAGGGCTCTTAGTCCCTTTTTTTAGAAAAGACAACAAAACATTACATGACCTTATTTGTGGGACTGTTGTGATTAGTGTAGAGGATTAGATTTACTAGAAAAATTCAATAAAAGTAATAATTATTGTCATTCAGTTTGATAACCATGTCATTCCAGGCTTGACCTGGAATCTAGCTGCTAGTAAGCTTAAGTTAGACCCTAAATCAAGTTTAGGGTGACGGAGTTTTAGTTTAGGGTGACGGAGTTTTAGTTTAGGGTGACGGAGTTTTAGTTTAGGGTGACGGGGTATTGTTATTTCGATTTGATTGGTTCGTCATACAGTTTGATAAGTCCGTCATTCCAGTTTGACAACTCCGTCATTCCAGTTTGACAACTCCGTCATTCCAGTTTGACAACTCCGTCATTCCAGGCTTGACCTGGAATCTAGCTC
>JALSLJ010000096.1 GCA_026988315.1 Sulfurimonas sp. | reverse complement strand
CTTTTAACAAACAATCCAGATAAGGTGAATGCTATTAATGATATAGAGATCGTTGAGAGAATCCCAATTGTTATGGAATCAAATGAGTATAATAAATCATATTTAAATATAAAAAAAGAGAAAATGGGACATTTGCTGTAATCATTTTAAGTATTATTTTTATAATAGAGAAGCAAAAAAAATGCTGGTTGATGTAGAAAATCTACTTCAAACCTAGCTAAATTTAGACTCATTCATAGCAGAGATTCTTCTTTGGGATGAAGCTAATATCCTTAAAAGATCACTACTAGTTACTTTAAGTTCAGAGTAGTAAAGCTTTGCCTTATCTAGTTTCATTTCTTGAGAGGTAGAAGTAAACATTTTTGATATAAAACCTTTTTTTTCATTATAAAAAACTTTATATATTTTGTAGTACTGCTCGTGCCACTCGGTATAAAGCTTATCAATCTTCTCATAAAATTGAAAGCCAATGATATTTTGGATACTATTGTCATTGGAATAAAGCCATTTTCCGAACTCACATTGAGTTTTGGAAATTGATAAAACTTTTTCAACGCTTTTGCCATCTACTAAATCTTTAAGCTTTTGCATCTGATCTTCGTGATGTTTAATTACAGCGATTATAGAATTTAGGGTTTGTATTTTGTTCATTTTATGTACTTTAAATTATTTTTGTAATATTATTCCATAAGTTTAATTAATAAGTATATAATTAGGTAATATTTTTAAAGGAAAGAGAATGAATCATCCAAAACCTATAGATTATGAGATCCCACTAAGCAATAAAAGATATATAGTTTCAAAGACAGATGCCAAAGGTATCATCCTTTATGCTAATGACTATTTCATGGAAATTTCTGGCTATAGCGAGGCAGAACTTTTAGGGAAGCCTCATAGTATTGTTCGACATCCAGATATGCCAAAAATCGTTTTTAAGATGATGTGGGATAGAATTAACAAGGGCAAAAACATTATGGCTGTTGTTAAAAATTTGGCTAAAGATGGAAGATACTATTGGGTTGTTACTGAATTTGAACCAAAAATTGATCCTATCACAAACGAGATAGTTGCTCATACCGCTTTTAGAAAAGCAGCTCCTAGAGATGCTATAGAGACAATGATTCCAATATATGCAGAGCTTTTAAAAGTTGAGGCAAGTGGTGGCATGGAAGCTAGTGAAAAATATCTTCGAGATTTTTTAGAAGAATCAAACATCACTTATGATGATTTTATAGATGATTTAGTTGGAAATAGAGGTCTTTTCAAGCTATTTTTTAAAGCTATGAAAAGAATGATGTCATAAACAGCAAATTTAGATAGAATATCTTTTTACAAAAGGATATTTTAGTGGATTTGAAAATGACCCTCATGCAAGACAATATACGATTACCAGACAATTTTTTAAAAAATACTCAAAAATATAAAGAACATCTTTTTAAATGGAATAAGATTCATAATCTTACAGGGGCTAAAGATAGTGATACTATAGATGCCTTTATCTATGATGCTGTTTTCCCTGTTAGCTTCTTGCCAAAAACTAAAAACCTATTAGATATTGGGACTGGTGCTGGTTTCCCTGGGATGATTTTAGCTATGGCACTTCCAGATACACAAGTAACATTAGCTGAGCCCCTTGTAAAAAGAGCAAGTTTTTTACAGTATATAAAGGCTGACTTAGGTCTTGACAATGTAAAGGTTGTGAAAAAAAGAGTCCAAGAGATGCCTCCAGAGGTCTTTGAACTTGTAACTTCAAGAGCTGTAACAGACACAAAAATGCTTTTACAACTCAGTAAAAATTTTCGTGATGAAAACTCAAAACTTCTTTTTTATAAGGGTGAAAAAGTTTATGATGAGGTGGATGCAGCGAATGATATTGGAGAAAAAATGCCGCATAAAATTATTCAAAAAAAAAATAGACACTATCTACTTTTAGGAGATCTATAATGTTAAAGTACTTGCTTGTTGTTGGCGTTATCGCATTTGTTTATTTTTTCTTTATTAAGAAAAAACCTCTTAAGAACTCCTCAAGTAACACTAAGCTTGAGGCAAGTGATATGGTCGAGTGCTCAAGTTGTGGTACATACTGTGAAGTGAGTGAATCATTCCTTAGTGAGGGCAAGTACTATTGTTCTCAAGAGTGTGTAAAGGGATTGTAATGATTATTTTAGGGCATAGATTTATAGCAAGTGAAAGCTTATACCATATACCTAATATAGAAGCGATTGAAAATACGCCACCATCATCAACTCTGTTTTTGCCTTTTAGTGAAGATATTATGGATATAATAAACCATGTTGTAAAAAATCAGATACCATTGGCACTGCATGTTAATACTATCACTGAAATTGTCTATGCTTCTTCTCTTGGGGCATCATACATTATAGTAGATAAAGAGTTGTCGAAAACTGCTCAAAATATTGCAAACAATTATCTATTTGATGCAAAAATTTTAGTTAGCATAGAAGAGGACAGCGAGATAGAAGAGTTGGCTGTTTTGGGTGTAGATGGAGTTATTTATTCTAACGCAATCATAAAAATCAATTCATAAAAGCATACAGAGCATCTCTAAACTTATCTCAAAAAGTAACACCCCCTATAAAAATAGATAAATATAACGCAATAAAGAATATTATTACCATCTATTAATTAATGACAAAGATAATGTAAGCGTTTAATATGGTAGGAGAAAATATATATGAAGGATGCCGATAAATCATCAGCAAAAGAGTGGAATATAATCTTTTTTGCTTGGTTAGTAGCACTTATAGCAATGCTTGGAAGTTTGTTTTTAAGTGAAGTTATGGAGTACCCACCGTGTACTTTTTGTTGGTATCAAAGAATTTTAATGTACCCATTGGTTGTTATTTTTCTAGTTGGACTATTTCCACTTGAGAGGAGTGTTTTTAAGTATTCAATCCCTTTTGTAGTTTTAGGATGGTTGGTAGCACTGTATCATAACCTTTTGCAGTTTGGAATCATCTCAGAAGAGATGACTCCATGTGCTCAGGGGATACCCTGCTCAACTAAATACATAGACATTTTTGGCTTTTTAACAATCCCAATGCTTTCATTTATTGCATTTTCAGTTATTTTAGCTTTGTTATTATTATTTTTTAAAGGAAAAACAGATGAGTAAACAAAAAATCGTTCTCTTTTCAGTAGTATCATTAGTGCTATTGTTCGTGGTCGCAACTATGGGGTATAACACAAGTAAGTCAAAAGAGGTAGAGCAGATAGCTAAAAAACATGAAGAGGTGTTCATCAGAGAGTACTCGACTGTTATAGGGGAAAATGATGCGAAAGTGACTATAGTTGAGTTTTTAGATCCAGCTTGTGAAACTTGTAGAGCTTTTTACCCAATCATCAAAGATTTGCTAAAAAAACATGATGGAGAGATAAGACATGTTATAAGATATGCTCCATTCCATCCCGATTCTGATTATGTTGTGAAGCTTTTAGAAGCAACGAAAAAACAGGGCAAATATATACAAGCTCTTGAAGCATTATTTCAGTATCAAAGTCAGTGGGCAAGTCACCACTCGCCAAATATACAAGTTGTATGGAAAATTATGTCTAGTATTGGTTTAAATATACAGCAACTCAAAGATGATTTTAACAATCCTGAATTGGACAAACTCATCAAACAAGAATTAGCTGATGCCAAAACATTGGGAGTGAAAAAAACACCTCAGTATTTTGTAAATGGCAAGATGCTACAACAATTTGGGCATAAACAGCTTTTAGAGCTTATAAATTCTGAATTATAAGGAAAAAAAATGAAGTTTTTTTATACATTCATTATAGCACTGAGTTTTTTGATTTTGAGTGGATGCAGTAATGAACCTGAAGAAGATACCGCAGCAACTAAAGAGCATACCACCCAAGAGCAATCCTCTTATACTATAGAAGATATTAGTAGTGGCGCAAAATATACACTCAAAAGAGTGGATGGTGGTTTTGTTGTAGAGGGGCATGAAGATAAGGTGGTGATGTTTGATATGTATGCTACATATTGTCCACCGTGTCAAAAAGAAGCACCACATCTAACTGACTTGCAAGTGAAATACTCGGAAGATTTTATAATCATTGCGTTAAATACATTTGAGGATGTCCCTGATACATATGTGGATGATAAGTTTCGATTTACATATGGGGCGTATTATTTTATAACTAACTCAAAACACAACAAGATTATAATCGATACTGTTTTAAAAGATATAGCGTATGATACAGCGATGCAGATACCTTTTAAGGTTATGTTAAAAGATGGAAAATATCAAAAAATCACCGATATATATAATGGAAACCCTAATAATAAATTTTATCTAGGTGCAGTAGATAGCGGTGTGATAGAGAAAGATTTAAAAAAGATTTTAGCAAAATAGTTTTCATCTGTGTTGCTACACTATGGCAATATATGATGTAAACTTGAAGGATATTGATAAGCACTATAGAGCTCTTAAAGATTTACATACAAGTTTTTAGAGCCTAAATTATATCTCTTTTTATGTAAGATTTAAGGGATGTTAGTATCTCATAGCTTATAGTATCAGCGGATGTAGCAATCTCTCTCGCATCATTAAAAACTAAAATCTCTTCATCATCACTTAAAAAGGAGCTGTTGTCCATAGAGATTCGCCCGACTAATTCTACCCCTTTAGGTGTTGTGTATCTATTTGATAAGTTTCTTAAAAAACCATCAGCATACCCAAAATTATAGTTACTCACAATACAATTTTGCTTTGCCTCATAAGTGCCACCATAACCGATACACTCACCTTTGTGGAGTTCTCTTGAAGATATTTTATTTGCATAGAGTGAGAGAATAGGTTGTAAGCCTTCAATTTTTAAAGCATTTGGGAACTGCATACATCCATAAGCAGCAATTCCCACTCTTGCCATATCTTCATCAAACGATGTGTGTCTAAAGAGTGCTGCGGAGTTAGAGGAGTGAAACCTAAGTGCACCAAATCCAAACTCTTTTGCTAGTGCAATGGACTCTTTTTTTATTTTTTTGAAGGTGTTTTTTTGCCAAAACCACTCAGAACTAAGCTCATCCGCACTTCTATGATGAGTGAAAACAGCTTCTAAAATAAGTTCATTTTCTTTTATTTTACAAAAGGCACTTTTAAGCTCACTCATAGCAATGCCGTTTCTATGCATTCCGCTATCTACTTTTAGCTCCACCAAGGTGCCTTTTGGAAATAAGTGTATTGTTGCTAAATCATTTATGGTGTATCTAAGCTTAGTGCAGTTATTTGTGGGAATGTCACATAAAACTAAGATGTACTCAAAAAACTTTTCAATACTTTTAGCTTCTGCATCTGTTCTTACTACTGCTTTTTGTATGCCGTATTCACTCGCTAGAGTTGCCATCTCTTTGAGTCCATGACCATATGCATTGTCTTTTAAAACTAAGGCAATTTTATCTTTTGTTTTGGTTTGCTTTGCGATAATGTCAAGATTGTTAAAAAAATTATTTTTATTTAGAGTTATGTAAGCCATAAAGGAATTATAGCAGATGAGAAGATTTATTGCAGAATTTGAGGAGCAAAGTTTTACACAAATCATATTTCCACATCCACATAGTGATTGGGTTGAGTATCTCGATGAGGCTCAAGATACATTTGTAAATATCATAAAAATAATTATTCAGTATCAGAAATGTTTGCTTGTTTGTTATGACGCTTCAAAGGTAAAAGGGTTTTTTGAATCAAACGAAAATCTATACTTTGTAGAGTATGAGAGCGATGATACATGGGCAAGAGATTGTTCTGCTTTGTGTGTGCAAGAGAATGAAAAAATCAAACTTTTAGATTTTACTTTCACGGGGTGGGGGGAAAAATTTGAAGCCACTAAAGATAATAATATGAGTAAAAGTATCTCTCAATGCTATGCATCGAAATTAGAGAGTGTAGATTTTGTCTTAGAGGGTGGCGGAATTGAGACTAATGGATGTGGAACTATTTTAACAACATCTGAGTGCATGCTCAACAAAAATAGAAATAAAAATTTAAACGCTATAGAGATAACACAAAAATTAAATAAATTTCTCGGTGCGACACAAATTCTCTATCTCAACCATGGATATTTAAGTGGTGATGACACAGATTCACACATAGACACTCTCGCTAGATTTATCAATGAAGATACAATTATGTATATACAATGTAAAGATACATTGGATGAACATTTTAAAGAGTTACAATTGATGGAGGTGGAGTTGCAAGAGTTTGCAAATATCCATAACTTTAAACTCATTCCCCTCCCAATGACAGAAGCTATCTACTATAAAGGTGAAAGATTGCCCGCAACTTATGCAAATTTTCTTTTTCTCAATAATGCTGTTTTAGTTCCAACATATAATATTAAAGAGGATGCAATTGCTTTAGAAATTTTTGCTCAAACATTTAAAGATAGAGATGTTATTGGAGTAGATTGTTCAGTTTTGATTCGTCAACACGGCTCACTCCATTGCGTTACTATGAATTTTGCTAAGGGTGTTGGGATTTAAGAACTCTTTAACTGATAGAATAATTATATCAGTAATTTGCAAAGAAGAGCTCTTTTTAGAGATATAAATGTCCTTTTGATGTTTAGCAAGCATTTTTTATGATAAAAGTATTGTTTTTTGGATGTTAGACATTTTAGAGCTGTTTTTTCAGTTTTTAGAGTAAAATTTAGATAATTAATTGTACCGCACACCCATCAAACTCAAAATCCAATTCGTCAGAGGGCTCTTTATAAAGTAAAGGACTATCCAAATCTATATACTTTATAACATCTGTGTAGGCAAGTGCTAGGTGAAGGGCTGCGTTTATGGAGTAGGGACCCTCTAACATTGAGCCTAGCATACATTTTACATTGTTTTCTCTGCAATACTCTAAAATCTCTACCGCTTTTGTGATTCCGCCACATTTCATAAGTTTAATGTTTATCATGTCGGCACTTTTACTCTCTATAACTTTTTTAACATCTGTAAGAGTAAAAACAGCTTCATCTGCAAGAATGGGGATGCTTGAGTAGTCTGTTATAGTTTTGAGAGAGTCTAAATCACTTGCAATGACTGGTTGCTCAATAAGTTCTATTTTTACATTTTTTATACCATCTATAAAGATAAGTGAATCTTCAAGACTCCACGCTTGATTTGCATCTACTATGATTTTTGCTTGTGGAAGTTTACTCCCTATGTTTTGTATAACCTCTATAGCATGGTTTATATCTTTTCCTAGTTTTACTTTTAAAATATGCAGACCATTTTCTATTGCTTTTTTTGCATCTTCAAACATAACAAGCGACTCTTTTAAGCTTATTGTTATATCTGTATATAGAGTTTGTGGAGATGCAGTGCCTAAGAACTCATGCAACTCTTTATCTTCAGCTTTTGCCATAAGTGTTACAAATGCCATATCAAGAGCCGCTTTTGCACTTGAGCCCATGCGACATCCAGTATGGAGAAGTTTCACAGCCTCTTTTGGAGTAGATCCGAGAAACATATCTTTTACACTCTCAATGGAGTTTAAAATTATAGGAATATCTTCACCCGTAATCGCTTGAGTGGCAGGAGCTTCACCTATTCCAAAAGACCAATCATCACTTCTTATAATTACTCGTACAAATGCAACACTCTCAACTCGTCTCAGAGCTGTTATAAAAGGAGTTTTTAGGGGGATGTTTATAACTTCACACTCTATGTGTTTTATCCTCATTTTGCTAAACTTTGGAGCAGTGTTCCAACGGCTAAACCACCAAATGTTCCTATGAGGTAACCCATAATTGCCATCAAAACACCAACACTTACAAGTGATTTATTATACGCTGCTGCGAGGATTGGTGCGGATGCAACGCCCCCTATATTTGAGAGACTTGCAACTGCAATGCTAAAAAGGTCAAGTTTAAATATCTTTGCACCGATAACCATGATAAGAGCATGAATAAGTAAAATCACAAAACCGGCAAATACATACACACCAACTCCACTAAAATTTTCAAATATAGCTTGCGAGCCAATAAGTGCTACGATAATGTAAAGCATAGTTGTCGCGACTTCACTTGTACCGTTAAGTTCTCTGAGTTTTGTAAAAGATCCT
The DNA here is from genome assembly GCA_026988315.1 of Sulfurimonas sp. GTDB lineage: Bacteria > Campylobacterota > Campylobacteria > Campylobacterales > Sulfurimonadaceae > Sulfurimonas. Next base: position 27,602 of record JALSLJ010000096.1, on the reverse strand, counting down.
ATAACACCAAAGAGAGTTGCTAAGATAATGACAGTCGTGGTTGTGTTGATTATCATAAACTGTGTTGCTAAAACTTGAGCTACTGTGGATGCTACAAGTGCAATGATAATTAAAAGCCAGTACTTTTTAGCTCCCAAATTACAAGCACACCCAATCTCATGCAAACTCGCTACAACATCATTTGAGGCAGTGAACTTGTTGAACACTTTAGCAAAGGGGACTATAAAGAGCATCAGCATCACCCAAAATGTATAGTTAACGCTATCAACTATAAGTGCATACCCAAAAGCCTCATCTGGCACATCAAGAGCCGAACCAACAGCGACCATATTTGCAGTACCACCCATCCAGCTTCCAGCTAAAGCACCAAAGGCAGAAGCGCTCTTTGTATCAAAACTAAAGATGAGAGCGACCACCACAAAGCCAAACGCTATGCTTAAAACTGCTAAAACATAAGAGATAAGAAGGGAACGACCAAGTTTTACAAAGTGCCTAAAATCAATTTGTAAAAGCATTAGAAAAAGCATGGCAGGGAGTAAGTTTGTTTTTGTGTTGCTATAGATTTTGAGTATCTCTTCGTTTCGCTCAAACACACCCAGCCCCGCTAAAAGCATACTAAAGGCATAGATGATGACAACTGCGGGAACATAGTTGAAAAATTTTAGATTGGTATTTTTCTCGATAAAATTAAATGAGGTGGCAATAGTTGCTAAAAGAAAGAAATAAACAAATGCGGAGCTAATCAAGATAAAATCCTTAGATAAATATAGTGGATTGTAGCATATATTTATATACTTTTTCGTACAATATTGTTATGAAATAACGAAGGGAAAATTTTGGTAAAAAAATACATTATATTAGATACAGAAACAACAGGTGTGGCAGAAGAAGATAGAGTGATACAGTTAGGGTATATGGTTTTAGGTGCAAAAGAGATAGAGGTGCATAACGATTTTTGTAGTTCAGATATCCCTATAAAGTTTGGAGCTATGGAGGTTCATGGAATCACCGAGGAGATGATAAAGGGTAAACCAACTTGTCAAGAAACTCGTGCGTATAAAAGACTATTGGAGTTAAATACAGCTGATAATTATATGATAATCCATAATGCACCCTTTGATTTGGGGATGCTAGAAAAAGAGGGTTTTAACACGCAGATGAAAGTGATAGATACCCTTAGAGTTGCAAAGCATATCTTGCCAGATGAGGATGCACATAGGCTTCAGTACTTTCGCTATAAGATGGGTCTTTATAAAGATGAGCAAAAAGAAGCAGATGCTCTTGGTATAGTAGTAAAAGCACACGATGCCATAGGGGATGTTTTAGTTTTAAAACTATTTCTTTCCAAATTAAGAGAAGCCATCCAAGCAGAGTTCCCAAATGAAAACCCAGTTGAAAAGATGGTTGACTTAACAAACACACCCATAATGGTGAAGAGTTTTAGATTTGGAAAATACAAGGGCAAAACTTTAGAAGAGGTTGCCCGCGAGGATGCTGGATACCTACGCTGGATGTTAACAGGGATGGAAAATCTTGATGAAGATATGCGTTACTCTATCACTACTGTTTTAGGAAACTAAAATTATGCCATTCACTCCAAAAACCCCATACCTAACAGCTGATGGAATCGTAGAGATATACGATGAGGTAGAAAACTTTCAGGGGATAGTCCTTATTCAGAGAAAAAATGAGCCATTAGGTTTAGCTCTTCCTGGTGGATTTGTGGATGTTGGTGAGAGCGTTGAGAATGCAGTAGTACGAGAGATGAAAGAGGAGATTTCACTTGATGTTGCAATCAAAGCTCTTCTTGGAGTTTATTCAGACCCATCTCGTGATAAAAGGTTTCATACCGCTTCTGTTGTTTATATATGTAAAGCAACTGGCACCCCTATAGGTGCTGATGATGCAAAAGAGGCTAAAGTTTATAAACTTGATGAAATTCCTCTAAATAAATTAGTGTTTGATCATAAAAAGATTGTAGAAGATTATTTAGCAGATTAAAATAAAGTTGCCTCTAAAGCCTTTAGTTTATAACTTCTCCTATGAATCTCACAATACCCATATTTTTTAATCATCTCGATATGTAGGGCGGTTCCATATCCTTTGTGCTTTTCAAATTGATACTCTGGATACTTTTTTGCCTCTTTTAAAATATCTCTGTCATGCGTTACTTTTGCTATGATGGAAGCTGCTGAGACTTCTGCGATTTTCCCATCTGCTTTTATCATGGTTGGAAGATTTTGCACTCCAAAGTTAGAGTTACCATCAAAAAGATACTCTTCACACTGTAAGTTTTGCATAATCTCTATAAGTCCTCTTTTTAAGCAGTTTGAGATTCCATTTTCATCAATATTTTTAGGAGAAAATTTCACCACATAAAAATCTGAATTTTTAACAATTAACTTATAAAGAGTCTCTCTTTTTTTCTCAGTAAGCTTTTTTGAATCATCCAAACCATCTATATGAGTATTTAAAATACACCCAGCCATAACCAAATCACCTGCAATCGGTCCACGCCCCGCTTCATCTATGCCACATAACATTTAATCTCCTATTGCCCAAATATCAAAGGGAATCATCTCCACTTTTGAGAAGGGGTGACTGACACTTCCCTCACGGTTCATTGTGATAGCTGTAACTTTTTGTATGCTATAACTAAAGATAAATGCTTCTATAGATTCTATCTTTTTAAAGAGAGTTCTTTCGTCCGTAAAGGGCATCCCAAGTATAATCTCATCATTATTTGGGATGTAAAAATCTATCCCATCACCATAAAAGCACACAACATTTGATTTTAAAAGTTCTAAATATATCATATTTTCAAAAAGTCTTCCAAAATGTTTCTCAATTGTGAGCGCAGATTTGAAAGATATATCGCAAAGGTAGATTTTTTTAGTTGCTTTAGGGTGGTCGATTTTCTCTAGTAGATGTATATATTTTTTTTTGCATAAACTTTCATATGATTTATAGAGTTTATCTTTACTTACTTTTCTAGTGCTTTTGAGACGCTCATAAATGGAGTAAGCAGAAAGCTTTTGGGACATCATTTTTGCACAAAAGCAAATGATCTCAAACTCCATCTCTTCTAAAGTATATTTGAGAGTTTTTTGGAGGTAGATATTTCTCTCATCACTATTCACCTTATGCATAGAGGGCAGACCACCAAGTTGAAAAAAGTGGTTGAGCGCACTTGAGTCGTACTTATGCTCATAAGCCAAAAACTCCTCATAATCAAGTGGATAGAGTTCTAAGGTAGTTAATACATCTATATCGTAGTGGATTTGGGAAGTGATAATGAGTTGTGATACATTTACAAAGGTGATCTCAGGAAAATAATTATCCAAAACAAGAACATCTATTTTATTCTCTTTACAAAATAATTGGAGATGTTTGTTGAGATCAGCAACATCTATTCTAACATCCAAACAGTCTATATAGAGATAAGTGCTTTTTTTGAGCCCTAAAAGATAATTTTTTACTAATTTTGTTTTTCCACTTTGCGTTATGCCGTTTATTTGGTAACTTGCATCACCAAGAAAGAGTTTTCTATCGTGAAATTTTAGTATTTGTAAATCTGTTTTATAAAATTCTTCAAGTAATATTTCCATAAATTATCTTTTATTGGTATGTCGTATTTTATCATTTCCTTATTAAAAGGAAATAAATTTAAAGCTTTTTTACTTTTTACCCCCTAAAACCTTGAATATAAGAGTTTATTTGGGTACAATTCCGCTCCCTTAATATAGTTAGGCAAGACCTAACGAGTTCTTTAGAAGGAAAAACATGGAAAAAATTCGTTTAAAATTGAAAGCTTACGATCATCGTGTATTAGATAGATCAGTAGCATCAATCGTTGAGGCTGTAAAGCGTACAGGTGCCGTAATTCGTGGTCCAATCCCTTTACCAACAAAGATTCGTAAATACACAGTATTGAAATCAGTTCACGTTAACAAAAAAGCTCGTGAGCAGTTTGAGATCCGTATGCACGCTAGAGTTATAGATATTGTTTCTGCTACGCCTGAAACTGTTGATTCTCTAATGAAGCTTGATCTTGCACCGGAAGTGGATGTTGAAGTTCGCTCTATGGATAAGTAGGAGTAGGTCGTGGAATATATTGTTGAAAAAATCGGTATGAGCCGTACTATCACAGTTCCTAGTAAGCCTGTTACTCTTTTAAGAGTATTAGACCAAAAAGTATGTGAAGTAAATGAAGGCACTGCAATTGTAGCTTACAATAGCGGTAAAAAAATGAATAAGTCAATTGAAGGTCAGCAAAAGAAATATAGCCTTTCATCTGAGTTTAACCGTTTTGTTACTTTAGAAGTAGCAAACACTGAAGCTGGTGATTTAGATTTAGCACCTTTAGCAGAAGCTAAAGTTTTAAAATCTACTTTCAACACTAAAGGTCGCGGTTTTGCTGGTGCAATGAAGCGTTGGAATTTCGGTGGTGGTCCTGCATCTCACGGTCATAGATTTGGTCGTAGAACAGGTTCAATCGGTAATGCAGAGTGGCCAGGTCGTGTAATGAAAGGTAAGAAAATGCCAGGACATTACGGAAACACACAAAATAGTGTAAAAAATGAGATCGTTTCTTACGATGCTGAAAATAAGATCATTGCGGTATCTGGTTCAGTTTCTGGAGCTAACGGTGCATTAGGTCGTGTAAAGGTAGCTAAATAATGGGTGCAATTATTCTAAATGAAAACATGGAAAAAGCTTCTGAGTTAGCATTACCAGAGAGTTTTTCTGGAATCAACCCTCATAACCTGTACCTTTATGTGAAGTCTGCTCAAGCTGCACAGCGTGCAAATACAGCGACAACTAAAGGTAGAAGTGAAGTGCGTGGTGGTGGTAAGAAACCATGGGCTCAAAAAGGGGGCGGTCGCGCTCGTGCTGGTTCTCGTCGTTCACCAATATTTGTTGGTGGTGGTAAAGCATTTGGTTCTAAAAATAATCGTAATTACGATTTAAAAGTAAATAAAAAGCAGAAAAAACTTGCTTTAAACTTTGCTCTAAATGAACATGCGCAAAATAGTACTCTTTTTATTGTTGATAGCATAGAGATAGCATCTGGTAAAACTAAAGATGCTGCGGCAATGTTTAAATCATTAAATCAAAGAGATACACTTTTTGTTAAGTCTTTATTAGATGAGCCAACATTTTTAGCATTTGAAAACATTCAATCTACTTATGTAATTGAAGAAAATGAATTAAATGCTTATTTGGCTGCTAACTATCGTTCAATTGTGATCGAAAAAGCGGTATTTGAAAAGTTGACAAGTGAGGCTAAGTAATGGCTGATATTACAGATATTAAATCTATATTATATACAGAAAAGACACTAGCTCTTCAAGAAGATGGAATTATTGTAGTTCAAACATCTCCTCGTATGACTAAAACAGGTCTTAAAGAGGTTTTTCGTGAGTATTTTGGAATTATTCCAACAAGAATTAACTCATTGAATCAAAGCGGAAAAACAAAGCGTTTCCGTGGTGTACAAGGTAAACAAAATGACTTTAAAAAGTTTTATGTTCAATTACCTGAGGGTGCACAAATAGAAAGTTTGGCGGTTTAATATGGCAATTAAAACTTATAGACCGATAACTCCATCTCGTCGTTTTTACACTAATGTTGATAGTTCTGACATTACTGCAAAAGCAAGTGTTCGTTCGTTACTAGTAAAGCTTCCACAACATGCTGGTCGTAACTCTAATGGTCGTATCACATCTCGTCACCGTCAAGCAGGTGCTAAAAAACTTTACCGTATCATTGATTTCAAAAGAAATAAATTTGATATTCCTGGTACTGTGGCAACTATCGAGTACGATCCGTACCGTAACTGTCGTATTGCACTTATCAACTATGCTGATGGTGAGAAGAGATATATTCTTCAGCCTAAAGGTCTTGAAGTTGGTGCAACTATTATGTCAGCAGAAGCTGGTCTTGATGTTAAACCTGGTAATACAATGAAGTTAAAAAATATACCTGTTGGTACATTGATTCACAATATTGAGCTTAAAACTGGTAAAGGTGGACAAATGTGTCGTGCTGCTGGAACATCTGCTCAGATTATGGGTCGTGATGGCAAGTATGTTTCACTTCGTATGCCTTCATCTGAAATGCGTTTAGTATTAGGTGAGTGTTTAGCAACTGTTGGTTTAGTTGGTAATGAAGAGTTTGGTAACATTGTTATCGCTAAAGCTGGTCGTCAACGCCACTTAGGTATTCGTCCTCAAACTCGTGGTTCAGCAATGAATCCAATTGATCACCCACATGGTGGTGGTGAAGGTAAAACGAACTCAGGTCGTCATCCAGTTACTCCATGGGGTAAACCAACGAAGGGTGCTAAAACTCGTCGTAAGAAAGCTAGTGATAAATTAATTATTACTCGCCGTAAACCAAATGCAAAAAGGGTAGGTTAATAATGGCTCGTTCAGTAAAAAAAGGTCCATTCATTGATGATCATTTGATGAAAAAAGTTGTTGCAGCTAAGGCTGAAGGCAACAAAAAACCTATTAAGACTTGGTCAAGAAGATCTATGGTTCTTCCTGATATGGTTGGTTTAACATTAAATGTTCATAACGGACGTCAATTTGTTCCTGTATATATTACAGAGAACCATATTGGTTATAAACTTGGTGAATTTGCACCAACTCGTACATTCAAGGGCCATAAGGGCTCTGTTCAGAAGAAGGTGTAATCATGGCTAGAGCATTATTAAAGTTTATCCGTGTGTCACCAATTAAATCTCGTCTTATCGCAAGAGAGGTTCAGGGAATGAATGCTGAAGCAGCTTTAGCAGCTTTAGAATTTACTCCAAATAAGGCAGCTAAAATTATCGCTAAAGTTATTGCATCTGCAGTTGCTAACAGTGGTAGTGAAGCTGAGGATTGTACTATCACTTCGTGTCGTGTTGATAATGGTCCAGTTCTTAAGCGTTTTCGTCCAAGAGCACGTGGTATGGCATCGGGTATCCGTAAGCCAACTGCACACATTTTAGTAGAAGTTGAGGGTAAATAATATGGGTCAAAAAGTTAATCCTATTGGTTTACGTCTTGGTATCAACCGTAACTGGGAGAGCCGTTGGTTCCCTAATTTTAAAACTGCACCAGCAGCTTTAGGTGAAGATCACAAGATTCGTACATTTTTGAAAAAAGAGCTTTACTATGCTGGTGTTGCTAACATCATTATAGAAAGAACAGTTAAGAGACTTCGTGTAACAATCGTTGCTGCTCGTCCTGGTATCATTATTGGTAAAAAGGGTGCGGATATTGAGAAGTTAAAAACTAATCTTCAAAAACTTATTGGAAAACAGATTTCTGTTAACATTAAAGAAGAGAAAAAAGCTCAAACTTCAGCACAGCTTGTTGCTGAAAATGTAGCTACTCAATTAGAGCGTCGTGTTGCTTTCCGCCGTGCTATGAAGAAAGTTATGCAAGGTGCACAGCGTTCTGGTGCTAAAGGTATCAAAATTGCAGTAGCTGGTCGTCTTGGTGGAGCTGAAATGGCTCGTACTGAGTGGTATTTAGAGGGTCGTGTTCCACTTCATACATTACGTGCTAAAATTGATTATGGTTTTGCAGAAGCTCAGACTACATACGGTATTATCGGTGTTAAAGTCTGGATATTCAAAGGGGAAGTTCTTACTAAAGGGGTTCCTGTTGAAGTTGAGCAAGAGAAAAAAGAGCGTCGTCCAAAGCGTGCTCCAAGACGTGAAAAGGCTGAATAGTTATGTTGATGCCAAAAAGAACAAAATATCGTAAGGTAATGAAAGGTCGTAACCGTGGTTACGCTCGTTCAGGTTATAAGTTAGCGTTTGGTGACATCGCTTTTAAAGCTGTTGAAGCTGGTCGTATCAATTCTCGTCAAATTGAATCAGCTCGTATTTCAGCAACGCGTCACATTAAGCGTAATGGTAAGATTTGGATTCGTGTATTCCCTGCTAAGCCATTAACTGCTAAGCCTCTTGAAACTCGTATGGGTAAAGGTAAGGGTGCAGTTGATCAGTGGGTAATGAACATTAAACCTGGTCGTATAATTTTTGAAATGGCTGGTGTTCCAGAAGATATTGCTCGTGAAGCATTAACTCTTGCTATGCATAAGCTTCCTTTCAAATGTAAAATAATCACTGCGGAGATGAGCAATGAAATATTCTGATTTAGCAGATAAAAATACAGCAGAGCTTCAAGCTATGCTAAAAGAGAAGAAAACTGAATTGTTTACTTTGAAAATTAAACAAAAGATGATGCAATTAAATAATACAAGCGAACTTCGTGTTGCTAAAAAAGATATTGCTAAAATCAACACTGCTATTTCTGCAGTGGCAAACTAGGGGCCAGGATATGACACATAAGCGTGAAATTCAAGGTAAAGTAGTTACAATTGCAGGCGAGAAAACGGTATCTATCGTTGTTGAGCGTCGTGTAATGCATCCTCGTTACCATAAAGTTGTAAAGCGTTTCAAAAAGTACTTAGTACATGATGAGCGTAATGAGGTAAAAGTTGGTGATGAGATTATTGCAATCGAATGTCGTCCACTTTCTAAGACTAAATCTTTTAGACTTAAAACAGTAGTATCAGGAGCTAAGTAATGATCCAAGGTTTTACTCGTTTGGTTGTAGCTGATAACACAGGTGCAAAAGAGATTATGTGTATTAAGGTACTTGGTGGTTCTAAGCGTCGTTATGCTTCAGTTGGTGATGTTATTGTTGCTTCTGTAAAAAAAGCTACGCCTACTGCTAAAGTTAAAAAAGGTAAAGTTGTTAAAGCTGTTATTGTTAGAACTCACAAAGAGATTCACCGTGAAAATGGTTCTCTTATCCGTTTTGATGACAATGCAGCTGTTATACTTGATGACAAGAGAGAGCCTATCGGTACTCGTATCTTCGGACCTGTTGGTCGTGAAGTGCGTTATGCTGGATTTATGAAAATTGTATCTCTTGCGCCGGAGGTTGTTTAATGGCAAAATTTAATTTCAAAAAAGGCGATACTGTAGAAATTATCGCTGGAGATGACCGTGGAACTAAGGCTACTGTTTTATCAGTAATGCCTAAGAAAAACAAGGTTATTGTAGAGGGTTGTAAAATAGCTAAAAAAGCTGTTAAGCCAACTGAAGATAACACTAAAGGTGGCTTTATTAATAAAGAGATGCCTATAGATATTTCTAATGTTAGAAAAGTGGAGGCATAATAAATGGCTCGTTTAAAAGAAAAATATTTAGGTCTTGCATCTGAATTACAAGCTGAGTTAGGGATAAAAAACCCTATGCAAACACCAAAAGTAGAGAAGATTATTATCTCTGTTGGTGCTGGTTTTGCAATGAAAGATAATAAACTTATTAAAAACATTGAAGATACAATTACGAAAATTGCTGGTCAAAAAGCAAGTACAGTAATAGCTAAAAAATCTGTTGCAGGTTTTAAGGTTCGTGAAGGTATGCCAGTTGGTGTTCGTGTAACTCTTCGTGGTGAAAATATGTATAACTTTCTTGATCGTTTGGTTTCTATAGCACTTCCTCGTGTGAAAGATTTCCGTGGTGTTCCTAGAAATGGTTTTGATGGCCGTGGTAACTATAACTTTGGTCTTCAAGAGCAACTTATTTTCCCAGAAATTTCTTATGATTCAATCATGCAAATCCATGGTATGAATATTACTATGGTGACAACTGCTGATTCAGACAAGGCAGGATTTGCTCTTTTAGAGAAAATGGGTATGCCTTTTACTAAAGGGAGCAACTAATGGCTAAGAAATCGATGATCGCTAAAGCGGCAAGAACTCCAAAATTTAAAGTGCGTGGTTACACAAGATGTCAAATTTGTGGTCGCCCACACTCAGTACTTCGTGATTTTGGAATCTGCCGTGTGTGTTTTAGAAAAATGGCAAATGAGGGATTAATCCCAGGTGTTAGAAAGTCTAGTTGGTAATAACACGATAGATGAGCAAAAGCCCATCTATCTACGCTAACACTAGGTTCTCCTCAGCGGAGGGCTCACGCACTAGTGCGTTTTGTTAGTATTTACTAATTTGAAACTCCTAATTATTAGCAGTTCTTCTTAGTGGAAGAACTACACATTTAAGGAAAAATGAATGGCAATTAATGATCTAGTATCAGATGCGTTAACTCGTGTTCGTAATGCTGGTATGAGAAGATTACCAGTTACAACTTTAGTGCACTCAAAAAGTGTTGAAGCTGTAGCAAATATCTTAGCTGAAAAAGGTTATATTGAATCTTGTAATGTAATCGAAGATGGCGTTAAAAAAACTATCAAAGTTGTACTTAAGTACGGTGAAGATGGTAAAACTGTAATCAATGAAATGAAAAGAATTTCTAAACCTGGAAGACGCGTTTACAAAGGTAAAGAAGATATTAAGCGTTTCAAAAATGGTTACGGAACTATTATTGTTAGTACATCACACGGCGTTCTATCTAATGACAAAGCTTATGAGCTTGGCATTGGTGGCGAAGTAATGTGTACAGTTTGGTAGGGAGATAGCATGTCAAGAATTGGAAAATTACCAGTAGATTTTGGTGCTGATATAAAAGTAAGCACTGATGGAAATGTTATATCGTTTGCTAAAGGCAAAAATAGTGTTGATTTAGATACAAAAGGAAATGTTGATTTCTCTATTGAAGGTAATGTTTTAACTTTTGCTACAAAATCAGATGAGAAAGCTCATAGAGCATTTTGGGGAACATATAGAGCATTAGCTCAAAATATCGTTGTTGGATTAACTACTGGTTATTCTAAGCAATTAGAGATTAATGGTGTTGGTTATAGAGCTGCTGTTAAAGGTAAAGTTCTTAATCTTCAGCTTGGTCACTCTCATGATATTAATTATGATTTACCAGAGTCTATAGAAGCAAGTGTAGAAAAGAATGTAATCACTCTTAAAAGCCACGACAAGCAAAAGCTTGGTCAAGTTGCTGCTGAGATTAGATCATTCCGTCCACCAGAGCCATACAAAGGTAAAGGTGTTAAATACATGGAAGAGCATATCGTGCGTAAAGCCGGTAAAACTGCTAAGAAGTAAGGGAGGATATAATTAAATGAATGCAAAAGTATTAAAAACTAAAGTAGCTAACCGTTTAAAGCGTAAGCGTCGTATTCGTGCAAAAATATCTGGATGTGCTTCACTTCCTCGTGTTTCTGTATTTCGTTCAAACCGTTATTTAAGTGTACAAGCAATAGATGATGTTACTGCAACAACATTATGCGCACTTAACTCAAAGTCAACTGGTCATAAATCAAACAAAGAAGGTGCTGCTGCACTTGGTGAGGCATTTGCTGCTAAACTAAAAGAAGCAAATCTTACAGAGATTGTATTTGATCGTAATGGTTACCAATACCACGGCGTAATTGCTGCATTTGGTGACGCACTTCGTGCTAACGAAATTAAGTTCTAGGGGCCAAGATGGAAATCAATAGAGATGAATTTGAAGAATCAATTGTAAATATTGGTCGTGTAACAAAAGTTGTAAAAGGTGGGCGTCGTTTCCGTTTCACTGCACTTATCGTAGTTGGTAACAAGAATGGTACTGTTGGATATGGTGTTGGTAAAGCTAAAGAGGTTCCAGACGCTATTCGTAAAGCAGTTGATAACGCTTTTAAAAACTTAACTACTGTTAAGATTAAAGGTTCAACAATTGCACACGATATAGAGCATAAATATAATGCTAGCCGTGTTTTATTAAAGCCAGCATCAGAAGGTACTGGTGTGATTGCCGGTGGAGCAGCGAGACCTGTTCTTGAGCTTGCAGGTATTCAAGATATACTTACAAAATCAATCGGTTCAAATAATCCAAATACACTTGTGCGTGCTACAATTGAAGCACTTTCAAGAATTAAAGGGTAGATAATGGGTATTGAAAATTTAACACCTGCTTTAGGGTCAACTGCTAATCGTAAGCGTGTTGGGCGTGGACAAGGTTCTGGTACTGGTAAGACTGCTGCTCGTGGTCAAAAAGGTCAAAAATCTCGTTCAGGTTACAAAAGAAAAAGAAACTTTGAGGGTGGACAACAACCACTTGCAAAGCGTATGCCTAAAATAGGTTTTCATTCTCGTAATGTTAAACCTTATGTAATCAATGTTGGAAAAATCAAAGCTGTTGCTGAGTTAGAAGAGATCACTGTAGAGTCAATCCGTGGTGTTCATAAAATAGCTAACTCTGTTACTAGAATTAAATTAGTTGGTGCTTCTGCAAAAGATTTAGCATCAAAAATTAAAGACGATAACGTTACTACAACAGGTAAATAATCGTGAATAAAAATCTAGTTAATAAGATACTTATTACAATCGGGTTTTTATTTCTATACCGCCTACTGGCATATGTGCCAGTTCCTGGCGTTGACACTGCTGTTATAGCTTCATTCTTCGATTCACATCAATCAGATGCATTAGGTCTTTTCAATATGTTCAGTGGGAACGCTGTAGAGAGACTATCTATTATTTCACTTGGTATTATGCCTTATATCACTGCCTCAATTATTATGGAGCTTTTAGCTGCTACATTTGCACCATTAGGTCAAATGAAAAAAGAGAGAGACGGTATGGTTAAGTATATGCAAATTATCCGTTATGCGACAATTGTAATTACTCTTATCCAAGCAATAGGTGTAAGTGTTGGGCTTCAAAGTTTAACAGGACCTAGTGGTAATAGTGCTATTTTAGCTGATCATACAACATTTATAATTTTATCTGCTGTATCTATGTTGGCTGGTACTATGCTTCTTATGTGGATTGGTGAGCAAATTACTCAAAGTGGTATCGGAAACGGTATCTCGTTAATTATTTTCGCTGGTATTGTTTCAGCAATTCCAAGTGCTATTGGTCAAACAATAACTATGGTAAATACAGGTGCGATGAGTTTCTTAACGGTAATAGCAATACTTGCACTTATACTAGCTACTGTAGCTATAATTATCTATGTTGAACTTGGTGAGCGTCGTATCCCTATAACATATGCTAAAAAAGTTATGATGCAAAATCAAAACAAAAGAGTGATGAACTATATCCCTATCAAAGTTAACTTAGCTGGTGTTATTCCAGTTATCTTTGCTTCAGCGATATTAATGTTCCCTATGACAGTTTTATCAAGTAGTACTAACCCTACTATACAAGCGATTGCTGACTTATTGAATCCAAATGGTTACTTTTTTCAATTTTTGACTTTTGTGTTTGTTGTTTTCTTCGCATTCTTTTATGCAAGTATTACATTTAGCGCAAAAGATATTTCAGATAACTTGAAAAAGCAAGGTGGATTTATTCCAGGTATCCGTACTGGTAATGCTACACAAGAGTTTTTAAATGAAACTGCAAGTAGATTGACATTTACTGGTGCTCTGTATCTTGGTCTTGTAGCCACACTTCCATTTATGATTATTCATGGAATGGGAGTTGGATTCTTCTTTGGTGGTACAGCGGTTCTTATCGTTGTTCAAGTTGCCTTAGATACTATGAGAAAAATAGAAGCTCAACTCTACATGAGTAAATATGAAACACTAAGTGCGGTTGGTCTATAAAAATGGCCATTGCGCTTAGAAAACCTATAGAAATAGAAAAATTAAAAGCCGCTAACAAAATTGTTGGTGGCGCATTAGAACTTCTTCGAGCAAACACTAGAGTTGGAATCTCTTTAAAAGAGCTTGATGCCATGGCAGAGGAATATATTCTCTCTCAAGGTGCTCGACCCTCTTTTAAAGGTCTTTATGGCTTTCCTAGTGCTGTGTGCACCTCTCTCAATCAAGTTATTATTCATGGTATCCCTACAGACTATAAGCTCCAAGAAGGTGATATTATTGGGTATGATATTGGAACTGAACTTGATGGTTATTTTGGTGATGCAGCTATCACTATGGCTGTAGGCAAGATAACTAAAGAGGATGAAGATCTTATCGCATGTGCAAAAGATACTCTTTATCATGCTATAGGAGAGATAAAAATTGGGATGAGATTTAAAGAACTTTCCGCTTTAATGGAAGAGTTTATCAAGTCTCGTGGTTTTGTTCCACTGCATAATTTTTGCGGACATGGTATAGGAAAAAAGCCTCACGAAGAGCCTGAAATACCTAACTATCTTGATGGAAAAAATCCAAAAGCTGGTCCTAAAATTAAAAATGGAATGGTGTTTTGTTTGGAGCCTATGATATGTCAAAAAGATACTAAATCAGTTATCTTAGAGAATAAGTGGGATGTTGTTAGTGCCGATGGTTTACGCGGTTCACACTATGAGCATACTGTTGCAATTATCAACGGTAAAGCTGAAATTTTATCTCTTGCTTAAGAGAAATAAGAAGGATTAAAATGGCTAAATCAGATGTTATCGAAGTTGATGGCAAGATTATAGAGGCTTTGCCAAATGCAACATTTCGTGTTGAATTAGAAAATGGGCATATAATTTTATGTCATATCGCAGGGAAGATGCGTATGCACTATATTAAAATATTACCAGGTGATCGTGTTAAACTTGAGCTAACACCTTACTCACTAGATAAGGGTCGTATAACATATCGTTACAAATAGTCCCTGATTATTATTATGAAACAAAAGCTTTACCACTTTTGTGGTAAAGCTTTCTCTCGTTTAAGTCTATTCCCACTTAAATTTTGTCATAGGAAGCTCTGGGTTATTCCCCCATTCTGCAAGTGAAGCTTCATAAATTTTTGCCTTTTTAATATTCATAACCTTATATAATATATACCAGTTCATTGAAGCCTCATATAGATCTGTGCCATACACTATTACCTCATCATCTGGAGCTATCTCATGTCCATCTATATAAATGCTAATGAGTTCATCTTTTGGTCTTAGCGTACCATCTGTTAAAAAATTATTTTTATAATAGCTACTACTAGCACTTTGAATATGTCCAATACGCTCTATGTTCTTTGATCGTAAAATACCGAAATAGTGCGCTGGTGATCTTGAATCAAGAATTGTTTTTTTATACAGACTTTGTTTTACATACTCTACATCAACAAATATATTTGGATTATATGATACCGTATAGTTTCCATCCACAAGATCAGAGTTTGGTAGAGTGCAGGTAAGCAATTCATATTCAAAAAGCCATGCCATGTATCCACCATCTAGTATGCTTACCCTTTCAAATCCATTTATTATAAGCTTTAAGGCCAAGTAACTGGAGTTTAAAGCACCTTTATCTGTGTTATGAGAGTATATAACAACATCTGAATTAGAATTTATGCCAAGTTTGCTTATGAGCTCTTGAATTTTATCTGAATCGGAGAAGTTAAGCACATCTACATGGATGGCATTTTGAATATGGCTTTGTTTATATAAAGCATTTGAGCCGACATCCATAATGATTAAATTATCATTTGTGAGTGAATTTTTTAACTCACTAGGAGTTATAAAAGCATCAAATGCGTGTAAACTTAAAAATGTTACAAGTAAGATTAGTAATTTATTCATTTACAAACTTAAAATTTATCTTTATTTCTAAGTTCTGAAATTTCTGTCTCGACCATCTCATCTATCATTATTGTAAAAAGCTCTGAAATCATATTGGGTGATATACCAAGCTCAATTGCACGATGACGAACGCGTTGCATAATAAAATCAATCCTATCTTCTGCTTTTACTTCATCAACGCTATTTTTAAACGCTGCCGCCTGACGGATGATAAGGCTTCTTTGTGAAATAAGTTCTACTAGTTTATCGTCAATCGCATCTACCTCTTGTCTAACCTCTTCAAGTGAATTACAAGTTTTCATTGCATAATATCCTTCATATTTTATATCTTATTTGTATGGTAACTAAAAATAGATAAATTTCTGTTAACAGTTCTGTAACTATTTGGGTATATAATTGCTCTTACGATTCTCCATGTATATTCTTTTTCTGACTCATTGAGATTATACAAAATCCCAGCTAAAGCTGGGTCTCCCAATTTTTAAGTTTTTTCACTCAAACTGATTCCAAAACAGAAAGTTTTTTATTTATTATCTTTTTTTCATCTGTATC
Source organism: Sulfurimonas sp. (assembly GCA_026988315.1). Classification (GTDB taxonomy): domain Bacteria; phylum Campylobacterota; class Campylobacteria; order Campylobacterales; family Sulfurimonadaceae; genus Sulfurimonas. The sequence goes on along the minus strand of JALSLJ010000096.1, from coordinate 11,618 downwards.
CGTAGTTCTATCTTTTAATATTTTTAGCCAATAGATGACAGCTCTCTTATAGCCATAAAAAGAGGCACTTTTAATTATACTCTGGATAGTTGTTTTTGATAATTTCTCTTTTATGATTGCAGCAGATAAAAGTTGAGAAGTTATTGTATCCATTTTTATTAGCTCTTCATTTGCAGATTTTTGATCTGATTTTAGAATACTTAGTGCAAATTTTTGATAAATGGCTGGTAGATGTTGTATCTGTTTTGTCTCTAAAGATGAAGTTATAAAAGCATGATAAGCATTTAATTTTTGATCCTCAACTAAGTTAGAGAGAGCTTTGTAGTTTTTGCATTCATCTTGAATACCTACGGAGATATTTAAAGCACACGCACCAAGATAGACACGGGCGAGTGTTGTGAAGTCTGCACCCATTTTTGCATGAGCAACAGCGCTCTGTAAATCATTGCTTGCCAATCTATCATAACCATAAAGGAAATTTTTTTTGTACGATTCAAAAGCGGAACTACTTTTAAGTTGCCAAGAGTTATCGGGAGTTTTAAACGAACATCCACTCAATAAAAGTATAGCTATAGCTAGTAAGATTATGTTTTTCATGGAAGCTTCACCTCTGAATTTTCTTGTGTTTGCATTAGGGAGTCAACCTTATCCATAATCTGATTAGATTTTTGTAAACCTACAGATATTTGTTCTTTTAAATGAAGTAAATCTTCATCATAGCTACCCACTGCTTTTACAGTTGCATCAAGGGTTTCTAATTTAAGTTGTACATCTTCCATGATAAGGTTAAGTTTTTGTATGAGTGTGGCTGATGGCTTTAGCATCTCTTCATTTATATTTGCAACTATTGTGTTGAGTTGTGTAGTGATTTGATGTACCTCTTGCATAATTTGTGTAGTTGTATTTAAAGAATTGATTATATTTTTTGTAGATGCTTCATCTCCTGTTATGCTTGTTAGGAGTGAATCATTATTTGCGAGTTTGGCACTAAATGTATTCAAATTTTTTAAAGTGGAAAATAGGTCTGAATCCTCTTTGGAGATGGCAGATGTCATCTTTTGCACACTACTGATAATCTTAATAATATTATCAACCACAGGTTCTAATTTTGAAATCATATCGTTAATGTCATCACTCATCTTTATATCTAAGGTTGATGATGGGGGGAGAGGTTTTTTTCCAATAGTAGCATGAATTTCTATATGGGGTGAGCCAATAAGTGGTTTTTTAAGGAGTAGGTAGCAATCCTCACTTATCCACTTTTTATTTGCCTCTGAGACAGAAAAGGTCATCTTTACAGACCCATCATCGCTTAGTGCTATGGCGTCAATTACACCAACATTAAAGCCTGAAAATTTTAGTGGCATCCCTATGCTAAAAGAGTTCGCACTAGATGTTGAGAAGTGATAATCATATCTTTGATCAAATGTTCCTTTTTCTTGAAGCACTAGGTATAAAAAACTGGCAATTGCAAGAAACAGTGTGATGACAAAAAGTCCAACGGCAAATTTCATTTTACTATATGGCATGAACATCCTTCATAGTGTATTTCATTTGTTTTGGTATCAAGAATTAAAATATTTTTATTCCCATTGAGAGATATTAGATTGTTTATAACATTTTTCATATTTTGCAACTCACCAATCAACAATAAAGGTGAGGATATTATAACATCCATCTCTTGAGTCATAAGTGCGCGTATAAACATAATATAAAATATCTCAAGCAAAGAGCATTGGTTGAGTCTATTTTGAGATATATGAGTAAGTGCGATTTTACTGAGATACTCACTTGCTATTTGTTCTGCTTTGTTTATTGAGAGAAGTTGATGAAACTCTTGTATGAGAGCGATATTTTCTACCATATTTAGGTTTGATATAAGGGGTGTATCAATACTAATGAGAGAGTAGTTGTTTTGAGTTGTTAAAAACTCCTCAATATCTTGGCGCTTATGAAATAATTTTAAAGTGATTGGAGTAGTAATGATAACACCTCGATAAAAAATATAGCTATAAATAGCTTGACCATGCCATTTAAAACAGAGATGGGGATGGCTGTATAAGCTGAAGCAGTTTTTAGTCCACTATAAATGGGGATAAGCATAATAACAAATCCAAAAGCTACACTTTTTAAAAGAAGTATAACTATATCTCTAACTTCAATAGCATTGATTAGCAGTTGTTCATATGTATGAAAATCCATATTCATATAAAAGAGTGTAAAAAGATAGCCACTAGATAGCATGATGAGAGCAAAGATGATGGAGAGTGCTGTTACACTTATAATTCCCCCTATGATTCTTGGCAAAAAGAGATAGTTAATAATATCAATTTTGTACTCAATAAGAGTATTTAACTCTTTATTGACTTTCATAACCGCTATTTCGGTGTTTACTGCGGTACCTGAACGAAGGGAGATTAGCAATGCTGTAAAAAAAGGTGCAAACTCATTTATAACAAAGGTGATGATAATAGAACCTATTTTATCTTGGAGGTTATATTCACTAGCGAGTGCAATAACAAAACCAATGATGACAGAGCCAAATACGATAGCAATCATCACAAACATTGGGATGATACTCACTGCTGTAAAATATATTTGCTTTGTTAAAACCATTTTCATTGCTGGATTGTAACTGCTTGGTCGAAGCATATGTTCTATGCAAATAAGCGTAAATTTGACACCTTCATACAATGAAGCAAATGTATCAATTGTCTTTTCACCAATATTTTGTATAAATTTTACATTCACTTCCTCTCCTCCTGATAAACTTAATTATCCTATATTTTGCCTTAGTCCTGGTATAAGACTGAGTTTTTTTATATCTTAAAAAGTTGTGTGAGCAATTTGCTTGTGATTTATAATTTATTAATTCTATGAGGAGTATACTAGTAGTATATGACCTAAGAGCAAAAGGATATATCATGAAAATTATCACTAAAGAACAAGGTTTTAAATATTTTAGTTTCTCTGCTACTAGATTAGGAGTGGTTTTCATTTTTCTCATTGGTATATTTTTCTCGGCTGGATGTAGCAGTGGTGGCGGTGGTGGTGGGGCACGACAGTAGCCCCTGAAGCGATAACCATAGAGGTGTTCTTTCAAAAAATACTAAAAAGGATTCAAATGGCGTTCCTATCTTTAAAAAATGGGAGAAAGTACGCATTAAAATTGTGATGGATGAAAAAGATGCCCTGCGAATGGAAAAAGTAAAATACGAAATTACATTTTTTGATGACTTGGATTTTATCTCTGAAGAGGAGAGTGGATATGTGCCTATTAGCTGGGTCTTTGTACCAAAAGGTGAAGAGGGTACGCATATGTTAAGTGTTAATATTGCTAGCTTTAAAGGGCATGTTGGACTCAAAAGTATCGCCTATATAATTAAATAAGTGGTGCTATTAAGCTATTTTAAACTGCTTTTTATAAGCCTCTTCAAATGGGAGTGATTTGTCTTTGTAGCTTATGATATCCCCAACTTCGATATCAACTGTAAAATGCTTTTTTCCGCTCTTTAGTGAAGACATCAGGGCTTCATTGGCATTGCTCCTGATAAACACAGGGAGAATATCTATGCGGTTTTTAATGGCGATTATTCTTGCTCCCTCTTTAAAATCACCAATCTCATTTTTACTTTTATTTCGTGTACCTTCTGGGAAGATGTATATGGATTGACCTTGTTTTACATACTCTTTGATGTCAGAAAAAAAACCACCCATTTGAGAGGAATCTCTATCTAGTAAAACTGAACCACCATTTCTTACAAAAAGTCCGAAAAACAGAGAGTTGTAAAGCTCTTTTTTTGATATCCAGTTACCAAATAGATTGGTATCTTTTGTGAGTAGTTCAACAATAAGAGGGTCTATAACACTTCTATGATTGGAAGCTAATAAAAATTTTCCATCATGAGGAAGCTTTTCTTTATGGATTATATTTACATTGATATTGAGTTTGCCAAGAAGTGTTTGTGCATAGTCAATTCGGAGCTGTTTTTTTCTTGAATGTTTTTTGCTAGTTTTAATTTTACACCATAGTAGTTTGTTAATATGATTGCATAGATTGCCATTTTAATTTGATTGAAAGTCAAAGATTTTTCCTTTATAAATATTAATTATAATATCTAAATTTGCTTTAAGGGTAGATTATAAGTGCCTGACAAGAATAATGATTTCTTTGATATAATAATTATATCAGTTAGATTTGTAAAACTGTTTCTTATTTCAATATATTTATTTTTTTTATACTTTTAGGGTGTTTTTATTGAAAAAAGAGTTTTTTATAGATGTTAGCGTATTTTTGGATGATTTTTAAGTAAATTGAGTCGGTGTTATTTTTGGCTCAGGACTTGTTAAACCAAGTAAAAACTTGATTTAATCTCTGTTGCCACGGTAGCCACCACCTGAACGATTACCACCAGAACGGTTTCTATCACGAGAACCACCAGAACGATTTCTATTGTTGTTGCCACGGTAGCCACCGCCACCGCTTCTACCACGACCGCGACCACGATTACCGCCACCGCGTTGAGCGGCACGAGCAAGGATTGCGTCAAGTCTATCAGCAGGGATACCGATGCTATTTGGACCTTTAATATCTTGTTGGTCAAGTAGCATAGATATAAGTTTATACATAATCTGCTCTTCATCTATATCTTGTTTTAGTTGATCAAGAACTCTATGCGCTTCATCATAGATTTTATGCTCTTCAACTTTTTTAACAAGTGCGTCAACAGTTGATTCTCTTAAATCGTTTTTGCTTGGAACAAAAGCATGGTTCATTGAAGTTCCAACTTTTTGCTTGATTCTTTGAAGCTCTTTAAACTCTAAGGGAGTTAAAAGTGTAATCGCTTTGCCCTTTGTTCCAGCACGACCAGTTCTACCAATGCGGTGAACATAGCTTTCTGGGTCAAAAGGGATATGGTAGTTAAATACATGACTTATGTTGTTTACATGGATACCACGAGCTGCTACATCTGTAGCAACAAGAACTTTTACAGAGTTTTGCTTGAATCCTTTGATAACAGTTTCTCTTTGGCGTTGCTCCATATCACCATGAAGCCCATTAGCTAGATAGCCAGCATTTGAGAGAACATTACTAAGTCTATCTACTTCAGATTTTGTTCTACAAAATACAACACATTTTTTAGTCTCCTCTGCATCCATAAGACGGATTATTGCATCATCTCTTTCAGACTCTTCAATTACATAGTAGAGTTGTTCGATGTCAGAGTTTGTTGTCTCACCCTTTGTGATAGAGATAAACTCTGGGTTCTCTAAGATTCTGTTTGCTAGAGTCTTAATAGGCTGAGGCATAGTTGCTGAAAATAAAAGTGTTTGACGGTTTGTTGGAAGGTAAGAGAATATCTCATTGATATCATCTAAGAACCCCATATCAAGCATCTCATCCGCTTCATCTAAAATAACCATACTTGGAGCGAAGTTGTTTAACATATTCTTTTTAAGGATGTCTAAAAGACGCCCTGGAGTTGCAACAACAATGTTTGCTCCTCTCTCAATGAGGTCGAGTTGGCGCTTGTATGAGCTACCACCATATACAGTAACAGTTCTTACCCCTAAGTTTCTACCATATTTGAAAAGTTCATCACTTACCTGAGTAGCAAGTTCTCGTGTTGGAGTGATAACTAAAACTTCTACACCTGAGTTTAGTTTCATATTGCTAATAGCTGGAAGACCAAAAGCAGCAGTTTTACCTGTACCTGTATGCGCTTGTGCAACCATGTCGCGACCATCTAGTACAAAAGGGATAGCTTGCGCTTGTATAGGACTTGGAACGGTAAAACCAGCATATTTAACCGCTTGGAGTACTTCTCTTTTTAATTTCAAATCATCAAATGTGATTGTTACTTCTTCTTTTTGAGTTTCTTTTTGTGCATTCTCTTGCATCATTATCCTTTGTTAATAGGAGATGATACAAGCTTTCTTTCGCATTAAAGCATCTTCTCCTAAAATATAAAGCGAATTATAGCCAAAATTACCAAAAGATTAATTAAAGTATTGTATATTTAAAATAACTTAAGTTTATTTTGTTTCAAAAAAGCTATTAAAATTTAATTTTATTACATTTTATCATAGAAAATAATTTAGTTTTATTTATCTATCTTTAAGTCTTGAGTCAAATAGATTATAGATTAAAATATTTATTTTAAATTGTCTTTTTTATAATATAATGCGGACGATATGAAAAATTTTAAAAACAAAATTTTATCGGTTTTACTGTTTGCCTTTTCAATTTTGATTGTGCATGATTATGTGGTAATTGATGCAAATCCTAACTATGAATCATCTTATACAAAATCTGAAAAAACTCTTGGAGATACAGCTTCTAAAGTTCATGCACAGATCCATTTGACTATGGATGTTCCTCGTGTAGAGATAAATATATTTGAACCGATAAGTGTTAATAAACAGATTTTAAATACACAAGCAACTGCTACATCTTGTATTAACCCAGTTTTACTACGACCACCAACCACCTAATCATTTAAGAGAAATAAAAAATAAATATTTTAATAAAAAGGATAAAGATATGAGATATATCTTTCTTATGCTTACGCCATTATTACTTATGGCTGAAGATATAGATACACTATACGATAGAGTGACGCAAAGTAATTTTTACAAAAGTAAAAGTGAAACTTTGAGTTCTAATTTAGAAGCTTCAAAATCCTCGCTTTATAGTGAAGGATGGAGTCTTGGTGCCAATGTAGGGCAATCTCAAGGACGAGATAGTGGAGTAGAATCTGGCTTAGAGTTTGGAATCTCTTTAAGTAAAGATTTTAAGCTCAATGGTTCTAGTGTTGATGCTTTGATAAAAAATAGACAATCATATGTACAAAATAGTAAAAAGATAGAGAAAAATAGGTTAAAAACAAAGTTGTGGCAATTATATGGAAACTACTGTATCACTATGGAGGCTTTACAAGCTAGAGGTGAGTTGGCATCTGTATATGACACGATAAGCAAACATATTGACAAAGGTGTTGAATATGGGGAATTTGATGCAAGTAAATCGATCATGGCAAATCTAGCATTAGAAAATATGAACCTTCAAATTTCAAAACTAGAAAATGCTACGCAAAACTATGAAGTAGAGATAAAAAAGTTAGTTCCCTTTGATTCTCAATTTGTATGTAAAAGGCTAAGACCCAATATAGAAAATTTATTTAAACCAGAATATTCAGCACTCTATCCAATGCTCCAAAAACAAATAGAGATAAAAAAAGAGGAGCTTGCTATTGCTAGTGCACGAGTTCCAAAGATAAATTTAGGTGCTTCGTACTCCAATGAACTAGACACAGACAAATATATGTTAAATATATCAATTCCATTGGCATATGGTGAAAAAACTCAGGCTTCAAGAGTTTCAGCAATGCACGCTCTCAATGCTTCAAACTATGAACTTGAAATGTTTAGAAACAACTATGTACAAGAAAGTACGGCTATGCAAAAGCGTTTAAACATTTATAGAAGGTATTTAAAAGAGAGCGACAGGCTCATTAGAGAATCATCAAATAAACTAATAGAACAAAGCAATATGCGATTTCGTGCTGGTGAAGAGAGCCTTATCTCAATGCTAAAGGCAACAGAGACAAAAGTTCAAATGATTCAAACAATATTGGAATTAAAAATAGACAGACATAACGCAGTTGCACAATATATGTACAACTACGCAATAGATCCACAAGGGGTATCAAAATGATAAAAAAAATAATAATAGCAACAATGCTTACTCTCGTGCCATTACTAGCAAATGATTTGGTAGTAGCAGGTCAAAATAATATGGTGAAAACGAAGGCTCCAGAAAAAACAGATAGTGTTTATTTGGGAAGTTTTTTAGCAAAAGGGTATATACCATCAAAAGATGTATTTAGGATAGATGCTTCTGTTGAGGGAGTAATACAAAAACTAAATGTTGAGATATATAATCCTATCAAAAAAGGGAGACTAGTCGCAGTAATTAAAAGTCCAAAGATGCTAGAGTTGGAATCGACTTATATAAATCTTCTTATAGAAGAGGAATACAATGCTAATGAGGTTGCAAGACTTAAGCCTCTCTATGAAGCGACAGTTGTTCCAAAAAAACAATACCTTAAAGCTTTAAATACATTAGCAAAATTTGAGACTCAGAGTAAATTTTATTATCACCTATTACAAGAGTGGGGACTAAGTAAAGAACAGGTTGAGAGTATAAAAGAGAGTAAAAAACCAATTCCTGAGATAAATGTATATGCACCTATTGGTGGTGTTGTGAATGATTTAAACATATTTCCTAAGATGTATGTTCAAAGAGGTGAGCATATGATGACTATCTTGAACGATAATCATGCACATCTAGTAGTGGCTCTTCCATTAAAAATAGCAAAAAAATTGAAGTTAGGTCAGAAGCTTTTTATATCGAATGAAAGCGTTACTGTTGAGTCTATAGCAGCAGAGATAGATGCCAGAACACAAACGGTTGCGGTACATCTATTACCAGAAAAATCTATGAAAATAATGCTTAATGAGAAGAAAAATATTAAGTTATATTGGTCTAAAGAGGCGTATAAACTCCCATCTTCAGCGATTATTGATGTAGATGATAATGATGCTATATTTGTAAAAGTATCTAATGGTTATAAGCTAGTACAAGTAAGTATTCTTGGAAGAAATAATAACAATGTATATGTTGTTTCTGATAGTTTAACTCTCAATGATGAGGTAGCAATATCAGGTGTTATTTCACTCAAAGGAGCTCTTCAAGGTCAGAGTGATGATTGATAAACTCATAGGATTTGCACTCTCACAAAGAATTTTTGCCATAGTTATATCTATCGCAATTATTGCAGGTGGGATTGTCGCATACTCAAAACTTACCATCGATGCCTTTCCTGATGTATCTACTACTCAGGTAAAGATAATCATAAAAGCACCTGGTATGACGCCAAAAGAGGTGGAGCAACAAATCACTATACCTATAGAACTTGAGATGCAGGGGATTCCCCATCAAGATATAGTTCGCTCCGTTACTAAATATGCTCTTGCAGATATAACCATAGATTTTGAAGAGGGGACAGACCTTTACTGGGCTAGAGATAGAGTCTATCAAAGGTTTAATAACATCAAAGGAGATCTTCCTTCTACAATAGGCGGGGGTATAGCCCCTGTTACAACTCCACTTGGTGAGATTTTGATGTTTACAATCGATTCTGATTCTATGACACTTATGGAGAAAAAAACACTTCTTGATTGGGTGATAAGACCAGCTCTTAGAAACATAGAGGGGGTTGCAGATGTCAATGCTCTAGGTGGAGAGACTAAAACTTTTAGAATCAAGCCAGATTTTGCGATGATGGCATCTATCGGAATTACACTTGATGATTTGCAAAGTAAAATAGATAAAAACAATGCAAACTTTGGAGCTGGTAGGATAGAAAGAGGTGATGAAGCACTTTTAGTCCGTATGCCTGGTAGGATGAAAGATAGTTCTGATATAGAAAATCTTGTTGTAAAGGTGGAAGATAATGGTGCAATTATCCGCCTTAGAGATGTAGCTTCAGTTAGTATATCAGCTCTTACTCGTTATGGATATGTTACAAAAGATGGTGAAGGTGAAGCTGTTCAAGGTTTAGTTCTTGGACTCAAAGGTGCAGATGCATCCAATGTAACATCCGCTGTAAAAGAAAAACTTGCAGAGATTCAAAAAACATTTCCAGAGGGAACAGAGCTAAATATATTTTACGATAGAAGTGACTTAGTTGGTAAAGCTGTAAGTATGGTACAAAAAGCACTCGCTGAAGCAGTTGTGTTTGTTTTGATTGTTTTACTTCTGTTTTTAGGAAGTTTTGTTTCAGCTATCACAGTTGCACTTATCTTGCCATTAGCTATTTTTAGTGCCTTTATCTTGATGTACTATTTTAACATCAGCGTAAACCTTATGAGTTTGGGTGGTATAGCGATAGCCATAGGGATGATAATAGATTCTGGGGTGGTGATGGTTGAAAATATTATAGCCAGACTTGCCCATCCAAAATCTAAAAATATGACTCGAGTACAGATAATTTTTGAGGCTGCAAAAGAGGTGAGTACTCCTGTAATAGCCGGTGTTTTCATTATCATCATTGTATTTACACCTCTTCTTATGCTTCAAGGTTTAGGTGGTAAACTCTTTGCCCCTGTTGCACTTAGTATTGTATTTACACTTGCGGCTTCTATACTTTTAGCACTTTTTGTTATTCCAACTATTGCATCATTTTTGATAAGAAAGCCTAGTCATGAAGATACGATTGTTATGAAATGGCTCCTTAAAGGGTATGAGCCACTTCTAAAAAAAGCTTTTAAAGCGGAGTTTGGCATCTATGCCCTTTTACTTGTTCTCTTAGGGGGAACATTTTACGCATTTGGAAATATTGGAAAAACCTTTATGCCAACTATGGATGAGGGAAATATTGTAATTGGTGTGGAAGCACCTCCGTCTATTAACATTCCAGCGGGAATTGCACTCAACACTGAGGTGCAAAAAAAGCTTATGAGTGATGTGCCAGAGATTAAGTCTATCATAGCTAGAACAGGTTCTGATGAGATAGGACTAGACCCTATGGGACTCAACGATACAGATACTTTTTTAGTCTTCAAGCCAAAAGAGGAGTGGAGAGTTCAAGACACTGACTGGCTAAAAGATGAGATGAGAAAGTCACTTGATTCTATTTCAGGCATTGAGTATAGTTTTACACAACCAATCGAGATGCGGACATCAGAGATGCTAACGGGCTCAAGAGGGGATGTAGTTATTAAGCTTTTTGGTGAAGAGATAGAAAAACTAAATGAACTTGGAATTAACATAAAAAATATTGTCCAAAATACTCAAGGCTCACAAGATGTTTATATGCGTCAAAATGAGGGAGCAGCTTATCAGGAGTTGCGTTTCAATGATGAAAAGCTTGGAAATTATGGGCTTGATAAGAGTGATGTTGCCCATCTCTTGCAAGCTGCTGTTAGTGGGGTTGAATCAGGTACTATTTATGAGGGGATGAAACAGTTTTCTATTATAGTTCGAGGTGATTATATACAAAAAAATCTTGATGAACTTTATCTTGTTGGTGCTATGGGTGAGGCAGTTTCTTTGAGTGAAGTTGTTACTATTGTAAGTAGTAGTGGTCCAGTTGAGATTAAACACGAGAGAGCGAGAAGATTTATATCTATTTCGACAAATGTATCTGGAATCGACCTTGTAACTTTTGTGGATCACCTTAAAGAAAATATACAAAAAGAGATAAAACTTCCAGCTGGATACTCCCTTACTTATGGGGGAGAGTTTAAAAATCAACAGGCTACTATGGCTAGACTCTCTATGGTTGTGCCTATCGCTTTAGTGATGATATTTATGATTTTATATATGACATTTAAGTCAGTTGTTCAAAGCATCATCATTTTTACCACTATCCCACTTGCAATGATGGGTGGTATTTTTGGACTGTACGCAACGGGGAGTTACTTATCAGTTCCAGCTTCTGTTGGGTTTATTGCACTCCTTGGTATTGCCGTGTTAAATGGTGTTGTTATGATAAGCTACTTTAATGAGTTAGCAAGAAGTATGAGTATAGCTGAGGTTGTTATAGAGGGTG
>JALSLJ010000095.1 GCA_026988315.1 Sulfurimonas sp. | reverse complement strand
TAAGGGATGTTAGTGTTATCGAGTTGTTCTATGAAGAGATTAAAGTAGTGTTTTACTCTGGTTTTGTCTTTGCTGATTAATGAAAGTTCAACCTGTGGTTCTCCATCGTTAAGCATAGGTAAAGAGGATAATTCTATATCTTTAGGAATTTGTTTCATTAAGGTTATAAGGGTATTTTCACTTGTTTGAGCAAGCAGAGTGTATCTGAATTTTTCATCGGATAATGAAAAAAATCTACCTATGACATCACTAAGCATTGGATGTGCCATAGATGGAAATCCAGGAACAAAGAAAAATCTATGTTGCAGAGAAAAGCCTGACATATTGTTGATTGGATTAAAAATCAGGTCTGAGCCTTGAGGTAAGTCTGACATATTGATTCTATGCGGGTAAGCTTGGGATGCAAATTTATCAATGATATTTTGTTCAAATTCTTTGTGTCTCATAAGTGGTTTGGATGTGAAAACACTCGCTGCTATTTCTCTTGTTAAATCATCAGGAGTTGAACCTATCCCACCAAAGGAAAACATAACAGAATCTTCATCATTTTTTATAAGTTCAAAAGTGTTTTTTATCAGTTTTGCATCATCCTTTATAATAAATGAAGCAAATAGTTCATGACCATACTTTTGCAGTTCCCCGCGGATAAAGTCAAAATGTTTATCTTCTCTGCGTCCGTTTAAGATTTCAGTGCCAATGATAAGTGCATAAAAGTTCATATTAATTACCAGTCATCTCTTGAACAAGTCTTGAAAACATTTTAGGATAGGTCTCTTTTAACTTTTTCATTTTCTCAACATCCAACTCTTGTGAAGTTACATAAATTTTAAATCTTTGGTATTTTTCTTCAGCTTCATCTATGGTTTCTTGCACGATTACTTTTGTATCCTCTACTGTTTCGTTGATATCAGCCACCACTTTCGCTATTTTTACCACTGTGGTTGAAGCATTTACTGTAATGTTGACAACTTTTGGTGCACTTGTTTTGCCATTTGCTTTTATAACAAATTCAAAACTATCAGTACCAACAAAACCATCATTTGATTTATATCTAAAGCTACCTTTTTCGTGAAGTTTAAGCTCACCATTTGTAACATCATCTTCAAGAATAAACTCTAAGTTTTCACCTGAAACCAAGGTGAGGGATTCTGAAAATTTCGCTCCACTTGTTGTTGTAAAATATTTAGTTTTCGCATCATTAAAGACTTCTAACTCTTTTTTTGTTAAAAAATTCAACTCGATTTGATGGGCTTTTCCTGGTGATAAACTTAATTCTCCATCTCTATTTTGTCCTGCGAATTTCACTACATATCTAACATCTGCGTTGCACTCTTTGATAGGGGTAATTGTATTTGGCTTAACAATTTGCCCATTCACAACAATATTTGGTGTTTTATCTGTGATAAACAAAACCGTAGGGTAGTTATTGGATGAAAAATCTTCACTAATTTTTTCTTCATCTTCTAAGTCTAAGCTAAATGTTCCACTAATAGGACATTTGTCTTTTGTGGTGATAGTATAGCTATGTTCACCATGTGGGATATAATAATTTTGATTATTTTGAACTATTTTACCGTCTAATTTTATGCTAATTCCTTGTTTACCCTTAACATGAAAAATTACATTTTGTGGGTATGTAGTTTTGAGGATTTCAGAAAGCATCTCTTTTGTATTGGAAATTCGTGAGAAATCATTGTTTTTAAAAGTTTCAGGATAGAGCTCTATAAGTGCCTTTGTAACATTGAGGTGCTCTAAATAATTATGTATCTGTTTGTAACGTTTTTTTGGATTTTCTTCTAAGATGCTTTTATTAAATCTTGCAACATCTGCATTCATGCTTTGTGCTATATTTAAAAGTTCATCTTTTTTAATAACAGCACACTCTTGATCCCTTTTTTTGATGTAATTTAGTTGCTCTTTAAAAAGATCTATCATTGGCGATTTGTCTGAGCTAAATACAGAAGCGATGGAAGCAAAGAAACCTTCTATCTCCTTTTTTGTTTGATTTTTAAATAGTTTTGTATTTAATGCAGCTTTTGCATCCTCTTTGTTTTTAGCACAACTTCTCCAAACTAGAGACTCTGAATGAGCAAGTGCTTGGCTGTATAAATCATTAAATAGTTTCTCTTTTTTGTTAAGTATTTTTTGTGCTTCTTGAGTGTCATCCATAAATACGGGAAGTAAATATCTAAGTTGTTCAATATCTTTGAGCCATAAATTAAGCTTTTGAGCTTTTTTATCTATGTTGATTGGAAGATTTTCTTCTTTATAAAGAAGAGCAGTTTCTAACATTTTTTTTGTATTTTTTGCTTGATCCTCTTTCGTTACTGAGGCACAAACCTCGTTAGGATTTTTTCTTTTATATACTATGTTTACCAAAGAAAGGTTAGTTGAAGCACTTATATACGATGATATTTTTGTTTGTACATCATCTTCATTGTTATTGGTTTGTATTGTTTGCTCAAAATTATTTTCAATAGAAGATTTTATGTTTCCACTTAGTTCAAAAAGTGCATCTTTTTTATTTTCACCACATCCAGTGTAGGTGTATCCGTACAAAGATGAGGCGAGGGCGAGGAGAGATAAAGAGAGTTTCAAGGGGATGCTCCAAAATTTTATTATATGATCTTTTATTCTACTAAAATTTAGGTTTTAAATATATAAAATTAATACCAATATGTATGAATTTAGAGTATCATTTCAAAAATAGAATATAAAGGTGTAGTATGTCTCAAGCTCAAAAACTAGAAGAGTTGCTTACAAAGAGTGTTATTCCAGATTTAGATGAAAGATTGGATGAAATTTTCGAAGAGATAGCTGGCAATAAAGAAGCGAGTGAAGATGCAAAAGAGGAGATAGAAGAGCTTCGTGAGTTTAAAGCTGATTTAAAAGATGTATTAGCTGACATAGAGAGCGGTGATATCGAAGAAGATGAGTGCAAAGAGCTTATTGATGACATCTTAGAAGCTCAAAAGGGTAGTGATGATGAAGATTTTGGATTTGTTGAGGAGTGAACTTAGTAGATTTTGATTACATAAATAAAAGAGATAAAGAGTTGACGGAACTTTTTATCTCCTCCACTAAGGTTAAAAAATATATCCTTGGCATCAATAAGTTTACAAAAAGCATCATCAAGCATATAGAAATTGATGGAGTTATAGATGACTTTACAAGAGTGCAACGCTCCCGTAAAAAAGAGATACTTAACATAAATGAGATAGACAAAAACTCAATTATATTGAGTGTATCTACAGGAAGCCCCTTAGAGGTTAAAAGCAGACTCGATGCACTTGGTTTTGAACATTTTAACTATCTTGCATTTTATAAATACTCTTCTTTAGATTTAGCAGAACCCCCTTTTATCCTTGATTTTGAAAACGATTTTAAAAAAAATCGTGCTAGATACGAGAAAGTATATAATCTACTTGAGGATAAAATATCTCAAGAGATTTTTCTTAAAATTATAAATTTTAAAATAACATTTGATTTAGATTTTATGGATGGATTTAAAAATATCACTCAACATCAATATTTTGATAAATTAATATTACCTAATATTAAAAACATCACTTTTGTCGATGGTGGTGGCTATGTTGGCGATACCTGCACGCAGATTATAAAAAACTACCCCGACTTTAAAAAGATATACCTCATAGAACCAATACAAGAAAACCTCAGAATTGCAAAGCGTAATCTAGGTCATTTAGAAAATATAGAGTTTATCAACCTAGGTATATCCAATAGAAAAGAAACACTTTATTTTAATGAAGAAAAATCTTTTTCGGCTATTTATGGCAAAGGTACCCAAAGTGTGCAAGTGGATACTTTGGATAACATCATAAAAGAAAAGGTTGATTACATCAAGCTCGATATTGAGGGTGCGGAACAAGATGCAATAGATGGAGCAAAAGAAACCATTTTAAAGTACAAACCAGTTTTAGCTATATGTATCTATCATAGAGCGCAAGATTGGTATAAAATTCCCGAAAAAGTATTAGCCATATATGATGGTTATAAAATCTATATTAGACACTATATGGAGGGGATATTTGAAACTGTGATCTATTTTATTCCCAAAAATAATTAATTAATTATTTTTTTATAGTTAGTTTAACTACATTTATATATAATCTCACCAACAAACTATATAGGAATGACTATGCGAATAATATTACTAGGAGCTCCTGGTGCTGGAAAAGGTACGCAAGCTCAATTTTTAACGAAAAAATATAACATCCCTCAAATTTCTACTGGTGATATGTTGCGAGCAGCTATTAAAGCTGGAACTGAGATGGGCAAAATGGCAAAGTCTGCAATGGACGCTGGTCAACTTGTTACGGATGAGATTATTATTGGTCTTGTAAAAGATAGAATTGCTGAAGATGACTGTAAAAATGGGTATCTTTTAGATGGTTTTCCCCGTACACTTCCTCAAGCTGATGCAGTAACAAATGCTGGCATCGCAATAGATGCAGTTATTGAGATAGATGTTCCAGATTCTGAGATTGTTACTCGTATGGCTGGTCGCCGTGCTCACTTGCCTAGTGGAAGAACTTATCATATAGTTTACAATCCACCAAAAGTTGAGGGTAAAGATGACCTAACTGGTGAAGATTTAGTGCAACGCGATGATGATAAAGAGTCGGTAGTTCTTGATAGATTAAAAGTGTATCACGAGCTTACAAAACCTCTTATTGGTTACTACAAAGAGCAAGCAAGTAAAACTGATAATTTAACATATATAACTGTTGATGGTACAGCAGATATTGCTGATGTTGAGGCAAGTATTGTTTCTAAGCTAGGTTAATTCTCTAACATCCAGAGTGTTTTGGATATTGAGTTCCAATATAATCCTATCGGATGTGTGACTTTAGTCTCACTCTCAGGTGAAGCTAAAGCATCACTTCCTAGGTTGTACAAGAAGTTTATTTAATTATATTTTAGAAAGTATAAAAGCTTCCATCTCAGTAACTATTTCTTCTATAGTTCCCTCGCCAGAAATCACCTTTAATATATTTTTTTTGTTATAAAATTCTTGGATCTCAGCCAATGGCTCTATATAAACTTTCATACGGTTGTCAAACACTTCAGTGTTATCATCAGCACCGCGAGCACGACCTAAAACTCTATCTCTAGCAGTTTCTTCACTCACTGCAACCTCTATGACACTTATAAGCTCTAAAGAGAGGTCTTTAGAGAGGTATTCATCTAAAGCTTGTAACTGTTCCATGCTTCTAGGATAACCATCAATGATGATTATATCTGTGGGGGTATTTTTAATGGCGTTAGTAATCGTTTTTATGGCCACTTCAATAGGAACAATGAGGCCTTTGGAGATAAATGTATCTATCTCTAGCCCTAGTTCACTTTTAGTTGCAACTTCTGCTCGGAGCATATCGCCAGTAGAGTAGTGTGTGATATTATCATTTTTTTGTGCTATTAGTTCTGCATCTGTTGTTTTACCAGAGCCAGGAGCTCCGATAATTAAGAAAAGTTTTTTACGACTCGGCATTTATTGCCTCCCTACATTGAGTTGTAACTCTTATCATAATCTTATATTACGCTTTTGTCTGTTCTCTAAGACGGATGTGCAAGTCTCTGAGTTGTGTGTTATCAACCGCACTTGGTGCTTTTGTAAGGACACAAGAGGCTTTTTGTGTTTTAGGAAAGGCTATAACATCACGGATGCTTGCTTTTTTAGTAATCAGCATCATAAGTCTATCAAAACCTAGAGCGAAACCACCATGTGGGGGTGCACCAAATTTAAGAGCATCAAGTAAGAAGCCAAATTTCTCATGTGCTTCCTCTTCACTAATACCAAGAAGTTTAAATACCTCTTCTTGAACCGCTTCTTTATGGATACGGATAGATCCACCACCAAGTTCAGTACCATTTAAAACAATGTCATAAGCGATAGACTCTATCTCTTCAACATCCTCTTTATCTGTATCTTTAGGCTGTGTAAATGGATGGTGAAGTGCTTTTACACGCCCATCTTCAACTTCAAACATTGGGAAGTCAACTACCCATACAAATTCAAATGCATCTTCATCAATAAGGTTCATTTTTTCATGCTCTGCTATGAAAATTCTAAATCTACCCATATAATCCATTACAGTTTTCTTGTCACCTGCACCAAAAAATACAACATCACCAACTTCAAGTTCTGTTCTTTGGATAATTGCTTGAATATCCTCTTCACTAAAGAATTTTGTAAGTGGACCTTTAAGACCATCTTCTTTCATCTGGAAATAACCCAGACCATGTGCACCAAATTGACGCACAAATGTTTCAAAAGCTTTCATCTCTCTTTTTGAAAACACTAAATCAGCACCCGGAACTTTTAAGGCTTTTATGCGATTTATATGCGGTTTCTTAGCGATATTAGTAAAGATTTCATTGTCACAACGCTCAAAAATATCAATCACATCAACCATTTTTAAGTCATATCTCAAATCTGGTTTATCAGAACCATACCACTCCATAGCATTTTTGTATGTTATGCGGTTAAATGGTGGCTTCACATCAATGTCACAAGCTTTAAACATAGAAACAAGTAAGTCCTCTGCTACTTTTATAACATCTTCTTGGTTACAAAAACTCATCTCAACATCTATCTGAGTAAATTCGGGCTGACGGTCCGCTCTTAAGTCTTCATCACGAAAACATTTTGCGATTTGAAAATATCTATCAAATCCACCAACCATCAAAAGCTGTTTAAAAAGCTGTGGTGATTGAGGAAGCGCATAAAACTCACCATCGTGAACACGAGATGGAACTAGATAATCCCTAGCACCCTCTGGAGTTGATTTGGTAAGGATAGGAGTTTCAACTTCTAAGAAACCATTTTCATCTAAGATGTTTCTAGCTGCGATTGCTGCTTTTGAGCGAAGACGAAATGCACTGTATAAATCAGGATCGCGAAGTTCTAAGTAGCGATACTTAAGTGTTGTTTCTTCACCAACATTTTTGTCACCAATTACAAATGGAACTGGAGCTGATTTGTTTTCAATAATAAGTTCACTAACTATTATCTCAATCGCACCTGTTTGAAGGCGTGGATTTGTTAAGCCCTCACCACGAAGACGAACTGTTCCCTTAGCTATTAAAACATACTCATCACGAACGCCATCAGCTGTTTTATGAGCTTCAACACTATCTTCTGGGTCACAAGTAAGTTGGATTAAACCACTTTTGTCGCGTAAATCAATAAAGATAATCCCACCATGATCACGATAGTTATTAGCCCAACCAGCTAAGACAACCTCTTGACCTACATTTGCTTCACTTAAATCTGTACAATAATGACTTCTCATATATATAGAGTCCTATAAATTTTTTTGCAATTATATCTAAAATTAGGTAGAATTACTTTAAAGCTTAAAGATTCATTAGAATCGTGAGTGAAATTTATTACAATGAAGATATTTAGATTTATCTACTATAATACTTTCTGCAAAATAAATATATATTAAAGAATTTACTATGAACTATGTAGCATTATTAAAAGAAAAAAATTTAAAAGTAACACCGCAAAGATTAACTATAGTTGAAGAGTTATATGTAAATGGTCATATGAATATAGATCAACTGTATCACTCCCTTAAGAGTAAGTTTCCCTCAGTTTCTTTGGCAACGATCTATAAAAATATAAATGCGATGACAGATATATTTTTCTTAAGTGAAGTGAAAATTCCTCATCAAAAAAGTGTTTACGAGCTTACAAAAGAGGAACATTCTCATGTTGTTTGTACTCAATGTCAAACTATTATGGATATTGACCTAGATATTTCTCAGGTTTTAAGTGATGCGAAACAATTAAGTAGCTATAGCTTAGATGAAAGCGCTATTATTTTTAATGGTATCTGTCCAAAATGTAAATAAAAGTGTATAATAACTTAAAAAAAGAGTTATTGTGCAAACGAGTCATATTAAAAAAATCGGTGTTATCTTAAGACCATCCACTCCAGAACTAAAAGAAAGCTTCTTTAATCTAAAAAAAATTTTCAAAAAATACAATATAGATATTTATGTAGAAAGCATAAGCGGTAGCATGATTGATGTTATGGGGATGGAGTTTAATCTGTTATGTAAAAAGTGTGACGCTCTTGTAACACTTGGTGGAGATGGGACCCTTATCTCTGCTGTTAGAAGATCCCTCGATTATGACATCCCTATTTTAGGTGTTTATGCAGGAAATCTTGGTTTCTTATCTGATGTAAGTATGGCAGAACTTGATTCTTTTGTTGCTAAAATGATAGAAGATAAATGTAGAATAGATGAGAGAGCCGTTTTAGAAGCGAAGGTGATAAGAAATGGTGAAGAGCTCACCATGTATGCTTTTAATGATATTGTTCTTACAAGACCATCTATATCAAACATGATACATATAGAAACACTTGTTGATGGAAGAGCATTTAACAAATATTATGGAGACGGTGTTATTGTCTCAACACCAACTGGTTCAACCGCTTATAACCTCTCAGCAGGTGGACCAGTGCTTTTTCCTCTTACTGAAGTTTTTGCACTGACCCCTATCTGTCCACACTCACTCACACAAAGACCAGTTGTTTTACCTGGAAAATATTCCATAGAGATGAGAACACCGCAAAACAGAGCTCTGATTATTGTAGATGGTCAAGATATGCATGAACTTGAAGAGGATGAGAGTCTTCACATCAGGTTAGCTTCAAAAAAAGCAAAACTTATCCATAGAGAAGATTTCAACTATTTTGATATATTAAAAGAAAAGCTCGGCTGGGGTGAATAGTTAAGGGCACCTAATCTATCAAGCGATACTAAAGAAAGCTTTACAAAACCACTTAATGAAGCGATTTCTTGGTTGGCTGACTATATAATCATTTGCAGCAAAATACTACTTTACTTTAGAAAAATCAATAGTTACCTCTATCTCTTTAGAATCTCTAAGAACTGTAAGCTTTGCATTTTTTTCTATAAAGGCAAGCTCTGTTTTTAGAGCAAATAGGTTCTTTAATGGAACATCATTATATTTTATAAGGATATCTCCCACTTTTATTTCTGCTTTTTCTGCTAAAGAGTTCTCAACAAGCTCTAACACCTCAAGAATATCACCATCTTTTAAGTAAACACCAAGTTTTGTAGCTTTTTTAGTAGTTATAGCGGATGGATAGAGTAGATAATCAGCTATCCCTGGCTCAGGTTTTGTAAAGTTCAGTGCAATAGTGTAATCTTTAAAGCCTCGTCTTTCAACTCTACTTGGGATACCATGACCATGCATGATATGCCCGTTACCAGCTAGAACTACCATATTGTATTTGGGATTTTTTTGCATAAATGTGACCATATTGTTTGCCATTGATTCATCCCAAATAAGTTGTGCATGGTAAAATTGCTCAAAGTTTTTAAAGCGCTCTGTTTGATGCATGCCGTATATCATTCTAAGCTGTTCTTTATACTTTGTGTTTGAGAAGTCTATTGATGTAGGTACTTGTGCTCGTTGCTTATCATCTAAAGCATCCATCCCCTCACTAACAACTTTTTTTGTTATCTCTCTATCAATGTTGAGTGCTAGTATGCGAATTTTATGTTTTTTGGCAAAAGATATGATAGGTCTGTAGAGTTCATAATCATATTTCCATCTTTTAAAATACTCAGTTTTTATAACCATCTCTTTTTCTGTTATTTTACCCTCGATGTATGCGTCCAAATATTTTTGATAAGGCTTTTGAAACATCTCCATACCAATTACCATGTTTTTATCTTTTTTATACATCGCTTTGATGATTTTTAGCTGGTTGAGATGGCTGGAAAACTCTGTATGACTCTCGCCTACATATACAATCTTACTTTTTACAATTACATCAATCATATCGTTTAATTTTTCCACTTTAGGTTTTATAACATAGGAATCACGGTTAATAGTATAAGTGATCCCTTTGAGTGATGGTTTTGTACTTTTGTGTATAATTTCACCTTTTTCAAAAACTACTGTTGAGTATTTTCCAAGGTGTTGGAGCTTGTAAAAGATAGAACGAGAGAGTTCTTTCATCTCAAATACAGCGATAACATTATTTTCGTTGAGGGGATTTTTAAATAGCTCTATTTTTGCATCACCTTGCATTTCAAAAGGGAGAGCAATATTTTTGAGTAAAGAATTATTTGCCCCTAGAACAAAAATATTGTTGTTTTTTAGCTCCTCAAATGTTAAAGTATCAGCAAATTTAAAATTTTTAAAAATATGCTTCATTTTAGAAAATTTCTTTTCATCAGCTCTGTCGATAACGGCAATAGCATTGGCTTGAAGCACTTTTGAAAGAACTGGAGGTATCTCTTTTGTATTGAGTTTTCTAAAGATGTTGTAGTTTTCATCAAATATTATTTTTGTTGGTTCTATATCTAGCTTTAAGCTGTGTTGTTTTTGACTTAAATCAATTTTTGTTGATAAGCACTCGTCATCCGAACAGATTGTTAGAGGCATATAGCCACTCATCATGTTGTTGGTTGTGTCAAAAGTAAGGGTATAGCTATCATCCACATACATCAAGCCTACATTGTTAATACTAAACTCTAAAGCACCTTTCATATACACCCATCTTTTAAAAAAATCGAGTAGTTTTTTACCTGATGCCTCTTCAAATATCTCTCTTAAATTTTTATAGTTTGCGGTTTTAAATGGATACTTTTGCAGTAGTTGTCTTATCCCTTTATTAAAAGCCTTTTTTCCTATTTTTTGCTCTAGCATATAAAAGAAAAATGCAGATTTTTGATACCCAATTGCATTTTTACTCTCTTTTTCTTTATGCATAAACTCTATAAGTGCAATCTCATTCTTACTGTTAACATAAGAGTTGTACTTGATGAGCATATCTTTTCTATACGCAATCCCTTTGCCGTTTTTATCGGCATATAGATAATCTGAATAAAAAGTAGTGAGTCCCTCAGCCCAGTTTCCCTGAGAAGGTGAGTAAACATAGTTTCCAAACCATTGATGTACAATCTCATGCCCTAATGAACTGTTAAATACAAAATCTTTATCAATTATTTGCTGCCCAATGAGCGTAAATGTTGGCATAGAATATCCAGCAGGAAACGGAGTCTCTACAACTTTAAATTCTTTAAAGGGTAAAAATCCAAATATATTTTTATAGAGTCTGAAATACTCCTCTGTTTTTTGTAAATATTTTTGAGACAGATGTGCATCATTGGCGTAAAAATGTGTTGAGAGTTTCATCCCCTCTTTAGTTATTTTAGAGTTGCTAGTGTAGTTTTTAGAGGCTATTATATTAAGATTATCAAGCGGATAATCAAATGTAAAATGTTTTTTATCTCCAACCTTTCTTGATGATGTTGCTTCTACGATGGTAGTAACATCCGAGCTTGATATAATAGTCTCATGTTTACACATAATGTCAATTTTTGGATACCAAGCTTCTAAGACTATCGCATCCCCTTTTATAGGTCTAAAGCTATGAGTAAATGCTATCTCTACAGGTTTATTGACATCTTTGAGTACCAAGTTTGGCATATTTCCTTCAATGTTAAGTGAAGCATTTTTAATCTCTGAAATTTTTGCTTTTGAATCTAGCAGTTTTAATGTAGGATGGTCACTAAAGATACTCGCATACCCTTTTATAAGACCTTTATCCATATCTAAGTTCATCTCTATTGTATAAGTGCACTCATGTGCGTTCAAAGTGGCTAGAAGAAAAGTTGAGACAAAAAATATTTTATTCATAATTATGTTTCCTTATAATAACTGGATGTTATTGTAGCTTGAAATAGCATACAAAAGATAACAATGTATAAAAACAAAATATAGGTAAAAAAAAAGGGTAAGTCCTGAATCAAAAATAACACCAACTCCAGAACATCCAATATTCACCTATTTTTGATTAAAATTGGCATATTGGAACCCAAAGAGGAGTTAAATATATAGAAATTACAAGTGACTGATATAATAATTATATCAAAGAACTTTTACACAAACTATAAGATTTAAGCCATTTTTGTGTAAAATTCCAAAAATATTTTTTGCAAAAGGTTTGTTAATGGCAACTATCGGAATGAGTGATATTAAAAAGGGTGTTCGTTTAATTGTAGGCGAAGTGCCATACAAAATAGTAGAATTTCAACATGTTAAACCAGGGAAGGGTGCAGCATTTGTTCGTATGAAAATGAAAAGCTTTTTAAATGGAAAAGTGGTTGAGAAAACTGTTCATGCTGGAGACAAGTTTGAAGTACCAGTTATCGAATTTAAAACTATGCAATATCTCTACGATGATGGTGAGATGTATCAGTTTATGGATAATGAAACATATGATCAACTCGGTTTAACTTATGAGCAGTGTGATGATGCTGCAAAGTGGCTAAAAGATGGAACAAATGTTGATATGATTTTCTTTAAAAATAAAGCTATCTCTGTAGCAGCTCCTGAAGTTATGGAACTTTTTATTACTGAAACACCTCCAAACTTTAAAGGCGATACTTCAAGTGGAAGTAAAAAACCTGCTACTCTTGAAACTGGAGCAGTTGTTCAAGTGCCTTACCATGTTTTAGAGGGTGATTTAATTAAAGTCAACACTGTTGATTGTGAATTTTTAGGAAAAGTTAAATAATCTTAATGGACAGATTTTACTCATTAGGACACTCTAGCATCGATTTTCACTTTAAACAAACACCTCGAGATTTTGTTGTTGAAGAGATACCCCTTTATGAGTTTTCAGGGGAGGGGGAGCACCTTGTTCTTTTTATAAGAAAAAAGGGGCTTTCCACTTTTGAACTTATTGGCTTGCTAGCAAACCATTTAGGGATTAAAAATAAAGAGATAGGTTACGCTGGGCTTAAAGATAAACATGCGATGACAAAACAGTATATCTCTTTACATAAAAAATATGAAGAGGCACTTGAGAATTTTTCTCATGAAAGTGTTAAAATCATCTCTAAGACTTATCATAACAACAAGATTAGAATAGGGCACTTACAAGGGAATAGATTTTATATAAAGCTTAAAAAAGTAAACCCTACATCTGCACAAAAGATAGATGAAGCTCTTAAAAATATCAACGATTTTGGAATGCCAAACTTTTTTGGATACCAAAGATTTGGTAATTATGGCGATAACCATATTCTTGGTGAAAAAATTGCCAAGGGTGAAAAAAAAGAGCGTAATCACAAGGTAAAAAAACTCCTTATTAGTGCTTATCAAAGTCATCTATTTAATCTATGGCTGAGTAGAAGATTAGAGATAAATACTTTGGTACAAAATTTTGGAGCCGAGGAGTTAGAGTCTCTTTTAAATATACCACACAACGAGATACAAAAGCTACAAAAGCAAAAACATCCATTTAAGATGATACATGGTGATATCATGGAGCACTATCCACATGGCAGACTGTTTGACTTTGAAGATACAGATGAGGATTTAGAGCGATTTTTAAAGCGTGATATCTCAGTTACAGGACTTTTATGTGGAAAAAAAGTGAAACTATCTTCTGGACTCGCAGGAACAATAGAAAAAGATTTTAACGATGAGATCAATGCTGATGGCGCAAGAAGATATGCGTGGGTATATCCAACAGATATAGAGGGTAGATTTAAGCCCGTAGAAGCTCAGTATGAGATGAACTTTACCCTTCCTAAGGGCTCTTATGCAACAGTGCTTATAGAAGAGATAGCTAAGCGAAAGCTAGTTGAGAAGAAAGATAATAAGGATTAGTTTAGTGAAGAGACATATAACTTCAATAATTTCACAAAATTTTGGAAAATTCGCCAACAAAGAGTTTCCTCAATGGTTTCAAAAGATTGTAAACAGCTCTTATGTAAATCTTATGGAGCTTGATATGAGTGAGTTCCACGCTTCAAGTAGATACCACTCTCTTAATGCTCTTTTTACAAGAAAGTTAAGAGAGGATAGAAAGTACTCTTTGGATGCTGATGATTTTATATCTCCATGCGATTCTTTCATATCAGAGTGTGGCTCATTGCGTGAAGAGTATGCCTTACAGATTAAAGGGATGCGATATAAGAGTGACGAACTCCTTGGTGAACACTTTACTCAAGGGGAAAAAAATATAGTTCACAATGGTACATTTATTAACTTTTATTTATCTCCAAAAGATTACCACCGCTACCATATGCCAACAAACCTAAAAGTTTTAAAAGCGGTTCATATTCCTGGAAAATTTTATCCTGTCAATATGCCATCTCTTAAAAAAAGACTTAACCTTTTCATAGAAAATGAAAGAGTTGTTTTGATGTGTGAGACACCATCTAAAAAGATATTTTACATAATACTTGTGAGTGCTTTAAATGTTGGTGTTATGCAGGTTGCATTTGAGCCAAAAATTAAAACAAATGCAGATGCAGAAAAAAGCCAAGCATACTCTTATGAAAATCTTTATCAAAACAAGGGTGATGATTTTGGATGTTTTGAGATGGGTTCGACTATTGTTATTTTAGCTGAGAAAGATATGCTAAAACTTGATGTGAAAGCTGGCGATAATGTAAAATATGGACAAACTATCGCTACACTTAGTTAGTGTAATTCTAAGTTATGTATTTATAACTTAGAATTACCAATAGTTTTCCATTATTGCTTAAACATTAAACCTAAAGTGCATAACATCGCCATCAGCAACTATGTATTCTTTACCCTCTAGTCTCATTTTTCCAGCTTCTTTTGCTTTAGCTTCACCACCAAACTCTATATAATCGTCATAGGCAATAACCTCCGCACGGATAAAACCTTTTTCAAAGTCGTTATGGATAGCTGCAGCTGCACGCGGGGCAGTTGAGTTTTGATGTATAGTCCAAGCACGAACCTCTTTGACGCCAGCTGTAAAGTAACTCATGAGACCTAACTTTTCAAAGCCTTTATGTATAATTTGTTCAAGTCCTGATTCTTCAATACCAAGCTCTTCTAAAAACTCTTGTGCTTCTTCATCGTCGAGACCGATAAGCTCCTCTTCAACCTTGGCACAAAGTTTTATGATTTCACAGTTGTTCTTTGTAGCATGCTCAGTAAGTGCTATAACATACTCGTTGTCTTCAGAACCACCCTCATCCTCTAGACCCTCTTCATCAACATTAGCACCATACATAATCTCTTTGTTAGTTAAAAATCTTACTTCATTATTGAGTTGTTGGTATATTTCACTATCTGCATCAGGGAAGTTTCTAGCTAGATTACCATCAGCTAAAAACTCTACAAGTTCTTGAGCCATCTCTAGGGATGCTTTAGCGCCTTTGTCAGCCTTTGCCTGTTTTTTTAGTCTCTCAATGCGATTTTGTAAAACTTCAATATCTGCAAGAATAAGTTCAGTCTCAATAATTTCAACATCTCGTAAAGGATCAATACTTCCCTCTGTATGCACAATATTTTCATCATCAAAACATCTCACTATTTGAAGAATTACTTCTGTTTCACGGATGTTAGATAAAAACTTATTGCCAAGACCTTCACCTTTAGAAGCACCTTTTACTAAACCTGCAATATCTACAAAGTCTAAAGTTGAATACTGGATTCTTTCAGGGTTAACAATTTTTGCTAACTCTGCTAACCTTTTATCTGGAACAGGAACAACTGCCTTGTTTGGTTCTATCGTACAAAACGGATAGTTAGCTGCTTCTGCATTTTGTGCTTTTGTGAGTGCGTTGAAAGTTGTTGATTTACCTACATTTGGAAGTCCTACAAGACCGATACTTAAACCCATAATTAACCTTTGTATTGCTTATAAAATAATTTTGTAATTTTATCTAAATAATACTTGGTTTGGTATTACTTAGCTGTGTTTTAATTTTTCTTGTGGTTTTGCAAGATAAAAGCCTTGTGAACGACTTATGTTTAACTCTTTTACTTTTATATGGATAGCTTCATTATGAACAAACTCTGCAACAGTCAAAATATTCAATCTTTTTGCAAAGTCAACTATTGTTTTGGCTACAATTTGTGCATTCTTGTCTGTATCAAGATTTTTAATGAGTGTACCATCTATCTTAATGTAATCAATATTGAGTTTAAGAAGATGCTCAAAATTCGAATACCCAGAACCGAAGTCATCTATGGCAATTCTACAACCAAGAGCTTTCAGTTCATCTATAAATACCGAGATCTCCTCATAGTTTTCTATCCCTTCAGATTCAAGAATTTCAAAAATAATTTTTTTAGCAACATTGTATTTTTTTATATTTTGTTGAATATACGCTAAAATCTCTGGATCAAGCATGTCATCTACTGATAGGTTGATTGAAAAATCATTATCAATGTTTTCAAAATGTTGACAACTTTTTTTAATCATCAATTTTGTTAGTTTATTATAGAGTCTGCTCTTTTTGGCAATTGTTAAAAACTTATAAGGACTAATGACATTATTGTCGCTGTCTATAAGGCGTATTAAGCACTCATAACTTGCAATTTTATCTGATTTGTTATCATATATAGGTTGAAAATATGGAAGTATTTTATCTTGTCTAATAGCTTTTTTTAGTTTTTTCACCCACTCCATATTCTCTTTATACTGTTCTTCAATATTTAATTTTTCATCATAAAGTAGAAATGATTTGTGCTGTTTTTTTGCTGATTTGAGAGCGATATCCGCTTTTTCTAAAGCACCATCTATTTGATGCACTCCACCCACAGTTATTCTTATCGCTATCTCATTGTTTTCATGAAAAAATATCATTTTCTCTACATCAAAAATAAGTTTTTGTGCTGTTTGCGTCAAGTGCTCCAAGGAAGGTTTTTTCATGAAAAATAGGGCAAATTCATCGCCAGAGAGACGCTTAAGCTCAATATACTTAACATCATCAAACATACTCTTTAATCTGTTCGCAAATTTTCTTAAGATATTATCACCTGCAATATGTCCGAAAAAATCATTGATCTCTCTAAAAGAATCAATATTGATTATAAGCAATGCTCCCTCTCGAACACCTACAATATCATTAATAAGACTCAGTCTGTTAGGTAATCCTGTTAAAGTGTCTATATAAAGTTGCCTACGCAATTCTATTGTTTTTTCATCTATTTTTTCCTCTAAAAACTGGTTGATATTTTTTTGTTTTTTTGCATACTGTATAATTTTTTCTTGCATATCATTTAAAGCATTTGATATAAGTCCAATCTCATTGTTTTGAGATATGTACGGAAAATTTATCTCCCTGTCTGGAGAATAGTTTTTAAGAGATTTTGCGATTTTTCTTAAAGGGGAGAGGAGCTTTTTGACATAAAGACTAAAAAGTGCAAATAGTGCACCAAGTGCAAAAAGCAGGGTAAGCGTTAGGTTTGTATATTTTTTAGTTAACTCTTTGTAGTTTTGATTCGAGTAGGTTATAACAAGTGAGCCTATCTTTTCTTGAGAATTGGGTTTATAAACTGTTTGATTTACAATAAATGAACTCTCTATGTTATTATCATACTCCATAGATTTTATTTCACTGAGGATTTGATTGTATTGCATGACTTTAACAGCTAATATATTTGGATTTTTTATAAGCTGTAGTGATATTTCTTTTATTTTATCATTATTTAATCCAAGATAGAGATTGATTGCTATTAGTGGTTCTATGGTTCTCGCAATTAGATTGGCCTTTTCCATCTCAATATTATAAAATGCTTCTTTATTGATTTTTTCAAAAACTGTAAAAATAACTATCAAAGCAAATAAAGATAAGAGTGTGATTGAGAGTACTATTTTTCTAGAAAGCGATTGTATCTTTCTTTTTTTCATGTTTGTTACCTATAAAAAATGTATCGTAATTTACTGTAACGAGCTACAGTAAATTTATTTTATCATATAAATGTTTCATTTTTTAAAAATTTTGCAACTATTTTTAGAGCTACCCTTAACTATTGCCTTTATCTATAAATTTTACCATTTGCAATAACGAGTCAACAAAATCTACTTTTTGAGTATGCAAGTTTTCTTTATTAAGGTAGAGTACGGTTGATTTTTCCAGCATTAAAGAAAATAGCAGCCCATTTTTTAAATTATTTATATCGTATGCAAAAGTTATAATCCCTTTTTGTTTCGCAATATCTGCTACTTTTTTGATATCTTTGTTTGAGTTTAGCATATATATGATTGATGCATTCGTGTCTATGGACAAATCTGTAAATTTAACAAGATTAATCTTATAGCTGTACTTATCAAAATTATTTTTATAATTTTTATTTATAAATTCACTTATTCTCAAAGCTGTATCGTGGTCCTCTTCATCAAAAACAATAGTATAAACTATTTTCCCGTCTATAAGTTTCTCTTCTAGTTTTTTATCCAGCATCATTATTTTAGGAAATATAGAAGCTTGAGCCTTTAGTAACATATCATTGTAGTTATAACCAAAGAGAAAAGTATGTAATATAAACAATAGAGTTAAAATACGCATCTTAAAACTCCTTCTCTAAGGTAATCATGAAATTTCTACCCTCTTGAATATAATCTTCGATGTAAGTCTTTGATTTGGATGGAAACCGTATGTCTGCGTCAAAAATATTTTTTACACTTGCCATAAGACTATAGTTATATTTATTACTGTCATAACGCACTGTAAGGTCAATCTTTGTATATGCTCGTAAAGGATCAGTTCGTGTTTCTTCATTATTTACTATACGCTCTTTCTCCCCCACATATTTAAACACAGAACTAACTGAGTATTGGTTCGTAATATCATAGCTATAATACCCCTTAAACATATGCTGAGCTACATTCGATAGTGGCTCTCTATTGTTTTCTTCCCCATCTATGTAGGAGTAATTCAAGTAGAGTGAATCTCTTGTGCTAATATTGCCTTTATACTCAAATTCTAAACCATATATAGTTGTCTTACCAGTATTAGCAAAAGTACCATTTGAACTATCAATAATTTGAATTTGATCACTGTTTTTTAGATAAAAAATATTTGATTGTATATGATTTGTACTGTTTAAAATATGTACATACGCAGCTTCATAAGCCTCCACGCGTTCAGGTTCAAACTCTGTACTTCCAATTCTTGAGTGATTATTTTGGGTAAACATCTCTTGCCAAGATGGATTACGGTGTGATTGAGAATACAGTAATTTGAAAATATTATGTATATTATGTTGATAAACCATTGATGCTCTAGGTTCATACAGCGGATCCGAAAGTGAAGTTTTTTCATAATTTATACCAACTAAAAAACTAAGAGAATCGCTATAGCTATATGAATCTTCTAAAAATAATGCTACTGTATCTCTTTTGACATTATCTTCAAAAAAAGGATAACTGTCTGTATAATCAACCAAATCAACATCGCCTGTAGCCCAGCTTGAAAGTTTAGATACCATAGCAATTGTTTTTTCTTGACTCACTCTGTAGCCTACATTAATATTGTGATTTTTTATTCCGCTGTAGCTTATAAAAGAGGATTGATAGTATGTAACTTGTTCAGCACTATGAACTCCAAACATACCATCTGACCATACTATTGGTGTTTGGAGAACTGCAGTTGCATTAGTATCAGGGTCACTATCTGTTAAAAATTCTTTATACTTTTTTACATCAAAATATGTTAAACCATCAGGAGCCAATCTTGCATCACTATTAAAAGCATCGTATTTCATACCACCCTTAATACTTATGTCAAAATTATCTATGTTTTCAACAATCCCCAATTCTATGTAGTTATTTGGTAATTTCATTCTTGATTTTTTATCATCAGTCATATACAAGTTAATTCCATATCCGCTTGATTGAGTATGGTCTAATATACGCAGTTTTGCATAAAAGGTGTTGTTGTAGTTTAGTGTTAAGCCAAGGGAATAAGTTTCACTCCACATTAGAACCTCACCAGTTCTTCCAAGTGCAGTATTTAAACCAGAGTAATCCAATGAAAATCCACTTGAATAGCCATCTGGGCCAGAATCTAAAGTTTTATCATCTTGTTGATAAGAAAAATCTGTTGCAATTGAAAAATTATCTATTTCATAATTTTGTGTAAAACCAACCATTCCATACTTGTATGAACCGCCTTTTATTACAATTGAGTTCGCATTGTCAAAACCCTTGAAGTTTTCAGCATAAGTAATAACATTGATAGAACCCGCATAGGCATTGTAGCCATCTGTTTTGCTTCCAGGACCACGAACCACTTCTATGCGCTTAATCATCTCTATAGGCATTTTAAGATGTTCTGAATAGGCATCAAAAAAAACACTATTTGCTGGAACACCATCTATGAAAAGTTTTGATTGTCCATATGCACTCGGATTTGATCCACGGAAAATAGGTGTTTTAATGCCAATATTGTCAGTTGCCATATCTACACCCGGAACTAGTCCTAGAGCTTCTTCTAAGTTAACAACACCTAGTTTTTTTAAATCTTTTCCCTTAAATACAGAGATAATATAGGGCTGATAGTGCTCATTTTGTTTTGTTGCTGTAGCCACCTCACTAAAATGGGTCATATCATTTGAAAGAGAGGCTAGCAAATCGTCTGTTTGCGCATGTAAGCTAGTTAAAGAGAGCAAAGAACATAGCAACAATGAAATGTTAAGTGATTTATTATCCATTTTTTTTCTTCCAAGCCTCAATTAGTTCTGGGTTATCCTCGCCAAACTTTTTTGTATACAAGATACAAGGGTATCTTAAACCCATACTCCCAAGCATTTGCATCTCTGACAACTCATAGTAATGCATTTTAAAAATCTTTAGCAATCTTATAAGATTTGGCATCAGTGCACCATAAGAGTATTCTACCCCAAAGTCCATTAACTTAATGTAAAGTAATTTTTTAAAGTTGCCTATAATCTCTTTTGTAGTCTTCAAGTCTCTGTATTGAGGATGAATAAAAATCCTTGATATCTCACCGAGTTTATCTCTTTGAAAATTATCAGTGTTAAATGTCATATTTTCTGTTGGATATTTGTAGGGACAGTGATGTATTAATCTTACAGTTGCACAAATTTCTCCATTGTCATTTAAAGCAACAAAATGGATAGAAAAGGGATCGTATTTGTCACTCTCTTTGTTGTCTGTAAATTCTGTGTCACGAACATATCCCTGAAATATTTCAGCTTCTGTAATCACCTTATACCTAAATGCAAATACTTTTTCTAACAAACTGTTATTATCAACTTCTAAAAATGTAAAATTCACATTGCCTCTTTTGAAAAGAATATATACATAAGATTATGACAACTTATCTCTATAATCAATCAATAAATAGCTTTCAAAGTAAGTAAACATGAGATGTAAGTGTAAATTTAACACATTTTAGATGTCCATATTGTTTATAAATATTTATTATAGATTAATAATATAATTATAACAATTAAGAGTAACAAAATGAGACATATTATGGTTTTTAGTGGTGCCCAAAATACTGTCCCATTAATATAATTGTTTTTTATATTATATTAGCGCGACATATCTACTTGCTTATATGTTTTTTAGGTAGTTACTCATTAAACGAACACCAGCACCAGTTCCTCCATAAACATTACAATCCCAAGCATTCTCAGTGTATGCTGAACCAGCTATATCAAAATGTAGCCATCTGTTTTTCATATCTTCATGAATAAATTTTTCTAAAAATAGTCCAGCTGTTATAGCTCCCCCATAAGGTTTTGAAGCAGTGTTTGAGATATCTGCTATCTCACTTTTTAGAAGTTTTTTAAGATGTCTATTAAATGGAAGTGAGCTAATTAACTCGCCAGATTTAGAACCAGCTTTTGAGAAATCATGTTTGAGTTTAGATGAATGTCCCATAACTCCAGTTGTGTATTGACCAAGAGCAACCATACAAGCTCCCGTGAGTGTTGCAAAATCAAACAAATAGTCAGCTTTGAGAGTGTCTTGCGCATATGTTAAAACATCTGCTAGAACCAAGCGACCCTCAGCATCTGTGTTTCTTACTTCTATAGTCGTGCCACTTCTTGAAACCAACACATCATCAGGTTTGTATGCATTGCCACCAATCATATTTTCAACTGCACCTATAAAGGCGTGAACTTCAACATCCAGTTTTAACTCGCTCGCTGCTTTAATCATCCCAAGTACCCCGCATGCTCCAGCTTTATCCATCTTCATAGTGACCATAGATGTAGCAGGTTTTAAACTTAATCCACCACTATCGTATGTTAAACCTTTTCCTACAAGAGAGATGATTTTTTTTGGATTAGCAGGTTTGTACGACAAATGAATTAAGGCACTTCCATGGATAGATGCACGCCCAACCGCAAGCATAGCACCCATTTTTTCTTCTTCTAGCTCTTTTTCTTGAAGTATCTCACATCCAAGCTTATTATCTTTTGCTAACTGTTTGGCAAGTTCTACCATACTTTGTGGATGCATCTCTTGTGGAGCTGTATTTACTATGTCTCGTGTAAAGCATGTAGCTTTTGCAACAATCATAGCATCATGAAAAGTGTTTTCAATTACTTTGAAATCTAATGCATTAGATGCAAAAAATATATCTTTTAAGTGTATCTCTTTTGGTTGAGACTTGTAAGTATTAAACTCATAACCACCAAGGACAAACCCTTCAATGAGAGCACTGAGTGTCTCATTGTTAATTACACTTAATCTGGCACTCATATAACTTGATGCTTTAAGTGCCTTTATAGCACTTACAGTCGCACTTCTTATATCGTCACTATGCTTAGAATCGATACCAGAAAATAAAATTCCTTTTTCATGTAAAAAACATATAGAATCTTGTTCTGCTTTAAATCCAGCTTGTTGTAAAACTCTCACATCCACATGAGATGCTAACTCTTGTGAGGTCAAAAACTCCACTAAAATATCTGCATTGATATCTGCTATATTACTGTTTAGTAGTTTAATATTCATTTTGTATCCATCATTTTAAAATATACGAGATAATAGCTAAATGTGTATAAAATTGAGTTTACTTCTAAAATAAATAAATAAATAAAATTTATTTATTTATTTAGGCTTTAAATTAAGAATATTATAATAAAAACTAATGTATTATATTTAAAATCTAAAGAATGGTGATTAAATGAAAAAATTAATATTTACAACAGTTTTGCTTAGCACACTTTTCTCTCTACCTTTAAGTGCGGTGCATTATTTTAATGGTCAAAAAGAGTACCTTAAAAACTGCAGATCAAAAGATTGTCATGGTGGCGGGAGCAGCTTTGTTTCAAAATATACTATTGAGAGATGGACAGAAATATTACAAGGCAAGGGTGAAAACTTAGCCGCGATACATCTCAAAACAAAAGATGCCGAAGAGTTTTTGGAGTATTTAAAAAGTGAGCGTTATCAAAAAAAGTTAAAATATCTGAGAGCTTTTGTAGTAAAGTTTGCTAAAAATAGTGATTCTAAACCTACACCCTATTGATAGTTTTAAATCTCCCCATTTATGTGGAGATTTAAGTTTTCATACTAAGAGTTCATCTCTTTTATATACTCTTCAATTCTTTTAATCCCAGTTCTAATGCTCTCAATATCTGTAGCAAAACTAAATCTAAAATACCCCTCGCTACCAAATGCAACGCCAGGGACAACAGCTACCTCTTTTTTAGCTAACAAATCTTTTGCAAAGTTGAGTGAGTCATTGCTTATTTCTTGGATATTTACAAAAAGGTAAAAAGCACCATCTGGCTTTAGTACACTTAATCCATCTACTTTATTAAAAAGTTCTACCGCTTCATCACGACGCTCTTTAAAAGCTTTTCTCATCATCTCAATATCATCATCTGCCTGACCATCAAGTCCAACTATGGCTGCTTTTTGAGTAATAGAGTTGATATTTGAGGTGCTTTGGCTTTGAAGTTTTTTAGTTGCTTTAATCAGTTCGCTATCATATGCAGCCATGTAACCAAATCTCCATCCAGTCATAGCAACAGATTTACTTAAACCATTTATCGTTACAGTACGCTTGAACATATCTTCACTCACTGCAGCAGCAGATGTAAATGTGCCATCATATATAAGCTTTTCATACATCTCATCACTTGCAACTATAATCTCTGTGCCCTCTAATACTTTTCCTAATGCTACGAGCTCCTCTTTTGAATAAACTGAGCCTGTAGGGTTAGATGGAGTAGTAAGAACTAGCATCTTAGTTTTTGGTGTTATTGCATTTTGCAGCTGTTCTGGAGTGATTTTAAATGCACTATAATCATGCGTTTGAATCTCCACAACTGTACCACCACAGTATTTTACAAGTTCTGGGTAAGTAACCCAATAAGGGGCAGGGATGATAACTTCATCTCCATTTTGGATAGTCGCTGAAAAAAGGTTAAAAAGGGAGTGTTTCGCACCATTATTTACGATAATTTGATTTGGAGCATACTCTAAGTTATTATCGCGTTTGAGCTTATTAGCAACTGCAGCTTTTAAATCAGGAATTCCATCTACAGCAGTATATCTCGTGAAGTTATTGTTAATTGCTTCGATAGCAGCATCTTTGATTACTTGTGGAGTTCCAAAATCAGGCTCTCCTGCAGAAAAACTAAGAATATCCTTTCCTTCAGCTTTTAACTCTTGTGCAAGTGTTGTGATTGCGATAGTTATAGATTCAGATAGTGTGTTTATACGGTCTGTTAGCATTGGTGCCTCCAATAAAATATTGGAGTTATTATACTAAAAGAATAGTATATATAAGTTTATAATTATATAAATATTTAGTTTTTCATAGCTTTAATGAAAGATTCATATATATGTTCGAGTTCTAAATCTTCTTCTAAAAGGTTTTTATTATCTTCAACTAAAATATGTTCTAATATAGCAACCCTTTTAAGGAGGTACTCAAACATCTCTTTATTGATATCTGGAAGCATATTATGCATAAAGGGATCTTTACATCTCCCTTTTTCTATAACATGAGCAGGGATGCCAATAGCAGTTGCATTGTCTGGCACCTCTTTGACAACAACAGAATTTGCACCAATTTTTGAATACTCACCAATGGTAATATTACCAAGAATTTTTGCACCAGCACCAATAACAGCACCTTTTTTTATAGTTGGATGTCTTTTGCCGTGAGTAAGGGATACGCCTCCAAGTGTAACACCTTGATAAATTAATACATCCTCCTCGATAATCGCTGTCTCACCAATAACAACACCTGTACCATGATCTATAAAAACTCTTTTTCCTATTGTAGCTGCTGGATGAATGTCTATATTGGTAAGTATTTGAGTTATCCCCATGAGGATTCTTGCAAATCTTTTAAAATTAGAGTTATAGAGTTTGTTAGCAATTCTATACCAAGCCACAGCCCATACACCAGGATAATTGAAAATAAAATCTAACTTCGAGTTGAGTGCAGGATCATTTTTATAAGCGTTTGAAAAATCATCTTTTATTTCAGCATAAAGTCCCAAAAAATCTGCCTTTAATTTGTTGTTCTTAGATAACCGTTTTGTTGAACGAATGTCTCTAGTTTTGCAAGTGTATCATCTTTTTCTTTTTGTGTAATAAAATCACTGCTTGATAGGTCTGTTTTAAGCTTATTTAATATTTTTTCTTTGTCATAACCTATTGATTTCAGTATATTTAAAATGCTTTTTGATTCCACTTCATTTACAATCTCAA
This sequence comes from Sulfurimonas sp., assembly GCA_026988315.1. Taxonomy (GTDB): domain Bacteria; phylum Campylobacterota; class Campylobacteria; order Campylobacterales; family Sulfurimonadaceae; genus Sulfurimonas. Next base: position 62,921 of record JALSLJ010000095.1, on the reverse strand, counting down.
AATTTGTATCATTGATATTTACGGTATATTCATGTGGATGGGTAAAAAGATTGTGGTTCATCCCTAAAGTTTCTTGATAGGCACCAACATTAAAAAAGCCTAAAAAATAATCCTCTTCATCCAGATTAACATCATGTAGGTAGAGCGGTTTTTCGGGATTAAAACCAATCTCGCCATCACTATCACAGGTGATATCCCATAGGGAAGCTGCTCTTAGTGGTGTTGAGTTTAAATGATGTAGAGGCATTACAGGAAAGTGTTGACCCAGTCCCCAGTAATCGGGTAAGCTTTGAAAAATAGAAGCGTTTATGAGGTATCTTTCTTGTAGCTTCACTTGCAGTTGTTCAAGCTCATCCGTAGGGTTTGCTGATTTTAAGTACAGTGCTTTTTTAATAATGTTATGAACAAGTATCTCAGCGTTTGAGCGATCTTGTAAATCTATATAGCCTAAATCAAAGAGAGTTAAAAGTGATTCCATGTGATCTAAGGCATCATGTAGATACTCTATACAATTTTGATTACTAAGAAGTTTATTTAACTCAATGAGTTCTTCAATAAGGGGAGGGTTACCATTTTCTTTAAGGTTAAGTAATTTCTCTTGATAATCTTGTGTAAAAAGCTCTAGTACAGGGGTGATAAGTACAGCATGAGAAGCGACAATAAACCTCCCTGATTCTGTAAAAATATTTGGATGCTTAACATCTTTGGCATCCATGATTTCACCAAGTAAAAATACAACACTACTTGAAAACTCATCTATGGAGTAGTTGCGGGAAGTGGAGTGGGTATGTTGGTCATACTCTACAGCTAAACCACCACCTATATTGATACTGTTGAGTTCATTGGCACCCATTCTTCTAAGTTCTGCATAGATGTTTCCTGCTTCTCTTAGTGCTCTCTTGAGAGGAGCTATATCGGCCATTTGAGAGCCAATATGAAAATGAACCATACTAAGGTATTGTAACAAATTTGTGCTTTTTAGTAGTTTTATCGCTTCTATAATTTCTGTTGCAGTGAGTCCAAATTTGGCATCCATACCACCACTTTTTGCCCATGTTCCGCTACCTACGCTATGGAGTCTTACTCTTATCCCTATATTTGGAATTTTTAAACTACATTCATTAGCAACTTCTATAATTGTCTCAAGTTCACCTAAGCCCTCTATTGTAAGTGTAATATTATGTCCACTTTGTGCCGCTATAAATCCAAGAGTTATCATCTCTTTATCTTTAAAGCCATTTACTGTAATATTTGCGCCATTTGGTGTTTTGCTCATGGCTAAAATAAGCTCCGCTTTGGAACCAGCTTCTAGTCCATAATTATATTGCGCCCCTTGAGAAGTTACAGCTTCTATGGCATGAGGAAACTGATTTACCTTCAGGGGGAAAACAGCATTGAAACTGCCTTGATAATTATTGATTTTTATCGCTTTGTCAAAGTAGGAATAGAGACCCCTTATCTGTTTCTTGATAAGGTGGGGAAATCTCAGTAGTATCGGGCCTCTTATATCTTGAGACCTAATTTGTTCTGTTATTTGCAATAAAGAGGGCATAGACTTATAGTTAAGTTTTATTTGTCCATCTTCAATTATGAAGTTTTTATTTGACCAAATGTCGAGACCAAAATTTTTCAAAATTTTTCTCTAAATGTGTAGTTTATGATGAAAATATTTATCAATATCAAAGAATATTTCACCATTTTGATTTTTAAAAGTAAGGCAAGATTTATCTAACTCTTTTATACTTTTTTTACCCATAACAGCTAGAATAACTTTTAAACTTTTAATTAGATTTGTATGATAGTTTCCTATCTCTCTTCCCTTCTTTACAACTAAATACGACGCTCTTTTTTTAAGATCTTGCGTAGCTAAACCAACAGGACAGGTGTGTGAACCAAAACCAGAACACATTCTAGCTCTGATACATCCACCACTCATCATAAAACCTCTAGCTATTCCTATTGCATCTGCACCCATACTCATGGTGATAACTATATCATCAGGCGTAAGAACTTTTCCACTTGCGATTATTTTTATATTGTGCCTAATTTCATACTTTTTAAGCATTGTATCAAGTATATAAAGTGCGTTATTGGTTGTAAGACCAACCGCTTCCATAAGTTCAAGTGGTGCAGTAGCACTTCCCCCCTCACCACTATCAACAGAGATAAAATCAGGTATGCTTTTGCCATCTATTTTTCTTTGTGCCATCTCTTGCACCATCTCTTCAACATCGTTTACATCTGAGATAACAATCTTAAATCCAACAGGTTTAGATGAAAGTTTTTGGAGCCTTTCTACAAAGTCTAAAAGCTGAGTTGTTGTGTCTGCAAAGGGAAATCTATTTGGTGAAAATACATTTTCTCCCTCTTTAACACCTCTGTAGTACGCTATGTCGGCAGTTACTTTTGCTGCTGCTAATTTTCCACCAGTTTGTTTTGCACCCTGAGCAATTTTAATCTCAGTCATACGGCAAAATTTCATAACTTTTTGGTATCTCAGTTCGTCAAACTTTCCATTTTCATCACGAACACCATAAAGACCTGAACTCATTTGAAAAATCATGTTTGGTATATCAGTTGGTACCTCTTTTGGAAATGACTCTATTGGGGCACTCCAGTTAACACGAAAAAGCACATGTGAAGTTGTATCATAAATGTAAGTATTTTGAGTTTTTTTATGCAAAAGAGCCGTTCTGTACCATTTAAGTGCTACAGATTTGTTAAAGAAAAAGTTACCTATTTTAAATATAAATTCTGAATATGGAGTACTATTAACAATTTCAAGGTAATCACAGTTGTTCAAGTCTGGTTTATGAGTAAAAAGATGATTGGATGTAAGTGAGCCCTCTCCTGTATTTATAGTGAGATTTGATGTAGCACCTGCAATTGAAAACGCACGAACTGCTTCAGGACTTAGTGCTCCATCACTCATAGCTGAGCGTATTAGGGGGGTGTGAGACACAAATGGCATCTCCCTGTCTTGCCCAAATACAACACTTGTATCATCACTTACCTCCTCTTCATTTAGAACATTTGGTGAGTGCTTAATAACAAATCTTGAACCTGAAAATGGTTGTGCTACTGAGAAGGATTGATAATTTGGTAAATCTTTAGCTGCCTTATAAACCCAATCAACCTTATCTTTTGATTCATAAAATGTTTCTTCTGCAAAATACTGACGAAGAGGCTCTCTGAGAGCTTCAAAAGCGTATCTAACTCTACCAATAACAGGATAGTTTATAAGCAAAGCACTTCTTCTTTGAACATATTTATCATAAATGAAAAGTGCTATAAGACCAACAATGCCCGCTAGTAAAAAAAACTCTATAAAGTTTATCAATATATCCCATGCTGCATGTATATAATCCATTAAAATTCCTTTTGCTTAATAATTTGTTCTGTTTTGTTTTCTAAATTTTTAACAACAATAGTGCCATTGACAATCTCATTACTACCAACAATACAAAAATACTTCGCATCTACTTTATTTGCACCTTTGATGTGATTTTTGAAATTTTTAGCCTTATACTCAACAGTCACCTTATCTGTTTTTCTTTTTCTTTGTGCAAGTTGTAGCACTAAATTGATAGCTTTTTCATCTATAGCACCAATATAATAGCCATCTTTTAAACTCTCAGGCATCACTATGAGTTCCATGAGTCTCTCAATTCCCATAGCAAAACCAACAGCAGGAGTAGGGCGTCCATCAAGGAACTCTACCAGTCTATCGTAGCGACCACCACCAGCTATAGCACTTTGACTTCCGATATTATCACTTACAAATTCAAAAGCAGTTTTTGAGTAGTAGTCTAGTCCACGAACTAGATTGGTATCTATCTCATACGCAACACCATTTTCATTTAAAATTTTTTGAAGTGTGGTAAAATCTTTTTCACAACTCTCACATAAGCAGTTTAGTAGTTTAGGAGCATCTTTGTATAGTTCTTGACATCTTTCATTTTTGCAATCAAGAACACGAATAGGGTTTGTTTCTAGCCTTCTGACGCAATCTTCACAAATACTATCTTCACCCTCTTTTACAAATTTAATAAGCTTATTTTTATACTCTGGCATGCAGTTATTATCACCCAAAGAGTTTAGTTGAAGTCTATATCCAATACCTAACTCTTTTAGGATGTCACTTGCCATCATAATCATAGTTGCATCTTCATAAACACTATCTACTCCAAAACTCTCAACACCAAATTGATGAAACTGTCTTAATCGCCCTTTTTGAGGTCTTTCATATCTAAACATAGAACCATGGTAGAAAAATCTATGAGTTCCACCAGCTTTATCTAGTTTTTTTTGAATAAAGGCACGAACAACACCAGCGGTTCCCTCTGGGCGAAGACAAACATCATTTTTACCTTTATCAATGAATTGATACATCTCTTTGCCTACAATATCACTAGACTCACCAACTGATCGTTTAAACAGGGCAGTTTCTTCTAAAAGAGGGGTTTCAATAAAATGAAAGCCATATCTACTTGCAACATCTGAAGCAGTTTTTATAAAATAAGTGTAGCGTTCATAATCTTCACTTAAAATATCATTCATACCTCTTAATGATTTTATCATCAACCAACCTTGTGTATATAATTTGTTATGAAAGGATACCATTTTTATGTGATATTACAAAGTAGAAGTAAAGGCAATTTTAAAGGGAGCAGTGATAAAATCATTATATTATATGAGGATTGTTTATGAAGATACTAATTATAGTTTTATTGTTGCTATCTGTGGATGTTTTTGCTGAAGAAAAAACACCATCTGATGTTTATGCTGAGTCTGTTGTGCTGAAGTCTATGGTTATAGAGCTGAGAAAAGAGCACAATATTTATGACAAACTTGATGAGGTAGAAAAGCAAAAAAACAAATCCCCTAGACATGTTCTTCAAAAAACGCTCGAAATACTCTCAAAGGTAAATAAATATAGAGAGATAAATGATTTTGGGAAGATTACTCTACCTCCAGTCCCACCACGAGATATAACACCTGAAGATGTTTATGAGAATGTTATAAGATTAAAAATAGAGGTAGCACATCTCTTAAAAAATAAAAAAATCTTAAAAGAGGAAAGATTTATACCAAAAAAATATACAAATAAAACACCCAGTGATGTTTACAGGGAGTTATGGGGAATCTCTTTAGCCTTTGATAAGATGTTAGGACAAGGATTTACACCAACAGATGTATATATTCAAACAGAACAAATTATAGAAGTTATTAAGTTTTTGGCATCAACCCAAAGGGAACAAGTAAATATTCAAAAACCAAAACGAAAAGAGCATCAACATCCAAACCATGCACTGTATAAATCTATAGAGCTTTTAAACAAAATAAATAAAATACAAAAAAAACTCTGGATGGAACCTGTTCCTATACCAGATGTAAAACAAAAAATAATTTCTCCCACAGAGGTATATGATTCAATTCAAACACTAACAGCAGAACTAAATAGAATCTCAAGAAGACTAGGTGTAGAGAGATCTTTTAAACTAAAAGAGATAAAAGAGAAAAAAACACCTGCAGATGTTGTACAGAATCTTGAGTATGCTATTTCTATTTTACCATCTTTTGAACTTGGAAAAAAGTTAAACCAATACCCAAAGTCAACCCTAAAAAAGACCCCTGATGATGTGTATGCTTTGAGCGAATATATACTCAATAAAATAGAATCTATAAAAATTTTAAAAGGTATAAAGCTTAAAGCCAAAAAAACTACTTATATTTATGGTTTAAAACCTATCCATGTCTATGTTAAAGGGGTAGAAAATCTAGAAAAAATTTCAAAATTTAAAGAGCTTGAAGGTTTTAAGCCATCACAAAGTCCAAGTGATCCAAGCACTGCAATAACACCGAGTGAGGTATATGAGCTTATTATTAGACTTGATGATGAGTTAAATCTTGTAAGTCAACATATATTTTCTAAAGAAAATAAATATAGCCTAGAATCTTATAGAGAGCTTCTAAATAAGAAACACTATAATGATAAAACTTCATCAGATGTTTATGATAACCTTTGGAAAATTTCTTATGAACTAGATACTTTGTTAAACATAGATTATACACCAAATGAAACCTTTGTTTTAGCAGAAAAGATTCAAAATGATATACAAAAACTAACAAACTATTTTTTAAAAGATACAAAAAAATTAAGCATGAAAACAACTACCTCAAAAAAACCTAGTGATGTGTTTAAGGAGTCATTAAAACTTTTAGAGAGCTTGCAAAAAATCAAGGACAGAGGTAATCTTGTATCTGTAAAAACAATAATTCAAAAAGATGAAACTATCACACCTACATCTGTTTATAATGCACTTAGAATAGTGAGTGCAACCATCTCTGAGATACGGGTTTATTATGGAATAGAGCCAAGCGTATATAGTATTGCTGTTGTTAAAAATAAAACTCCATCAGATGTATATAGTGTAGTTGAACTTGCTAATAGAACAATATCTTTAGTGTTAGAAGATAGCAGCTATGAAGATTAGTATATCTACTAAGGTAGCGATTGGAACATTTGTTATCGCTGGTTTAGGGGTTATTGTCTTTGCTTTTTTATCATATACACAAGTGAGAGAGTATTTCAAACAAAATCTTTTAAGCTCCTTAGTTTTAGAGCTTGATGAGTATTCAAAAACCATAAATGAAAATATACAAGGGATGGTTGGGGATGTAAAGCTGTTTGCAAATGACGAGAATATTCAAGCCATCATAAGAGCAACTAAAAATAAGTATGGTTATGATAAAAAGACAAACGATACCCTCAGTGGTTTGAAAAAAAGATTTGAAAAAAATATAAAATCAATACTCGAACATAAGGAAGCTTACTTCAATATTAGACTAATAGATGCAAAAAATGGAAAAGAACTACTCACTGTAGTAAAGGGTAATAAGGGAGAGATTGTTATTATTAAAAATGAAGATCTACAAAATAAATCTAAAAGAGACTATTTTAAAAAAGCAAAAACATTAAAAAAAGATGAGGTGTATATATCTGAAATAAATTTAAATAGAGAAAATGGTATTTTGTCTTTGCCATACCTCCCAACAATTAGGGTGGCAGTACCTGTATATGATGGTGATAGTATTTTTGCTATTTTAATTGTAAATGCAGATATATATAAACTATTTACACCTATAAACTACAATTATTCATCTGAGAAAAACATCTATTTAGCAAATGAAGATGGCTATTATCTCTATCATAAAGATAAAGACAAGGTGTTTGGTTTTGAATTTGGAAAAGATGAGAAATTACAAAATGACTTTTCCTTGGAAGAAAAATCCTATTTTGATAATAATTTAGCTTTTAGTTATAAAAAAATAGATATATTAGATGATAAAAGCATTGTGATTGCACTCAGTGCATCTGATGTTTTTTTAAAAGAGCAATCTGATGAGTATAAAAAACTTCTTGCTATTTATATACTAATAGCGACACTTATTATTGCTTTTTCAACTTTGCTATTAGTAAAATATCTTATCACACCTATCGTAAGATTGAAGCAAAAAGCTCAAACCGTGGCTTCTAAAAACATGGAAGAGGATGTTGTATTTGAGGGTGTAAAAACTTCTGATGAAATTGGAGAGCTGTCTGATTCTTTAGAAGCGATGGTGGAAAAAATTCAAAACTCTAAAAAAGAGATAGAGAAGAAGGTTCAAGATAGAACAAAAGAGCTCAAAGAGCTAAATGAAAATCTTGAAAGTCTTGTAAAAGAGAAAACCGATGAAAACATAAAACAGCTTCAAACACTACAGCAACAATCTAAAATGGCATCCATGGGTGAGATGATAGGTGCTATTGCTCATCAGTGGAGACAACCTTTAAATGAACTAAGCATAGGGATACAAAACTTAAAATATGACTACGAAGATGGCTTGATTGATGAGATTTTTTTAAATCAATTTATTCAAAAGAATAAAGATGTTATTAGGTTTATGTCAACAACTATTGATGATTTTAGAAACTTTTATAGGCTAGATAAAGAGAAAGAATTTTTTGATGTAAAAGAAGCTATAAAAGCAACTATATCAATGCAGCTTGCACAACTAGAAAGTCACAAAATAGATGTGTCTATAGAGGGTGAAGGGTTTGAAGTAGATGGATTTAAAAATGAGTTTCAGCAGGTGATTTTAAATCTCATCAACAATGCAAAAGATGCTCTTTTGGAACAAAAAATTGAAAATGCAAAAATATCGATTGTATTAAGAGATAATTCTATCTCCATTAGAGATAATGCTGGGGGCATACCAAAAGATATACTTGAGAGAATTTTTGAGCCTTATTTTACAACAAAAGAGCAGGGCAAGGGAACTGGTATGGGGCTTTATATGTCAAAAATGATTATTGAAGAAAATATGGAGGCTACACTCAGTGTAAATAATACAAAAGATGGAGCAGAATTTAGGATGAATTTTAATGAAGAATAACAATGATATAAAGATACTATATGTAGAAGATGAAGAAAATATTAGACAGATGCTTTCAAAGTTTATAGCGAGATTTTGCAAAAATCTTCATATTGCTACAAATGGCTCTGAAGGTTTAGAATTATACAAAAAGTATAAGCCTGAAATCATCATATCGGATATAAAAATGCCTATTATGAACGGTATAGAGATGATAAAAGAGATAAAAAAAATTGATACAAATCAAATCGTTATTTTTACTACTGCGCATAATGAGAGTTCATATCTGATGGAATCTATACATATGCAAATAGATGGATACATAATAAAGCCAGTTGACCTTGATGAGCTTGGTGATAAACTCAAAAAATATATAGAGCAGATGGAGTTGAAAAAAAGATATGATGCACATCTTGAAATTTTAAAAGAAGTAGCATATTTACAAAATGATTTACTTCTTGTTTTAGATAAAAACTATGATACAGTATTCGCAAACAACAAAACACTTGATTTTTTTGATGTAGATAACTACGAAGAGATAAAATTTTCAAGTTCACTGTTTATAGAGCATCCAGATTTTTATACCCCCAAGGATGGCATTGGAAGTTCTATAGAGGAACTTCTAGCACTACAAGATGACAAAAGAGTTGTTGCTATAGAGGAGATACATACACATGAGCCAAAAGCTTTCTTGATAACACTGAAAAAAACTGAGCATTCTAAGCATACTATTATATCCTTGTCAGAAATTACCCATATGAAAATAAGTCATAAACAAACTTATAAAAAAGCCTATACAGATGAGTTAACAAAAATTGCAAATAGAGCAAGCTTTAATGAGCTAATTGATAAAGAGATAGCAATAGCTAAAAGATATAATGTAAAATTATCAATGATAATAATGGATATAGACTATTTCAAAAAATTCAATGATACTTATGGGCACAAGGTTGGTGATGATGTTTTAATAGAGTTAGCATCTTTGGTTTCTTCAAGAACCAGAGATAGTGATTTGTTTGCAAGATGGGGAGGAGAAGAGTTTGTATTTTTACTGCCTGGGGCAAGTATTAATGGAGCAAAGAAAGTGGCGGAATCTGCTAGAAAAGCGATTGAAAACCATCAGTTTAGTCATGGGCATAGAGTTACTTGTAGTTTTGGTTGCGCCCAACTAGAAAAGTTTGACTGTAAAGAAACTTTTTTTGAAAAAGCAGACAAGGCACTTTATGAGGCAAAAGCTGCTGGAAGAAATATGGTTGTGTAGTGCAGTTTAGATTTTTTCTAAAATCTCTTGTGATATTTCCTCTATACTTTTAGTAGCATCTATCTCAAATAGCTCTATATCTAAAAGTTTTGTAGCCTCCACAAGTGCATCCTGAATCTTAAGTAGATACTCTACTCCACGAAGCTCTATTCCATCTAGTTCTTTTTGAGAGAGTCTGAATTCTAACTCTTTTTTGCTCAATTTAAGTAGAAAAACTTTTTTTGGATAGATACCATTTGTAGCAAATCTGTTGAGGTGAAGTATAGCAGTTTGATTTATCTCATCTTGCACTAAAGCATAAGCTACACCACTAACCACACTTCTATCGGAGATAATCATCTTATTTAGATTTGGTTCTACGACCTCTTTTATATGTTCTGCACGATCAGCTAAAAATAGTAAAAATTCAGCTTTTTTACTTTGCACATTTGCATTAAGAACCATCTCTCTAATCTCTTTGCCTATAGAAGTAGCACCTGGCTCTTTTGTAATGATTGCATCTTTAAAATGAGTTTTTAGTATATCTATTTGTGTGCTTTTTCCAGCAGTGTCAATCCCCTCTATTGTAATGTACATGAGGTCATACTCCCAATTATCTTTTGAACATCTTTTGGAAGCAAATGCTCAGTTTTTCCGTTGAATTTTAGAAGGTTTCTCACTATGGATGAACTGATGAAAGCGTGCTTGAGTTTTGGCATCAAATAGACTGTTTCTATAGTATCATCTAAAGAATTATTGAGATATCCAAGTTGTAGTTCATATTCAAAATCACTTACAGCTCTAAGCCCTCGTATAATAATACTTGCTTTATGAGTTTTTGCAAGTTCTACTGTTAAGTTATCAAACCCTACAACTCTTACATTTTTTAGATATTTTACTGCTTCTTGTGTCATCTCTATGCGTTCTTTGAGTGTAAACATTGGTTTTTTGTCATGTGAGATAGCAACCGCTACAATCACTTCATCAAAAAGCCCAAGAGCTCTTTCAATGATATCAAAATGGCCATTTGTCACAGGGTCAAAAGTACCAGGGTAGAGTGCTATTTTTTGCATATTATTCCCATCTTTTATATAAATTATTTTCGATTCCAAGGAGGTCAAACCACTTACCTATAATGAAATTTTCCATCTGCTGAAGTGTTTGTTGTTCAGAGTAGTATGCCATAACAGGGGGAGCAATAATTACACCAAGTGATGCTAGTTTTTGCATATTTTCTAGTGCAATTACGGAAAATGGCATCTCTCTTGGGGCAAGGATAAGCTTTTTTTGCTCCTTTATCATGACACTAGCACATCTTGTAACTAGGTTGTCTGATATACCACAGGCAATTTTTGCAAGAGTGTTCATACTACAAGGTGCAATTATCATAGCATCCACTCCAAATGAGCCAGATGCGATACTTGCTGATATATCTTCGTTATCATAAGTGCTAATATTTTGTTCTTGATTTAAAACAATTTTTGAATTTTTTGTCATTATAAAGTGCTTGTCTATCTCTTTTGGAAGTAACTCAAGAGTTTTAACTCCCAGGTTAACTCCACTAGCACCACTTGTTGCTATAACTATTTTACGAGCCTTCATTTTATCTCCACTTTACTTTTACCTACGACAACTGCTTTCATTCTTGCACCATTGTTTTTTTGAATTGTAATTATATCGTTTAGTTTGCCATTTTGCAGTGCTTTTGCATTAAACTCAATCGCTATTGCATTATTATTTAAACTTACACTCACCATGGTGTTTCGTTTTACATAGTTTATTGTCTCAATATCTCTTATGGTTATGATTTTACCTTGCTTGAGATTATGTTTGCTTTGAAATGTTCCTTTTTTTATCTCTTGTACAGGAAGTGCACGAAATCTATCTAGTGGAGCACTTTTCTTTTGCACATTTAAAAATGAGAGTTCATTACCCCTCTGTATATTTTGTTTTGTAACAAAAAGATTGATTTTTGCAATTATTTTATAATCAAAAAAGATTTTTTTATTATCTTGTGTTTTGAGATAAACTGTTCCCTTATTTGATAAATTGTTTTTAGGATTTATATGTACGAGATACTCTTTTGGTAAAGATGTGACATATCCTCTTGGTAACACTACAATACTATCAATAATAATATCTGGATAAGAGTTGCTATAAAACTCTTCAATAGAATGGAGTATCTTTGTGAGGTCGATAGGGCTTTTTTTTATGAATTTTATATATCTACTTTTAGATGTGAAATCGATATAGCCATAGGAGTTTAAGCTCTTAATAACATCTTTTGATTTTACGCGTTTGGTATATCTGTTGTTTTGAAATTTATATAAAATTGCATCATTTTTGATATTTTTTATTATATTGGAGATATTTATATCTTTACCTTCAATATAATAGGTACTTTGTAAAGTATTTTGAGCACAAAGAGACAAAGGGACAACGAGTAAAAAGATTAGTTTGAGTAAAGTTTGAGTCATCATATCTCTTATTTTTAGTTTAGAGGAGCAGGTTTTCCAAAAAAGTATCCTTGTGAATAATCAACTCCCAATTCATTTAAAATATTATATATATTTTCATTCTCTACAAACTCCGCAACAGTTTGTATATTTTGTTCTTTTGCAAATGCTACTATAGTTTTAACAATAGAGAGAGAAAGTTTATTTTTTTCTATATTCTTCACTAAACTGCCATCAATTTTTAAAATATCTGGTTGATAATCAAGTAATCTCTCAAAATTAGAATACCCTGCACCAAAGTCATCTATGGCTATTTTTACACCCATACTTTTAACTTTAGATATAAACTTCTTCACAAGATTGAAGTCTTTGACATTTTCATCTTCTAGAAGTTCAAAAACAACCCTAGTAGCTTTATCTTTATAGTGTTCTAGTAAATAAAATATTTTTTCTCTTGTAAACCTTTTTTCTATATCGAGTACTGATAGATTTATAGTTATATCACTCTGCGTTTCGTCGAGTGCTTGAAAAGAGTTTTCAAGTACACAAAGGGTTATCTGAGCGTAATATTTTCCTCTCTTAGTAGTATCTAAAAAGAAGTAAGGGGTGATGATTTGCTCCTTCCCATCAATAAGTCGAACTAGTGATTCATACTTTTGTATTTTTTTAGTCTTGTTGTGTATAATGGGTTGAAAATAGGAAATGATATTGTTATCATCTAATGCTTTTTTAACCATCTTAAGTACTTGTAAGTTTTTTTCAGCAATGCTCTGACCCTCTTTTACGAGGTTGTTCGCGATGATAAAATCTTGTTTACTCTCAAGAAGCTTTTTTATCCCATATTTTGAGTTTTCAAGGGCATCTTTGCCGTAAGAGAAGCTTATAATTACAGAAATATCGTAGTCAACTTCACCTATATTTATACTGGTATTATTGATTTGTTCTTGAAATATTTTTAAATTATTTTGTATATTTTCAATACTAGTGGTGAGATATTTTGTATTTTTTGCCAAAACATAATCACCATCTCCCAACACAAAAACTTTTTGAAAATTACATTTTTTTGGCATATAATTAAATATATCTTTTGCAAATTTTTCTTCAATTTTTGATGCTAGTTCTTGCCCATAAAATTTTTCTATATCATTGAACTCTTCAATTTTTATATATATTACGACAGTTTCATCAGCCGAAGACACTAAGTCGTTAAGTTGCTCTTTGGGATTCATAATATCAGTGATATTATCCCTAAGCGCAATATACTCTATAACATTCCCATTTCGATCTAAAATAGGCTTAATTGTTGTTCTTGTATAGTATGTTTTTCCACTTTTAGATATGTTTCGTACTATTCCTTGCCATATAAGTTTTTTATTTTTGATAGTATCCCAAAGTTCCACATAAACAGATGGAATATTATCTGGATGTCTTACTATACTATGGTTTTGACCAATTAGCTCATCTTTTGAAAACTCTGAAATATTTAAAAAGGCGTCATTTACATATGTGATCATTCCATCTGGATCTGTTTTTGAGACAATAGCACTTTTGTCCGTAACCTCTTGGTATTGATAAAGTAAATTAAGATTTTTCAAGGATTCCTCTTGCAATTTAATTTTTTCTAAAACTTTACTCAAGACCCCTAAAAACTGCTCTATATCTATAGGTTTTAATAAGTAGCCCTCTATGCCAAGTTTTATGCTATCCATAAAAAAACCAGATTCATTATAAGCAGAAAGAACCAATATAGGGATTTTTTTATTAATTTTTCTAATCTCTTCAATCATTTTTAAACCGTTGATATTTGGCATATTGATATCAGTTATTATTATATCTATGGGCTTCTCTTTTTTAGTATTTGCATTAAACTTAGCTATTCCATCTTTTCCATCAACGGCAATAATTATATCATCAAAAAATTCTTCTAAAATAGAGATAGTCGCTTCTCTTGCCTCTTTATTATCTTCAACATAGAGTAGTTTTAATTTTACTGAATATTTTATTATCTCTTCTAAGCTTATCATTTTTGTTATTCTTCTTTAAAATTTTTTACTAACTCTATCTTAAATACAGCACCATCCGAGCTATTACAAACACTAAGTTTCCCGCCACAATGTTTTTCTATTATAGTTTTACTGAGGTAAAGCCCTAGCCCTGTCCCATCTTTTTTTGTTTTAGTACTAAAATATGGATCAAATATCTGCTTCATTATAGCATCTTCTATCCCTCCTCCATTATCACTCACTTCTAAAATATATCTATTATTTTGCAGATATGTTTTTATTTTGATATACGGATTTTTGATATTGTTTTCAACTAAAACATCTTCTGCATTTTTAATGAGGTTGAGAATAACCTGTTTGAGCTCATTTGGATAGGTGTTAAATGATTCATGAGATTCAAGCTCTTGAATAAGTTTTATGTTTTTGTTAGTTATGGACATCTCTATAATCATTAAGACGCTTTTTATAAGCTCATCGTAAGAGGTTTCCAATTTTTCTTTATTTGGACGAAAAAAATCTCTAAAATCATTTATAGTATCACTAAGATGTTTAGAATAATTGATTATGTTGTCTGATAATTCTATAGTTGTTTCTTTGTCAAGTTTATTTAATTTTGATTTTAGATTGATTGCTGTGCTAGATGAGCTAATTGCAGCAAGTGGTTGTCGCCACTGATGAGCTATCATGCTTATCATCTCACCCATTTGAGCAAGTCTGCTTTGTTGCATGATTTGTTTATCTTTTTCTCTGTTTTTAGAAACTTCTTGAGCTACCCTTGATGCCAAAGAGGCATTAACCTCCTCGAGTTCATTTGTTGCCTGGGAGATAAGATGTGACAAGGCTTTCAATGTATGGTTACTTCGTCTTATATTATTTTGTTGCTCTGTAAATCTGCTTGTATAGGATAGATTAATATCATTGCTCTCACTTAAAGCTAGCATTGTATTTGTTTGATTGAGTAGCTCGTTTTTTGATGATTTATTATTATAGTAAAACTCGCCATAGGTGAAAAATCCACTCAAGGGAGCTATAGAGTTTAAAGTTTTAAATTCTGCTGCGATACTTTGACCCATCAGTGCTTTTCTCGCCATACATGAGTATATGAAAATTGATTCTATTGGATATAAAGATAAATCTTTATATACGGTTTCTCCACCTTCGATAATGGTTTCTATATTTCCATAACCAAAAGTAACTTTATCACCAACATTTAAATTCCCAGCAAATACTAAAGAATCATCACTATTTTTTCCAAGAACTGCCCTGGCTATATTTAATCCATCTCTTTTGATGATAAGAGGAAACTCTATTCCTGTTTTTGGAAGTTCTTTTGCTATATCATCTCCCAAATATTTCGCATAAATATCAACAGCTTTGATATTGTCTATCTCATAAACAATATTGTCAATAGCTTTTGTAATAGTCAATGTTTTACCAATACTTGTCCAGCCAAAACTAGCTTTTGTATTAACAATTAAATCATCATTGTAAAAAAGTGCTATAACAGCACCTTGTGTTGAAATTTCCTCCTCGGTAAAAACTATAGTATGCGTAAATGTCGCATTATCTCCAGCGAGTCCACCCGCAACAACAAGGTTTTTATCATAGTCTGAGAAAGAGTTAAGGTAGTTTTCACCATTGACATTTAGTCCATCAGCAAAAGTGATAGCAACCTTTGGTTTTTTGGACTTATCGAATTGCGAAATTAGATTCTGTGCAGTTGCATAGCTTTCGTTGTTTATATTTTTAGTAGCATGGGTAACGATTGTGGTGTTTTCAAATATGCTAAAAGAGAGTATAGTTGCGTTTTCAGTTACATCTCCGCCAATTATCTCTCCAGAAGTAGTTGAGCCAATGATTTTTATATGCGGAATAAGTTTTTTGATGCTTGCAAGTAAATCATGTAAAAACACAGTATCACAAACACCAGTAAATACTTGCAATAAAATATTTTCATTATCTGCTATTTTATTGTCTGTAACGAATTTTGTTAAATTGTTAATGTCAATATAGAGCGTGTTTAATGTTTTCACTAGGCTTATTTACCTTATTTAGAATTAATACAATTATAGTCTTTGTGACTTATAAAAATATAAAAAATGATAGGAGCCACTTGCAGATTACAAAAAACAACCCGCAATTTAAGCTAAATTAAATTTTAAAAAAAGCCTTTCATATCCCATAAATGTTATAATTATTCATCACAAAAAAACAACTTTAAAAAATACGAACAAAGGCTTTTTATGAGAACTATTGTACCAAAAAGAGCATCAAATCTTTCTTGAAAACTCATTATTTCCAGAACTCAAAGAGAGTTTAGCAATAGAGAAGTTTAGCTCATGAGAAATTTGGGGAGAGAAAGGAATATATTAAAATTTATTTCATTTTTACGACATAGGTTATAATCTATGCTGGATTATTTGATTTATTTCGTTGTAAATTTTTTGATTTTATTTTAGTGGTACCGCTACTCGGACTTGAACCGAGAAGCCCGTAAAGGCGGCAGATTTTGAATCTGCTGAGTTTACCAATTTCTCCATAGCGGCGTATGTTTAAAACTTGAAATGGAATTATGCCAAAAGTTACCTAAATATATCCATAAATGATTTTTTTAAAGGTATAAACATAAAAAGAATGGTTAAATGAAAATCATATGATTTAATAACTATTGTATGATGTATAATACATATAGCTTAAAACAAAGGAAATTATATGTTAAGTTATGAAATAACAGATATTCGAACCAAACTGTCTTTAATTGAACAGATAGATATTGGTGAGATTGTAGATAGAAGAAAACATATTATATGTTTAATCGAATTCCAACTGGGCAATGGTCTGAACCAGTGATTTCATCAAGTATAAAAGCATCTTCTAAGTTTTCAGCCAACTCTTCAGATACAAAGAAATAGTCTATCCTCCAGCCCACATTATTTGTTCTTGCATTTGCACGGTATGACCACCAGCTATATTTTTCGATAGCATCTCCGTGAACATATCGGAAAGTATCAATATATCCATAATCCACAAGTTTATCCATCCATTCACGCTCAATAGGCAAAAAACCTGATTTTTTAGAGTTTGCTTTTGGGTGTTTGAGATCTATCTCTTTGTGTGCTGTATTTACATCTCCACATATTATTATTGATTTCCCATCTTTTTTAAGTTTTTCACAATAGTTTAAAAAATCATCATAAAATTTCATTTTATACGCTAGGCGATTCTCATCTTTTTGACCATTTGGAAAATATACATTAAAAAGAACGAGTTCGTCATAATGAGTTTCTATAATTCTTCCCTCTTTTGTTGTATCAATATGCTCACAAATGGAGCTATAGTCATTTTGTATCTCACTCCAAGTCATTGTTCCGCTGTAACCTTTTTTCGTTGCAGAGTTTACTATGATATCTTGATACTCTTTTGCAAATAAATCTTCAGGTATCTGCTCTTGAAGAGCTTTTATCTCTTGAAGACAAAGAATATTGGGCTGGCGTTCATCTATCCATTTTAAAGCTTCTTTGTTGCCTACAGCTCGTATTCCATTAACATTCCAAGATATTATTTCGATTGAATCTGACATTTGTATTTCCATTTTTGTATGATTGATGTAATTGTTTGCGTAGCAATAAATATATATTCCCGCAAAATGCGGGAATAAGAGAGAATAGTCTAATTAAACGAAGTTTACTTCTGCAAGATGATGTTTTAATCCCAACTCGTCAGCTGAACAGCCAAGAGCAAGACCAATCATTTGTTGCATGTGAAGTACTGGAAGCTCAACTTCACGACCAATAGCCTCAGATGCGTGATGAGTTTGTGTATCTAGTTTAAGGTGACACAGTGGACATGGTGTTACCATCCAGTCTGCATTACCATCCATAGCACCAGCAATTGCATTACCTGTGAGGATTGCTGCAGTTTTTGGAGCTTGAAGTTCCACATGGAAACCACAACATTTATTTTTTTCTAAATACTCAACAGTTTGACCACCACAAGCGATAATTAAATCATCGAGTGAAGTAGGGTTGTAAGGGTCTTCTTTTGTCTTATGAGATCCATTTTGAAGCTCAGAGGGACGAATATTATGGCAACCATAAAATGGTGCAATATTAAATTGGCTTAGTGGAGTAACAACCATCTCTTTTATCTTATCAAGACCAATATCGTCTATAATTGCATATAAAAAGTGAGTAATATTAGAAGTACCCTTGTACTCTAAGCCAACCTCTTTGAGTTTTTCATTGACCTTGTTTTTTAAATCTGCATTGTTATCAAGGCGGTGTTTTGTCATAGCAGTGTTGAGTTGACAAGTGTTACAAATAGTAACCATAGTTAAGCCATGTTTTTCAGCATATGCAATATTTCTAGCATTTAAAACTAAGGATAAAAAGTCATCATAATCCTGTAGATGAGAAGCACCACAACAAGAAGCTTCTGTTAACTCTACTAGTTCAATATTTAATTTTTCAGCAACCGCTAAAGTTGACATCATTTGTTCTGGAGTACTTTGTTTTGCAGTACAACCAGTAAAAAGTGCATATTTTAATTTTTCCATATGTCTGCTCCTAGAACTTTGCTGTAGATGATGATTCTACAAGTTTTTGAATCTCATCAAGATTATCAGATTTTGGTATTGCCCAAGGCATAGCAATTTTGCCTTTTCTAAACATTTTTATTGCTACAGGGATATGTTTGATAATTGAAGGACCTTCAGAATAAAGAACTAATTGACCCTCATCGAGAACACCCCGTTTTACAATAGAGTGCTTAAATCCAACAGCATGACGAGTAGCTACATTTGAAGTAGCAACACCCTTTTTAAATAGCATTTGATGAAGTTTAGTGATTTTATCAATAGGGTTTACCTCTTTAGGACAAACCTCTGCACACTCAAAACACTTCACACAATCCCAAAGACCTTGCTTCTCTTCATGAAGGTAAAGAAGTCTCTCTGTGTGAGCATCATCACGAACATCAGCTTCAAAACGGTACGCCTTAGCAAATGCTGCAGGACCAAAGAAATCTTCGTTAATCTCTACAACTGGACAAGCATAGTGACAAGCCCCACATTGAATACATAAGTCAGCTTCTAGTAGTTCTTCTGCTTGTTCAGGTGTAACTAGGTGCTCATGTTCTGGATCTTCTTCAATATCAGAAATAAGATAAGGATGAATTGCTTCATGCTTATCCCAAAAGTCAGCTTTATCAATAATCATATCTTTTACTGATCTTTTGATACTTAATGGCTCCAATACAAGATCAGTACCAAACATCTCTATCATAGTTGTCATGCTCTCTTTACAAGCTAGAGTAGAACGACCATTTACCTTGATAGCACAAGCGCCACAAATACCGTGACGACAACTACGACGGTAAGAAAAACTACCATCGTGATCCCATTTAATTCTATTTAATATATCTAATACAACTTCCTCTGAAGTCACTTCCATATTATAGTCTTCATAATATGGAAGGTAATCATCATCCGCATTAAAACGAAATACTTTGAAGTTTACTTTTTGTGTAGTTATTGAATTTGTACTCATAAGTTTTTATCCTTCTCTAGTATGTTCTAGCTTTAAGCTCATGTTTGCCAAGTGTAACATCCATGTAATCAAGTGAAATATCACCATTTTTATCCATATAAGCCATTGTATGCTTAAGGAAGTTTTCATCATCACGAGTGTTAAAGTCTTCTCTATAATGAGCACCACGACTCTCGTTTCTCGCAATAGCACTCTCAACAATAAATGCAGAATAGTCTAGCATATGACCAAACTCTATAGCTTCTTGTAGTTCAGTGTTAAATAGTTTTGATTTATCTTTTACACGAATATTTTTAAATCTTTGGCGTAGCTCTTTAACTTTTTCTACCGCTATCTCTAAGAGTTCTTTTGTTCTAAATGCCCCTGCATTTTCTGTCATACATGTTTGCAGTTCATCTCTAAGACCAGTAACAGTTTCATCACCATTGTTGTTTAATATAAAATCAATCTCATCTAACGCAACTTTTGCGTCTTCTTGAGTAGCAGGGCGTAAAGTAATATTATCAATCTCTTCAACCATTGTTTTACCAACAAAACGACCAAATAGTAAAGCTTCTAAAACTGAGTTTGCACCAAGACGGTTTGCACCATGAACAGATACGCATGAACACTCACCTGCAGCGTAAAAACCTTCTATCAGTTCATCATTATTCTTACGAACATTACCAGCAATATTTACGGGGATACCACCCATAGAGTAGTGAGCAGTTGCAGAGATGAGTATAGGCTCTTTAATCATATCAAGACCTAGAAATGTGATAGCTAAATCACGAAGTTCAGGGAGTCTTTCCATAATCAAATCTTTTCCAAGATGTGTTACATCAATGTAAACAGCGTCTTTTCTTGGACCAACACCACGACCCTCTCTAATCTCGTTTAAGATTGCACGAGACACAACATCGCGAGATGCTAATTCCATCGCGTTTGGAGCATATTTCTCCATAAATCTCTCACCCTCTGAATTTATAAGTTTACCACCTTCACCACGAGCAGCTTCAGAGATTAAAACACCGTTTCCAGAAAGTCCAGATGGGTGAAACTGTACAAATTCCATATCTTCTAAAGGGAGACCATGACGAGCAACTATTGATAATCCGTCACCAGTGTTTGCATGAGCATTTGAGTTGATTTTAAAACAGCGAGCATACCCACCAGTTGCGAACATTACACTTTTTGCATTAAATATAACTGTTTGCATATCACGGATATTAAAAGCAACGATACCGCTTACTTTTCCATCTTTGTAGATTAAATCAGCTGCATACCACTCATCCCAAAACTTAACACCAGCGCGGTGAGCCTGCTCATAAATAGTTTGAAGCAGGGTTAAGCCCGTTCTGTCTTTTGCATAGCAAGCACGAGGGGAAGATTGACCACCAAAAGGGCGTTGAGCTATCCTACCATCTGGAGTACGGCTAAATGCTGCTCCCATCCTCTCTGCCCAACGGATAGTTTCGGGAGCTTTTTCACACATAAAAGCAACTGCATCTTGGTCAGCTAAGTAATCAGATCCTTTTACTGTATCAAACTCATGTAGTTCAATAGAATCCTCATCACTAAATGCCGCATTAACACCACCTTGAGCTGCACCAGAGTGGCTTCTCAATGGGTGTAGTTTCGTAATTACAGCAACTTTTTTGCCTGCTTTTTGCAACTCTCTTGCTGCTGCACATCCCGCAAGACCTGCACCAACAATAACCGCGTCGTAAGTATAAATAGGAATACTCATTAGCTTTCCTTCGTATAAAATAAAATAATGCTGATTATATCTTTATATCCCTTTATAAAGGTTGAAAGTAGGCTTTGAGCGGAGGAACTTCATCTTTGTTACAATTCGAGACACTTGAGATTTAGAAAACTATTTAAAGCTCTTGTTCTGCTAAATCTCTTATTTGGGCAATTTTATTTCTACCATTGTTTTTTGCATAATCTAAAACTTTTTTAGCTTGGCTAATAGTCTCATCAAGATGCATGTTGTTTGGTTTTATGACATACCCACCACTAACAGTTACCTGTATAGGTTTTCTATCATGAGTTTGGAATTTAATCTCAGAGATACTTTGGCGAATTATCTCTATGTCTTTATAGGATTGTTCTTTAGATGGTCTTGATAAGATAATGGTAAATTGATTATAGTCAGTTCGAGCTATAACATCGGTTGATTGTTCATGCAAGGATATTGTAAAGGCAACTTTTTTCAATATTAATTGTGTGAGTTCTTGTGAAAACGCTCTATTGGATTTTGAAAAATTATCAATCTCTAAAATTGTTAAAGAGGTAAAGTTGCTCTCCTTCATCCCTTTTTTTTCTGCATAAGAGTTTATAAGCCCTCTATTGTTGTTAATGCCTGTAACAGGATCAATCATCGCTTGATTATCTGTTGATGTGCTTTTTCTTTTCATTCTCAGTGCAATGGCATCAACTTCAGATGAAAATATAGTATATTCACCTCTGTTTTTTTCTACAGAGTATAAAAACAGTATGTCTTGATAGATAGCATTTAACCTTCTTCTATACCATATTGTTGTAGCAAAAATGACAACTAAAATCATAATTGCAATTGTTTTAAATAGGTGAAATTTTTCTTTATTGTAAAGCAGATTTTTAAAGATAATATTATTAATCTGAGCATAGAGTTCATTAAAAGAGTTATCTAGATTTGTTTTTAATCTCTTGTTTTTAATATTTTCCTGTGTGTAATATTTAAGAGCAGCATCATTGAATTTGTTTGTTAGTTCACTGAGTTTGTCTAAATCAGCCAAATATTCATCTGAATTTTTTAGTATGTATTTTCCTATATAATCATATGTATAAAGGTCACGAAGTTTGTTTATCTCAAGTTTCAATTGATTGCTTTTTCCATTATATTGTATAAGAGCAAGATCAAGATCTTTTGTGTCTAGTTTTATAAGCGTAGAAATGATAACTTTTTGGTTATTGAGATTATCAACCTTATGAAATGAGTTGTTTTGCTCAACAATGAGTAAAAGGGCAATTGTTGCCATAATAGATGTTAATGCCAAAAAAATAGATAAATTTCTAAAGATAATCTTAATCGAATGTTTCATATAAGCTCCTAAAATGTTATAATAATAACATTATTTTATATCTACAGCCTTTAATCCATACTTAATCTGGATTTTAGTTCTATTTAAGAAGTTACATTGAATTTAGAAAATTATTTTATACAAGAGTTTACAAGCAGATATATTGGCGATGATGCCGCTCTTATAGGCGGTTATACATACTCTAAAGATGCATTTTTTGAAAATGTCCATTTTAAAACTAAATGGATGAGCCATTATCAAATCGCATCAAAAGCGATGGTAGTAAACATTTCAGATGCAATAGCTATGAACGCAAAGCCAAAATATGCACTTTTAAGTGTTGCTATGCCAAAAAGTATAACAAAAACACAGATGAGAGAGTTGGCATCTGGATTTAAAGACACAGCACTTAGATACGGTGTTGAAATTATTGGTGGAGACACCATAAGCAATACAAAATTAGATATTACCGTTACTATTGTTTCAAAAACAACGAAGCCACTTTTGAGAAGTGGAGTAAAGGTTGGGCATTTGTTAGCTCATACTGGGGAACTTGGTAAATCTAAAAAAGATTTACAAAAACTTTTAAACCTAGGTTCTGTTCATGTTAAGTCAAAGTTTGTTACCATTAAACTTAGAGATAAATTTATAGCAAGGACAAGAAGATTTCTTAGTTCTGGTATGGATATATCTGATGGGCTCTTTAGTGATTTAGATAAACTCTCAGGGGTCAATAGGGTAGGGTTTTGTTTTAATAAAAACATACAAAAATCTATCGGATGTAGTGGTGAAGAGTATGAGATGCTTATCGCTTTTGATAAGAGAAACGAAAAAGCTGTTTTAAGACATGCCAAATTGACGAGAACAGAGATCAATATTTTTGCAAAGGCCACAAGAAAAAAATATATTAACAGATGTAAGTCCAACCATTTTTAAGGATATATAAATGATAAATAAAAAAATAATAATTGCTATCCCTTTAATCTTTATGTCACTATTTTCACAAGATTTTAGAGTTTGGAAAAAACCTGCTGAATTGCCGCAACCCCAAAACAACTTAATGACTGCTGAAAAAATAGAGCTTGGTAAATTACTGTTTTTTGATAAAAGACTTTCTAGATCAGAACAGGTGTCGTGCGCAACTTGTCATGATCCAAAATTAGGATGGGCGGATGCAAAAGCTGTTGCTATCGGTGATGATGGTAAAGTAGGCAGAAGAAATAGCCCTACAATTATCAATAGTGTATATCTTAAGAATTTTTTTCACGACGCCAGAGCTTCATCTTTAGAGGAGCAAGCATTAGGACCAATTGAGTCTGAAGTAGAGATGAATATGCCTATAAAAACATTAGTTATAAAACTAAAAAAGATTGAAGGGTATCAAAAACTTTTTTCTAAAGCCTTCCCTTACGAAGGGATTACAAAAACCACTATAGTACAGGCTATCGCTTCTTTTGAGAGAACTCTTGTAAGTAATGAAGCTCCTTTTGATAAGTGGATACAAGGGGATGAAAATGCCATAAGTGATGCAGCAAAAATAGGATATTCTATATTTAGCAATGAGGGAAGGTGTCGCTCTTGTCATACAAGTTATAATTTTACGAATGAGAAAATGATAAATATTGGTCTTGGTGATGAAAAAGATTTAGGTATGTATGAAATTATTGAAAAAAAGAGTAAGATTTGGTATGCAACTTTTAAAACTCCAACTTTAAGAGAGATAGAAAAAACGGCGCCATATTTTCATAATGGTTCCGTTAAAACCCTTGATGAAGCAGTTACAATATGTGGCAATGGCGGAAAAAAGCCGGTAAAATCAAGGTCTCCTTTTTTTAGAGATAGAAAGTTAAATGGGGAAGAGGTTGCTTTTGTTGTAACTTTTTTAAAGACATTGACCTCTAAAGAGTTAGATATAGAGATCCCTTTGGTATTTCCAAAATAGATTATAGATGGTGAAAATATGAGAAGATTATTTTTTTTATTACCCGCACTTCTTGCAGATACAGCATCTGCAAAGTCCAAAAAGTTTCAACAACTCTCAGATGAGATAACAGTTCAAGAGATAACGCTAAATATTGACGAAAATGAGGATGCTAAAGCTGCTTTTAGCAGACAAAAAGAATTAAATCTTGCACACGATTATGTGATTTTAGAATCTGGTGAAACTGTTGATTTTGAAGTGATAGATATCAATCCAAAAATAGTTTCAATGCCTACATCAGGAGCATCACTAGTGCCAAAACGCAAAGAACAAACAACAAGGTTTACCTATAAAGTTGCAGACAATAGTGCTAAAGAGATTTATATCAAAGAGTGCCGATTATGTCATGGAAACAATAAGAGATTATATAAAAAATATAAGCCAAATATTTGGGAAAAAGCTTTTGCAAATGATGGGCAAAGGTTGATACAGATTCACGATAGAAGTAATATTTTAAAACTAACACATGGTTATTTCAAGAGTGAGACTTTTTCCATGCAATTAGATTCCTTGAGGGATTATATATTTAACTCACAGAAAAATTAATTTAAAGTTTTTTTATCATTTTTTCTCTCGGTTTTGCAAGATGAAACCCTTGTCCATTCTCAACTCCTAAATCTTTCACAATATTTAAAATCTCTTCACTATGAACAAATTCTGCAACAACCTCAATATCTAATCTCTTACAAAAAAGTATTATAGAATCTACAATAGAGAATGCAACCTTAGAGGTATTGATGTTTTTGATAATAGAACCATCTATTTTTAAAATGTCAATTGGAAGAGTTTGAAAGATAGAAAAATTTGAGTAGCCACTTCCAAAATCATCAAGTGCGATGCTAACACCAAATGATTTTATATGCAATAGCCTCTCTTGCAGTATCTCCTCATCTATTTGCTCATACTCTAGGAGTTCTATTGTAAGATAATTTGCCAAATTTTTATTTTTTTCCAATTCTTCTAAAACTATTTGGTATATATTTGTATTTAAAATGTCAGATAAATTTAGATTTATACTTATTTTAGATTTATATTGTCTTATCTGCAAAAAGACGATATCTAAAACCATTTTAGTCATATCATTATAGATGTTAGTATTGTGGATAACATCAAGAAAACTGTTTGGATAAATGATGTTTCCATCTTTAGCAATCATCCTTACAAGAGCTTCATTTTTAACAATCTCGCTTGATGATAAATTTACTATGGGTTGGTAATGACAAATGATTCTGTTGTGATCGAGTGCTTCTTTGACATCTGATATAGAGACATATTCATTATTTGAATTGCTGAGTGAATTTTTATCCTGAGCGACAACCTTGTTTCTTCCTTGTTTTTTTGCTAGATAGAGTCTCTCGTCAGCTTTTTTTATAGCATCATGAATTGTTTTGTAGTGCCCAGTTTTTAAGACAACGCCCAAAGAGGCAGTTAGTTTAATGCGTACACCCTCATAGGAAAAGTTTTTATCTTGAAGACTTTTGCGTATTCTTTGAGATATTTCAAACGCATCTGTTTTTTTGTCTTTTTCTTTATAAAAAAAGATTAAAAACTCTTCTCCACCAAATCGAACAAGTACATCCTTTGGTCTTATTGAATCTCTAATTATCTCTGCTGTTTGCGCTAAAATGTAATCACCAGCTTTATGCCCATAGTTATCATTTATCTTTTTAAAGTAATCTATATCAAGCATCGCTATTTGATATTTTGAGAGATTTATATTTTTTAAAAAATCTCTTAAAAAGTTTCTATTGTAAGTCTGAGTTAGGGGATCTGTAATACTCTCTTTTTTTGTGTAGATATTGAGTATTATTTGATAGATTAAGATAAAAAGAAGAAAGAATATAGCAGCAAATATATAAAGAAATATTTTTTTTATGGGAGCAACAGCATTGTTGATGGTATAAAGAAGGGTTGTGGAAAAATCGATAGCAAGGATAGCTTCCACTTTCCCGTTAAAGAGAATAGGCTTAAGATAGGTTATAAAAAGCTTGTCTATATTATTTTGCATTATTATATGCACCTCTTTGGTATCATAGGCTTTATCCCATCTCTCCTTATCAACATTGAGTCTTTGGTTGAACTCCCCTTTATCCTCTTTGCTTCCATCAAGAAGATATCTATAGTTCCCGCTCTTATCTCTGTAGAGTATATAAATGTACTTAAATGATGGTGTAACAGATATAGAAAAAGCATCTTCAAGCCATATTCTAAGCTTTGGATTATTTTTAAGTGTTTCAAAAAGGTTTTTTTCTACCTTTTTTTTAATCTCCTCATCAACATTTTTCGAAATATAATTCGCTTTTGAGATAAGTATTTTTTCTATATTGTTTTTAGTTTGCTCGTCAATCTTAAGTATCGAGTGATATAAAAAGCCGATAGAGAGAAAGATGATAAGTGTTATAAATATATATATCTTATTAATTACTTTCAATCATAATCCTCTATATAGTTCTTGAGAGTATTGGGTAAAGAGATATTATGATCTATGAGATTTTTTTTCAAAAAGATGAGGTTTGGTCTCCCTTTTTGCCAGTAAAAACCACCGATTATATCATCTTTGTAGTGTTTAAAAACAAGATAACCATCTGCAAAGATTTTTTTGTTTGTTGCGTTTATGTCGTAAGATTTGTTGATAATTAAGATATCGGCATCCTCTTCGCTGTCTGCAATCTTTACATTTTTTATCTCAGAGAGAATTTTTTGTTTTTGAGGATTGTCCGACCATACAAGTATAGTAGATTTTTTTGGAAATATTGAGCTTAATATCGTCTTGTAGATCTTCTTTTCTGTATCTTGTGGGGATGCCAAAAGAGTTATAGATACTAGTATAAATAATAATAATATTTTTTTCAAAACAGATACTCCATATTTATCCAAAATTTTCTGTCAAATACAGGTATTGAAGAGGAATAATTCCTATATGCTTGCTCAAGCCCTTTGTCTAGGATGTTTTCCCCTTTGATGCCAAAAGTGAGGTTATCAGTATGCCTGTACTTTACTGAGGAGGTAAAATCATAAGATTTATCCATAGATACCCCATAGGCCTCATAGCTATCTTTATAAAGAAGTTGATTGTAAAAATCAAACTTACCACAACTGTTAAAACTAAATATATTTACCCCATACTTTGGACTCATCTCTGAGCCCTCTCCATTTTCTCCGCTATATATGCTTGCATTTATTTTATTTTTTGCACCTATATAGTAAGTGTAGTCTAGTTCGTATTGGTTATAAGAGATATTATCCAAGTTTCTAAAACCCACTGCAGGGTCTGGGACAACTTTGTTGTTAACTGTAATCATCGCACCTTTTAAATTGAGTTCATGATTTCGACTCTTATATTTAACTCCAAGAGACAATAGTGTAGGCTCGGGATAGTCAAGTGAAGTATCTGTTTTGAGAGGAGTATTTGTATCCCCACTGTAAAGAGCCGCCATAGGTATGGCATAGTAAGTTTGAGTGTAAAACGCTTTTATTTGAAAGTTGTCTATATTTTTAATCAACCCCGCTCTTGCTATGAGCATATCCTGAGATTTTACATCTTTGTCATAACGGTAAAAATCTCCTTTTAAAGATGTGACAAACATGAAACTTTCACTAAAACTATAACTATTTTCCCCATAGAGAGAGTAGATGTTGAGAGTGTTTTTGAAGTTGCTGCTGTTTGTATCGAAGCTTCCTCTAAAGTCTGATGTTTTTTGTTTGTAAAATCCACCTATAAATAATCTATTGTTCTTAAAATTAAATGTTTTTTCTATTGTTGCTGACAATACACTATCTTTAATATCAACTACATAATCACTCACAATGCCAATGCTTCCAGCACTTATGCCACCGTCATCATAATAGTCTAAGTCAACATCTATGATGTCATAAGAGAGTTGCACTCTTAAATCATTGTCAAACTTCTTGCTCATATGTATATAGTCATGGTCGTTATGTTGCTTGTTATCTTTAGTGTTTGAGGGGGTATAAACACTTCCCATTCCTAAAAAAGCATTGTTGTTTTTTTCATAATGCCCAAGTTCCACTTCAAAATTTTTATAAGAGAAATTTGCATAGGCATTTTCACTGTCGTTGTCACTGTTGAGCTCGTACGCTTGATTGTAGTACGCTTCTCTTTCAATATAGTCTTTATTGGCATAAAGGAGGTAAGAAAAACCACTTTTAGTTGTGTGGGCATAGTAAGTGCTAAGGGATGCGCTCCCTTTTTGATCTGCTGTCACTCGCACTTTCCCCCCTTCTTCTGTCTCAGGTGATTTTGTATAGAGTTTTATGATAACAGTACCAGGCTCATTCCCAAACTCTATGGAAGAGCTTGTTTTGTAAACTACTATGTGATCTATAAATTCCAAACTCATATCGCTCCACACCATCGCATCACTTCCAAATCTGCTAGCAGCCATATCGTGGTCGTTTATATAGAGACGGATAGCAGAGTTTGGCATAGATTTATTTGATGGTTTCATGAAGTAAGAGTTATTTGTGGCGGTGCGAGATATATTTGGTATGGAGAATGTTCTTAGGATATCCATAAGTGTGCGAGCCTGCATCCTCTCTAAGTCATCTCTGGAGTATGTAGTAACAAATCCAGCAGATTCTATTTTAGAGATTTTTGATAGTTTGGACTCTGTTTCATATGTGCTAAGTAGCTCATCCATACTGCTCTCTTGAGCAAAACAGAGGTTTAATGAACCAAGTACTAAAAAATACTTTAAAGCTTTCATCTTTGGTGACTTCCTTTGTGATAAGCTATTTACACTTTAAATAATTTTTATTCTACAATACAAAAACATAATCTCAACTTAATTTAATTATTATAATTTTCATAGGATAACTTTTATTCTAACTAGCTACACGGTGTTTGTCCAAGGGAATCAATTACTTTTATCTAGCTTTTTCTTATGAAGTATGCTCGCTTCTTGATAATAAGCAATAGTGTTGTCTTTCATCTTCTTATCACTAGCAATCTCTTTGTATTTTGTGCGAAAAATATCTTGACTTATCACTTCATAGCTTTTTATTTTTTTGTCTGGGGATAAGATGCTAAGTACATTGTCTTGGTAAAGACCTAGTTTTTGGTAAGTTCCAACAAGTGCTCTTTGCTCAAAATCACTACTTAAGATATCTTTGCCAAAAAATTTACTTTTATAAGACCAGTTAAATATACTAAAGAGTGTAGGCATGATATCTATCTGGCTTGCTATCTTATCTACAACTTGTGGTTTTAAAATATGTGGTGCATAGATAATCATAGGGATATGGTACTTGTCAAGTGGTAGCTCTGTTTTTCCGGCACTAGAAGAGCAGTGATCAGCTACAATTACAAAGATAGTGTTTTTAAACCATGGTTTCTTTTTTGCTTTTGCGATAAAGTCACCTATTGCATAGTCTGTGTACTTCACAGCGCCATCACGACCACTATGTGATGGAATATCTATGCGTCCATCGGGATAGTCATACGGTCTATGGTTTGTAGTTGTCATGATAAAGTTCATAAAAGGCTTGTTTTGTTTATATGATTTATCTGCTTCTTTGAGAGTTTTGTTTAACAAATCCTCATCACAAACACCCCAAATGGTATGAAAAGTATCCTCTTCATCGCTAAAATCAGTTCTATCAACAATATCAAAGCCATTATTAGAGAAAAATTCATTCATATTATCAAAATATCCATGACCACCATAGATAAATTTAGTCTGATACCCTTTTTCTTTAAATATAAAGCCACTTGAGAACATATTGTGATTGTCTGGTCTTTTTACTATCGACCTTCCCGCCGTAGGTGGAAGTGAAAGTGTTATAGCTTCCATACCTCTTACTGTGCGTGTTCCTGTTGCATAAAAATTACTAAAAAACATGCTCTCTTTGGCTAATGCATCTAAGTTTGGAGTTAGCCCTTTTTTTCCATTTAATGATTCGAGGAACTTGCCACTTAAACTCTCAACAACTATCATCATAACATTATGATTTTTCTCTTTAGAATCATTAAGTATCTCTCTATATATGTCGTTGTTGTTTAAAAATGTAGAGTTTTTGGTTTGGATTATATCTCTTAGGTTTTTTAGTACCTTTGTTTCATCATCTGTCATATAAAAAGTTTCATAATCTAAAGTGTTGTTTCTAAAAGCCGCAAATAAAGAGTAAAGACCAGCTTTAGAGAGTTCGTTGTTATACTGATTTTTTGATATTTTTGTAAAATCTTGATTAATAGATATAAAAAATATAACAGGTAAGCCCAGATAAAACAGTGCTGGTTTAAGACGCTGTTTTATTGTTGTCTTATCTTGAAATAATGATGTAAAAAAATCAAATTTATAGAGTAAGAAAAATATCAAAGCAGCTATAATCGTAATGATGCTAAGGAGTAATCCCATAGGATAAGACTCTCGAATATTACCAATAACTTCAGTTGTATATACTAGATAATCAACCGCTATAAAATTAAACCTAACACTAAATTCATCCCAAAAAAACCATTCACTAAATGCGTAAAATACAACCCCAAAAAGTAATATAAAAGTAAATATATAGGTCATAAATTTATTTATTTTATGTTGCCAAAGTTTTTGTGGTAGTAAAAGTATGTAGATAACAAAAGGTATAACTAAATAGCTGATAGCTATAAAATCATAGAAAAAACCGATAAGGTAAACTTGGATGAGTTGCACAAAAGTTATATCTATCATATCAATCGACTTAATAAGAAGTGTTGTTCTTGTTATGAAAGATATAACTATGAAAATTAAAAAGGTGGTGTTTATAAAGCGGAATCTGTTACTTGAAATGTTTTGCATTTTTGCCCTTAAGATAAATTTTTGTAATAGTAGCTTGTGTTTATGAAGATTTAATGAATAAATTATTAATTATTCCAAATTAAGTCAAATCTACTATAATCTTTTAATAATTTACAATTTTTAGGACCTTATTTTGAGTGCACAACCTTTCACACATTTACATCTACATACTGAATACTCTTTGCTTGATGGAGCAAATAAACTTACAAACTTAGTCTCTCGTGTAAAAGAGCTTGGGATGACATCCGTAGCAATGACCGACCATGGAAATATGTTTGGAGCAATTGACTTCTATCATCAGATGAAGGGTGCAGGGATTAAGCCTATTATCGGGATGGAGGGCTACATCCATAATGGTGAGACACTTGGTGATAAATCTACTAAGCAAAGATTTCATATCTGTTTATTTGCTAAAAATAAAAAGGGTTATGAGAACCTTATGTATCTCTCCTCAAAGGCTTTTATAGAGGGGATGTATTACTTTCCACGGATTAACAAAAAAGAGCTTGCTTCTCATAGTGAGGGTCTGATCTGTACTAGTGCTTGTCTTCAAGGTGAGGTAAACTGGCATCTAAACTTAGCAAATGAGAGAAATGTAAAAAATGGAGCTTTAGGATATGATGGTGCTTTAGCAGTAGCACTAGAGTATAAAGAGATATTTGGAGATGATTTTTACTTAGAGCTTATGCGACACGGGATTGGTGACCAACTCTATATTGATAATGAAATTCTTCGTATATCACGAGAAACAGGGATAAAAATAGTCGCTACAAATGATACTCACTACACTTACCCAGGAGATGCTCAGTACCATGAAGCATTTATGTGTATAGGGATGAATAAACTCTATGATGACCCAAACCGTATGCGTCACTCAGTTCATGAATTTTATCTAAAATCGCCCCAACAGATGGCAAGGCTCTTTGCTGACATACCCGAAGCTCTTGCCCATACACAAGAGATAGTAGAGAAGATAGAAGAGTTTGTTCCAGTTGTAGATACGCCAACCCCTCCAAATTTTAAGTTCACACCGGAATATGCAAAGACGGACGGACTAAAACTAAGTAGTGATGATAAAGATATATCAGATGCAGAATATTTTACATACAGGTGCAAACTAGGTTTAGTTGAGAGACTTAAGCATGTTGATGCATCTAAGCATGAAGAGTATAGAGAGCGATTAAAGTTTGAGATGGATATTATCAACTCTATGAAATTTCCAGGTTATATGCTTATCGTTTGGGACTTTGTGAAAGTTGCAAAAGAGATGGGTATAGCTGTTGGACCAGGGCGAGGAAGTGCTGCTGGAAGCCTTGTTGCATATTCACTTGATATTACCGATATAGACCCTATGAAGTACGACCTACTTTTTGAGAGATTTTTAAATCCTGAACGAGTAAGTATGCCCGATATTGATATGGACTTTATGCAAGCTCGTCGGGGAGAGGTTATAGACTATGTTGTAGAGAAATATGGACGAAATCAGGTAGCTCAAATCATCACCTTTGGTTCACTCTTAGCAAAAGGGGTTATTCGTGATGTTGCTCGTGTTCTTGATATGCCACTCTCTCAAGCTGATAAGATGGCGAAACTTATCCCTGACGAACTAGGAATCACTCTCAATGGTAAAGAGAAAAAAGGGAAATTTATAGAGGGTGCTTTTCAAAAAGAGCCTAAGATTCAAGAACTTATAGAGGGCGATGCAAATTCTAAGAGAGTTTGGGAGTTTGCTAAAAAACTTGAAGGTTTAAAGCGAAACTCTGGCATACATGCTGCTGGTGTTGTAATAAGCAACGAGGAACTCTGGTATAAAACACCTATCTACAAGCCATCTGGTGAAGATACTTTTGTAACTCAATACTCTCTAAACTACCTTGAAGATGTTGACTTAATCAAGTTTGACTTCCTTGGTTTGAAAACTCTTGATGTTATCGATAACGCTATAAAACTTATAAAAAGAAGATATAAAAAAGAGATAGAGTGGCACAAGATAGATGAAAATGACCCTAAAGTATATGAGGTTATAAGAACAGGCGAGACAGTTGGGATGTTCCAAATAGAGTCCTCAGGGATGCAAGATTTAAACAAACGACTCAAACCAGATAATTTTGAGGATTTAATTGCCGTTCTTGCACTCTATAGACCTGGACCAATGGAATCGGGGATGCTTGATAGTTTTGTTGAGCGTAAACATGGACGAGAGAAAATTGAATATACTTTTGATATTATGGAACCGATTCTTAAAAATACTTATGGGGTCATTGTTTATCAAGAACAGGTAATGCAAATCGTTCAAAATGTTGGTGGTTTTTCCCTTGGATATTCAGATATTATCCGTCGTGCTATGGGTAAGAAAAAAGATATGGCAACATACAATGATGAGTTTTCTAAAGGTGCTGTAAAACAAGGTCATCCATACGAAGAAGCTTCAAAACTTTTTGATTTGATTGAAAAATTTGCAGGGTATGGTTTTAATAAATCACACTCAGCAGCTTATGCAATGGTTACCTTTCAAACCGCATGGTTAAAAACTTACTATCCAAACGAATTTATGGCGGCACTTCTTACATCTGATAAAGACAATATGGATAAAGTTGTTCGTTATATCGATGAGGTTAAAAGGATGGGAATTGAACTTTCTCCTCCTGATGTTAATGACTCTTATCTTGAATTTTCGGCAACTACCAAAGATGAAAAAGATATTATTCTATTTGGTTTGGGTGCGATTAAAGGTGTTGGAACTTCTGCCGTTGAGTCGATTATAGAGACTCGTGAGAAAGAGGGTGAATTTATATCTATAGAAAATTTTGTAAACCGCATAGACCCCTCAAAGGTAAATAAACGCTTTATAGAATCAAGTATAAAGTCGGGTGGTTTCGATAGGTTTGGTTACTCAAGAAAAGCTCTATTAGATCAAATAGAAAAGATAGTGGAGACTGCAAAAAAAGCAAGTGATGCTAAGAAAAATGCAGTAGGCTCTCTTTTTGGAGACGATGAGGAGATAACCACTGTAAAACTTGAACTTAATAACTCTGATGAGTATGAGCTAAAAGAGATCTTGGAGTTTGAAAAAGAGACTCTAGGTTTTTATGTTTCAGGACATCCACTTGATGAGTACAGAGAGAGACTAGGGGAGCTAAGCTATACTCTCTCTTCAGAGCTAGAAAACATAAAAGATGGCTCTTATGCAATTTTTATAGGTAAAGTTGAAGAGATACAAAAAAAAGTTTCAAAAAAAGGGAATCAATTTGGCATAGTAAGTCTCATGGATTTTCATGGAAATATCGAGATTATGCTTTTTTCGGATAAGCTAGAGCAACTCTCAGAGATGGACTTAGATGAGCCAGTAGCTTTTAAAGCAAAAATCACTCATACAGAGATGTTTACTCGCATAGGTGTGACAAAAATCATGACACTAAAACAAGCTGCAAAAGAGACTAAGAAGGTAAAAAAAGAGGTTCAAGAAAAACCACCTGAACCTATAAATCTTGCTGTGAGACTAGATGAAGATACAACTATTTTAGAACAGTTATATACTCTTATCAGACAACATCCAGGAAGAAGACCACTGAAGATAACCATCATCTCAAAACTACAAAATGTAATAATAGACTCAGCAATAAGGGTAGAAGGAAGTATCGTAAAAGCTTTAGAGGGGAATGAAGCTGTGGATATTTTATAAATAAAATTTTAAATCATGCGAAGCATTAGAACAACGGTTGAAGATAGCCAATAAAATGCCGCTAGGTAATTTATTGGCTACTCTGTTTTGTTATCTATTTAGTTCATTTCTAATTATTTTAACAGCTTCAACCATATTTTGTAAGCTAGGTTTTACCTCTTCCCATTTTCTAGTTTTTAAACCACAATCAGGATTTATCCATAGTTGGCTTTTTGGTAATACTTCAAGTAATAGATTGATTTGTTTTACTATCTCATCTACACTAGGAATTCGTGGAGAATGTATATCATATACACCAGGACCTACTTCTTGCTTATATCCAACTTTTTTAAATATTTTAAGGAGTTCGTTTCCACTTCTTGCAGTTTCTATTGAAATAACATCAGCATCCATAGCTTCAATAGTTTCAATAATATCATTAAATTCACTATAACACATATGCGTATGTATTTGAGTTTGAATTTTAGCACTACTTACTGATATTTTAAAATCTCTTAATGCCCATTTTTCATAAATTTTAATCTTTTCAAATCTAAGAGGATAGCCTTCTTTAAAAGCAGCTTCATCAACTTGGATGATTTTAATGCCTGATTTTTGTAAGTCATCTATCTCATCACTTAAAGCTACAGCTATTTGTTTTGAAACTTCACTTCTTGGTTTATCATCTCTTACAAAAGACCAGTTTAAAATTGTCACAGGACCTGTAAGCATACCTTTCATTATTTTATCTGTTTTGCTTTGTGCATAAGTAATCCAATCGACTGTCATAGGTTTTGGACGGCTAATATCTCCAAATATAAATGGTGGTTTTACACATCTACTTCCATAGCTTTGAACCCATCCATTTTGAGAAAAACCATAACCTTTTAGCTGTTCGCCAAAGTACTCAACCATATCATTTCGTTCAGGTTCTCCATGAACTAAAACTTCAATTCCACACTCTTCTTGAAAAGATATGCAATGGTCGATATAATCCTTCATCTGCTCTTCATACTTCAACTTACTTATCTCGCCTTTTTTAAACTCTCTTCTAGCTTTTCTAATCTCAGGTGTTTGAGGAAATGAACCAATAGTTGTTGTTACTAAATCTTCATATTTCAAAATCTCTTTTTGAATTTTAATTCTCTCTTGATATTCTCCATCTCTACTTAGTTTTGTAAAGTTTTTTACTCTTTTTTGAACTTCTTTATCGTGAATAAGTAAAGATGATCTTCTACTTTCATTTGCTTTTTTATTTGCTTCTAATGCTAGAGAATATTTATCTTCTGTAGTGTCACTATCATTAAAAAATAGATGTGAAACAAGAGAAACTTCATCTAGTTTTTCCACAGCGAAACTTAACCAATTTTTTATATCTGCATCCATGTTTTTTTCATACTTTAAAGTAAAAGGTGTATGTAAAAGTGAACAGGATGAAGATACAATAATATTTTCTTTTGGGATAACTTCTGAGATTTTTTCTAAAAGTTGAATAGTTTTAGTAATATTATTTTTCCAAATATTTCTACCATCTACTACACCTGCAATTAACTTTTTATCACTATTTTTTATTAATTCCAAAGATTTGAAGTTTTCATCGCCATATAAAAAGTCAAGACCAATACCCCAAACAGGTGTTGTTGCTAAAATTTTTGTAGCTTCGTTAGAGTGCTCAAAATAAGTCGTAACTATTATATTTATATTTTGACTCACCTTTGCCAATCTATCATATAGAGGCTTGATAAGATTTAGTATTTTTTCTTCATTGTCTTTTGAAAAAATCGGTTCATCAATTTGTACTGTAATATCATCATCAAGTTGTAAGATCTCTTGTAATAATTTTTCATAAATAGGAATAATTTTATCTAAAAATTCATAGGTATCTCCCTGATCTACTCTTTTTGAAAGACCCAAAAATGTCAGAGGTCCTATAATATTTATCTTAGTTTGTATGCCTAATTCTTTTGCTTCCTTATATTCGTTTATAATTTTAGAACTATTTAATCTATATTCATCTTCAAGTGATAATTCAGGTACGATATAGTGATAGTTTGTATTAAACCATTTTGTCATCTCCATAGCTGTATTTGTATTCGTTCCTCTTGCCATTGCAAAATACAACTCTTCCTCTCGTAAATTAACAAATCTTTTAGGTATGGCTCCTAGCATAATAGCAGTATCTAACATATTGTCATATAAACTAAAATCATTTGAACTTATATACTCTATACCAGCATCTTTTTGGTAGTTCCAATGGCGTACTTTTAGCTCATGTGCTAGATCTAATACTTCATTAAATGAGCTTTTTTTAGCCCAAAAACTTTCTAATATTTTTTTTAATTCTCTTTGTTCTCCAATTCTTGGAAACCCTACTATATAATTTTTTTTTGACATTATTTATCCTTTAGTATTTGTATATTTAATTTTTATGATTTTTTTGTTTAAGTGATAAAATAAGGAGGGTGTACACCAGTTCGTCTAAATGCAAAGTGTGTTGTGTAGTACTGGCATCTAGGTATGAAATGATTTAATTTTAAAGCAAGAATAGTTTTTAGCTTAAAAAAGCAGTTGCAATTACAAGGCTTTTTATTGACCGTAAACAAAGCCATCAATATATTTAAAGGAGGGTCGTTTTCATCTAATTCATCATTTTCTTTTATAAAACTATTTTTCAAGAGATAATCCACTTTTATTATTAAAGATTGCATAGTATTTTGTACACTATATGCTAAAATAGCTGCAAATGTAAAATACCTTTTTCCAAAACCTTTAGGTGGCTTCACTTTTATCCTTTTAATGTATTGTGTTCATCATTATATCCAATATAAACTATGAAAATCATTAGATGAGACATATCCTAAATGTTGTGTCTAACAGTAACACCTAACTAATTATCCTTCTCATAAAATTTGATTTGAAACATCTGATTTAATTTTAGAGTGTGAACACCATACACTCTCTATTACTATGCAGGATTTTATTGAAATTATGGAAAAAATAGCAAAAATTGATGGAGTTTTACAGAGCAATAATATAATCGCTACATTACGAAGCACTACTCAAGATTTATTTGGATTTAGGTACGAAAGTTGAGTTAAATTTAGAAAAATAAAATAGTTCTACTCTCTTCACTTCATAAAACAATATGACAAAATGCAATAAAAACAACCATCTTCTTAAAAAAACAATACAATTAGTCTAAATTCATTTAACAATAAAAAAGTATAATATCAAAATATATTAGACTCCCAATCAAGTTGAGAGTGACAAATATTAAAGGTTACATAAATGATAGAAAGATTTTACTTAAAAGATTACCTTAGTTTTAATGAGGTTGAGCTCAACCTTACGCACGGGCTTGTTGTGTTTACAGGTCCTAGTGGTAGTGGGAAGTCTATACTTATGAACTCTGTGCTTTCATCTTTGGGTGTGGATGGATGTGACGCCTCGCTTTGTGAATCGCAGGTAACTTGGGAACTTGATGGTGATAAACTTGGAATACAAAACGATGAGATTAATGTTTTTAAACATATCAAAAAAGAAAAATCAAGATACTTTATCAATAATCAAAGTGTTTCCAAAAAAACTATGGGTCAGTTGAACTCTGGTTATCTAAGGCATTTGAGCCTAAAAGATTTTAGTGACTTTGAAAATGAGAACCTTTTGTCTATCTTGGATGATAGAATTGAGAGTAAAAACAGTTCTATAAAGAGATTAAAAAGTGATTATAAAGATGCATTTATAGAGCATAAAAAAGTAAAATCTGAGCTTCTTAAAATCGAAGAGGAGGAGACGCGTATTGTTGAGCTTAAGGAGTTCGCTAATTTTGAAATCCAAAAAATACAAGATATTAACCCGCAAGTATCAGAAGATATAGAACTAATAGAAATAAAAAAAGAGCTATCTAAAAAAGAGAAAGTTCAAGAAAAAATTTCTGAGGCGGAAGGGGTATTTAACTTTGAGCATCAGGTCTCTCAGGCCTTAGAGTTTATGGATGTTGATAGCTCATTTTTTGATGATGCTATGAATGAGCTTAGAATCGTATTAGATAGTGCGCAAGAAAGGTTTAATGCTCTCGAGGATGTTGATATAGAAGAGGTTTTAAACCGTATAGAAGCTTTAGGAAGCTTAAAAAGAAGATATGGAAGCATAGAAGAAGCTATAGTCTATAAAGAGCAGAAGAAAAAAGAGTTAGCAGAGTACGAAAATATAGAGATAACCAAGGATGATTTAGCAAAAAGAGAGGCTGCACTTGCACAAGAGCTAAAAGTGTTGGCGACAAAACTTACTAAGTTTAGAACTAAAGAGTTAGAGTCTTTTACAAAAGATCTCAATAACTACCTTAAAGAGCTTTATCTGCGGGATGCTCAAGTGTTTTTAAATGAGTCTGATTATACAATTTATGGCAAAGATGAAATTTCATTACAGTTAAACTCTACAGAGCTTCAAAAAGTGAGTACGGGCGAGTTTAATAGACTCCGTCTTGCCATTTTAGCTTTAAAGTCTAAGTTCATGCAAAAAAGTGGTGGCGTATTGATGCTTGATGAGATAGACGCAAACCTAAGTGGTGAGGAATCTATGAGTGTGGCAAAGGTTTTAAGACAACTTTCTAAGCATTTCCAGATATTTGTAATCTCGCATCAGCCTCAACTCACATCCATGGGAGACCAACACTTTTTAATACATAAAGATGGTGACATCTCCTCTGTAAAAGAGCTTGATTTTGATGATAGAGTGCAAGAGATAGCACGGATTATTAGTGGAGAAAATGTTTCAAACGAGGCTAAAAAGTTTGCAAAAGAGTTACTAGAGGCAAATAGATGTGTTTCATAATCTCTATAGTGATGTTAGTTCTTAGTTACAATTTCTATATATCTGAGAATACATTAGCTTCTGTTGGTTCATTTTTAGTTTCTATGTTTTTTATATACCTAATGATCAAAAACATAATAGATGTAAAAAATTTAAAAAAGAAAGAAAGCGAGAAAAAAAATGATAGTTGATACGCATATACACCTTGATGATAATAGATACGATGAAGATTTAGATGAAGTTTTAAATAAAGCAAGAGAGGGTGGGGTGAAAAGATTTATCATCCCTGGAGCGGACCCTAGAACTCTTGATAAGGCTGTTTTAATTGCCCAAAAATACGCTGATGTGTTTTTTGCAGTTGGTGTACACCCTTACGATATGGATGGTTTTGCTGGACTTGATTTTGAAAAATATGTTTTTCATGAGAAGTGTGTCGCCATTGGTGAGTGTGGTCTAGACTACTTTAGACTTGAAGGGACTGACGAGGAGAAAGCTGATGAAAAGAGAAGACAAAAAGAGATTTTCATAGCACAGATAGAACTGGCAAAAAAATACAAAAAGCCTCTTATCGTTCATATAAGAGATGCTTCAAGAGACTCAAAAGAGTTACTTTTAAAACACGATGCTTCACAGATTGGGGGAGTTTTACACTGCTTCAACGCAGATGAAGAGCTTTTGAGTCTGGCGAATGAAAACTTCTACTTCGGAATAGGGGGCGTACTTACTTTTAAAAATGCGAAAAAGCTTGTCAATGTACTCTCTAACATACCTCGCGAAAAGCTTTTGATTGAGACTGATGGTCCCTATTTGACTCCAACACCACATCGTGGAAAAAGAAACGAACCACTATATACAACATTGGTAGCAGATAAAATCTCCCAAATTTTAGAAATTTCACTCAAAGAAGTTAAGAGCACTACTACAGAAAATGCTCTAAAACTATTTTATATTTCTTAATATGAAATAGTTTTATTCTGCAATACTTTTTCTTTAACATAAAATTTACTCTATTTTGGATAAAATGTAATCTATAAATTTAAACTAATACAGAGCATTGATATTGAAATATTTTTTACTTTTACTTTTACCCGTTTTTCTTGTTGCAAATTTAACATATGTGTCAAACCACACAAAAGAGATATCTGTTTTAGAATCTTTTGACATAGATCCTTCATTTATTTATGATCCAATCATGAATGATATGAAAGCAAAAAATAGCACAAAATACAAAAACAAACATTTTTTTAAAGCGATGGATAATGCGTATATATTTATACCTGCTATCAAAAATATACTAGCGCAACATAACATCCCTGCTGAATTTTTGTATCTTGCTATGGCTGAATCAAATTTTTCAACAAAAGCATATTCTAAAAAAAGAGCGTCTGGACTGTGGCAGTTTATGCCAGCAACAGGTAAGATATATGGACTTCGCATCGATGAGTATGTTGATGAGAGACGCGATTTTATCAAATCAACTGAGGCAGCAGCAAAATATCTTACCCACCTGCATAAAAGATTTGGCAAGTGGTACTTAGCAGCTATAGCCTATAACTGTGGTGGTGGTTGCTTAAACAAGGCGATAAAAAGAGCGGGGAGTGATGAGCTTTCAGTTTTACTTGATCCCAAGAAAAAATATATCCCTAGAGAGAGTAGATTTTATATAAGAAAGATAGTAGCGCTTGCTTTTATCGGTCATGATGAGCAGTTTTTGCTTAAGAGTGAGTATGGGCACCTTTTAAATAGAGCAAGCGCATACTCTGTTTCTACTGTAAAACTTTCACGCGGAGACTCTCTCAAAAGAGTTTCTAAGCTTGTAAACATCCCGCTCAAAGAGTTAATAAAACTCAACAGACACTTAAAATATGACTTTGTTCCACCTTATAAAGATGGTTATGAAATTCATATACCTTATATTAAACTTTCCGAATTTAAACAAAAGTACAAAAAAGAGCCTATGAAAAATATCTATAAAGTCCATAAAGTGAAAAGTGGGGACAACCTCTCAAAGATTGGTAAGAAGTATGGTGTTTCCTATAAGGTTATCATGGATTTTAATGGGCTAAAAAATTCAATGATAAGTTTAAAGCAAAAACTTATTATCCCTATTAGCAATAATAAAAATAATAAGAAAATTAGTAGTAAATTTTACCATATAGTAAAAAAAGGAGATACTCTCGACTCTATCTCTAAGGCACATAGAGTAAGCGTGCGCAATATCAAGCTTCAAAATCACCTTACAAGCAATTTGATTAGAATTGGTGACAGGTTAAAAATATATGAGTAAAATTATCTCACTTATTGTAATTATTGCTATACTTTTTCTCTCTGGGTGTAGCACGAGAGGGGTCAAGAGCTATTCTAAGAGTAAAACTTACAAATATGAAAAACCTCATAAAATCATAACATATTCAGAAGATAAAAGTGCCTACAGAACCACAATGCAAGACAAGTATCGTACACATCCGACCATGAATCCTTATACTGTTTTTGGAAAAAGATACTATCCTGAAGATGTGAGTGTTGGGGATGAATTTAGTGGTAATGCAAGTTGGTATGGTCCTGATTTTCACGGTAAGTCAACATCTAACGGTGAAACATACAATATGTATGATATGACTGCTGCACATAAAACTTTACCAATGAATACCATAGTAAAGGTTACTAATAAGAGAAATGGTTTAACTACTGTAGTGAGAATTAACGACAGGGGACCATTTGTTGCTTCAAGGATTATAGATTTATCTAACACAGCTGCCAAAAAAATTGATATGATAGGTGCTGGAACTGCACCAGTTAAGATAGAAATTTTAGGATTTTATGGAGATAAATCAAAAAAACCAACATATAAAAAGAGAAAGCTTTCAAGAGGCTCAGTTGCTGGTGATTTTGCGCTTCAAATAGCATCTTTTTCTCGTATAGATGGGGCATTGCTAACTCAAGAAAATCATGATTATACAGATGGGTATCGCACAATAATAAAAGATGTCGAGAATGATAATGGCAGAGTTTTTAAGGTCTTATTAAAAGGGTTTAAAACAGAAGAGGAAGCAAGAGAATATAAGAACAATAGTGAATTTAAAAATGCATTTATAGTAAGGATAAATAATGATTAGTAAAACGAGAAAAACAAAAGAAACAGATATAACAATTTCATTACAGTTAGATGGCTCTGGAATGAGTAATATAAACAGTGGTGTAGGTTTTTTAGACCATATGCTTGAAAGCTTTTCAAAGCACTCACTTATTGATTTAGAGATTGAATGCAAGGGTGACACCCACATAGATGACCACCATAGTGTTGAGGATATTGGTATTGTTCTCGGTGCTTTAGTTGCAGAAACAATATACCCCGTAAAAAATATGGAAAGATTTGGTTCTGCAAGTATTGTTATGGATGAAGCTTGTGTATCTTGTGATCTAGACTTAAGTAATCGACCATTTTTAGTATATGAGGTGGATGTAGAGGGCAAAGTTGGTTCATTTGACACAGAACTTGTTGAAGAGTTTTTTAGAGCCTTCGTTTTAAATGCAAAAATAAGTGCGCATGTGGTTGCCCTAAGAGGAAAAAACAAACACCATATTATTGAAGCCGCTTTTAAGTCTATTGCCGTTGCTTTGCGTCGTGCTACAGCTAAAAATGATAGAGTTGGGATACCTAGCACTAAAGATGTATTATGATTAAGCTTATTGTTTTGGATGTCGATGGATGTTTAACTGATGGAAAACTAACCTATAATCAAGAGGGTATAGAGAGTAAAAGCTTTAGTGTTAAAGATGGACTTGGAATAAGTACATGGGTAAAACTTGGCAATCAGGTAGCTATTATCACTGGTAGAAACTCTAAAATGGTGGAAAGACGCTCTCAAGAACTTGGCATACAACACCTCTATCAAGGGATAAAAGATAAAGAGAGAGTTTTGCAAGAGATAGTTAATTCTCTCGGACTTAATTTTTCAAATGTTGCAGCAATTGGAGATGACTTAAATGATTTTAATATGCTTAGACTTGCAGGAAAAAGTTTTACACCTAATGACGGAGTAAAAGTTATAAAGGAAATTGTTGAAACTGTTTTGTCTTGCAATGGTGGAGATGGTGCAGT
This sequence comes from Sulfurimonas sp., assembly GCA_026988315.1. Classification (GTDB taxonomy): domain Bacteria; phylum Campylobacterota; class Campylobacteria; order Campylobacterales; family Sulfurimonadaceae; genus Sulfurimonas. Next base: position 18,858 of record JALSLJ010000095.1, on the reverse strand, counting down.
TAGAGAGATGATAGACATCTTAGTAGATGGAAATAATCAAAAAGAAGAATTTCTTTCAGTTTGGTCGATTAATTCTAAACAATAGGGGTCTGTTATAAATATAAATATCTTTTTTATCATTATCGCTATAGGTTTGTCTATGATTTATTTTTTATTTGAACCATTTCATGTTACTGAACAAGACTTTATAGATGTGCCACAGTTTGATTTGAATAATTTTACCCTATATGAATTAGATACACAAGGGCTAACTACACTTATGACTGGGAAAGAGTCTGTAAAATATAGCAACCGTTATGAAGTCAAAAAAATCGATTATACTGATAACTCTAAAGAGTTTATTGCTAATATGAAAGCGGACAATGGACTCTATAAAAATGACATTGTGGATTTGGTGGGGAATGTTTTATATACCAGAGAAGATGGTTTAGTATTTGAGAGTGATAAGATAACTTACAATAAAAAAACAACCGTAGCAAGCTCAAACGGGAACTTTGTTATGTATAGAGGCAGTGATATTATCCATGGCACCTCTTTGAAGTTCAATAACCTAAAAAGAAAAGCAAAAATAACAGATGTTATTGCAATATATCAACTAGAGGAAAACTAAAATGAAATTTTTAATAATTGTAACAATTTTTTTACTACAAATTTTGTATGCGGAAGAGTTGCAGGTTAAGGCAAATCTTTTTAATACTGATGAGAAAAAAGGCATCTCTGTTTTTGATGGCAATGTCAATGTCATTAAAGGAGCAGACGAACTAAATGCATCAAATGTAACTATATATACAAACAAAGAGCATCAACCAACAAAATTTATAGCTGTAGGGGATGTCTCATTTAACATCCAAACATTAGATGGTTCTGTCTATAGAGGGGAGGCAGGCAAGGTTATCTATCTACCACTTAAAAAAGAGTACCGTTTTTTTAAAAATGTTCATCTGCAGCAACTAAATGAGAAAAAAGAGATAATTGGCGAAGAGGTTGTTTTAAAAACTGTAGAGGGGAAAGCTTATGCAAAAGGTGCAAAGTCTGAACCAGTTATTATGATTTTTGAAATGCCCAAAAAAGAGGAAGATAAATGATAGATATAGTTGAATCAAAGTTTATAACATCTGCGCCAAACATCACAATGGCTCCTGAATCAGAGGAGCAAAATGAAGTGGTTTTTATGGCACGAAGTAATGTGGGGAAAAGCTCACTTTTAAATGCACTAACAAATCACAAAGGCTTAGCAAAAGTATCTTCAACACCTGGAAAAACAAGACTAATAAACTATTTTGATGTAACTTTAATGGATAGAGAAGATTCTACAAAAAGTTACGCTAAATTTGTTGATTTACCAGGGTTTGGGTATGCAAAGGTTTCAAAGTCTATAAAAAGTGACTGGGAAAAGAACTTAACTGATTACATCTCACAAAGAGAGCAGATTAAAATTTTCATCCATCTTATTGATTGCAGACATCCACACTTAGATATTGACAAATCAGTAAGCGAATTTTTATTTGATACTGTAAGAGAAGATCAGTATATAATACAAATTTTTACAAAAATAGATAAGCTTAACCAAAAAGAGCAAAATGCACTCAAAAAGCAGTTTCCAAATGCGATGATGGTTTCAAGCTCTAAAAAAAGAAACATACACAAGGTGGTAAAAATTATTTACGATATTCTACAAGAGAAGATGCATGAAGATTGAGTATGTGAAGGCTAAACTTAGTGACATAACTGCTATGCAAAAGCTTGTAGAACCTGAGGTTGCATCTGGAGTTATTCTTTTAAGAACAGCAGATGAGATTGCAACAAACATAAGGTCATATACATTAGCTTACAGAGATGCTGAGTTAGTGGGTTTTTGTGCCCTACATATACATACTGCTTATCTTGCAGAAATTAGGTCGCTTATAGTCAAAGAGGGTTGTCGCGGTGTTAAAATAGGTGAAAATCTCATCAATCACTGTCTTGATGAAGCAACATCTCTTGGGCTTCAAAAAGTGCTGAGTTTAACATATAAACAATCTTTTTTTGAAAAATTTGGTTTTATTGAAATTCCAAAAGAGTCATTGCCAGAACACAAAATCTGGGCTGACTGCATTAAATGTAAACATTTTCCAGTATGCAACGAAGTATCTTTAATCAAAAACCTTTGACTCTCTTTGCTTATATTATAGTTTTTATAATATATGAGAGTCTCAGTAGTATCTATCTATTCTTACCACCTTTATTTGCTGTTTTATTTGTGCTATTTGCCCGTGCGATAAAAAACGATAATGGTGTCGCAATTTTTTTAATCTCATTTTGTCTTATTATATTTGAAGCAGAGAAAGGTTACCTACTCTTTAGTTCCATTATATATTTTGCTCTTATTTATAAATTTGTTTTACCAAAACTTGTTCAAAATTTTTCCTGTGCTTCATGTATTAGAATCTCCTATGTATTGCTTGCATATGTAGGTTTTTTTCTATTTTCTGCAATACTTGCTAAAATATTTTTATTGCCTATGCCTAGCATAAGCTACTATATAATTTACTATATAGTAATTGAATTTTTTATAGTGAGTGCCTTATGAAAATAAAATTTATTTTGGCTGTCTTTTCAGCCATATGGTTAGCACTTATAATAAGAGTCTTTTCCTTAGCTGTCGAGTCAAACACTTACTACACACAACTTTCCCACAACAATACTATAAAGAGTGAAAAAATAGCACCTGTAAGAGGTGAAATAGTTGATAGAAACAATAAGCCAATAGCGATAAATAAACTTGGATTTAAAATACAATTACGACCCCACCTCTTATCTAAAAAAAATAAAACTATCTTTGATGAAGAGATTGACACCATAGTCTCGCTGATTCCAAATATAAATAGAGATAAATTAGTAAAAAATTATAAAAAGAAAGATTCATACTATAATCATAATTTTATAGATATTATAGATTTTATCTCATATAAGGATATTATCCCTGTTTACTCAACACTTATCTTAAGAGAAAATATAAAAGTTGTTCCAGCACCTAAGAGATTTTATCCATACGGAGAGATAGGGGCTCATATTGTAGGCTATGTCTCACGCGCAAACAAAAAAGATATCATAAAAGATAAAACACTTGAGCTTATAGGATATACAGGAAAGACAGGGGTGGAGAAGTATTACAATTCCTACCTTCAAGGGGAAGCTGGATCGCGTGAGGTAAAAGTGAATGCCAACAATCGTGAGATAGAGGAGTTGTCTTATCAGAGTGCCTTAGAGGATACAAAACTTACTCTTAGTATAGATATTGAGTTGCAAAAATATATAGCCACTTTTTTCAAAAACAAGGCTGGTGCTGTGGTTGTTATGGATATGAATGGCTCCATCCTCTCAGCAGGGAGTTATCCTGAATATGATTTAAACACATTTGTATCTGGAATCTCTCATAAAATGTGGAATAAACTATCAAACAATCTTGATAAACCTTTTACTAATAAGCTTATAAATGGTCTCTATCCCCCTGGTTCCACTATAAAAACTGGTCTAGGACTTCTTTATATAACTACTGATATCTCTCCCTATTGGACTGTTGAATGCAACGCTTCCATGCCTCTTGGAAAAAGGGTATTTAGATGTTGGAAAACAAGAGGTCATAAAAAGACAGGAATCAAAAAAGCGATTCGTGAGAGTTGTGATGATTATTTTTATAAAGGCAGTTTGAAACTCGGCATAAAAAAGATGAGCGAAGGGCTTAGTAGATATGGGCTTGGTAAAAAAACTGGAGTTGATTTACCAAACGAATTTATTGGTACTGTCCCTTCTCGTGAATGGAAAAGAAAAAAATACAACCAGCCTTGGTATATGGGTGAAACGGTTAATACCTCTATAGGGCAAGGCGATTTTTTAACTACACCTATGCAGATAGCTCAGTTTACCGCCCTAATGGCTACAGGAAAGCTACCTACACCACATTTGGCAAAGATGATTGGTGATAAGCCATATATAAACACCTTTAAAGAGGTGCTTAACGACAAAGAGTTAAAGCAACTACCTCTCATCCAAAAAGCAATGTATGAGGTGTGTAACCATCCAAAAGGCACCGCAACTAATTATTTAAGAACAAAAGTTAAAATCGCTGGTAAAACGGGAACAGCTCAGGTTGTTGGAATTTTACAAGATATTGAAAAGCGTGAGCTAGAGCATGAGATGGAATATTATACGCGTTCTCACGCTTGGTTTACGACATACGGACCCTATAAAAATCCTCAGTATGTCGTTATGGTTATGGTTGAGCATGGGGGGCATGGTGGAGCTGCGGCTGGTAAAATCGTCTCTGGTATATACAACAAGCTCTCAGAGCTTGGGTATATCAAGAAGTGATCTTATACAGCAGCGATTGAGTTTTGTATAAACAGGGCTAAAATAATCAGTAAAAAAATTGCTCCAGCTTTATTGTAAAGTTTATTTGCAAGTATAAACAGAAGCGTGAGTGAAGCCGCTACCATAATGAGCATATCAAACTTTGTATCTATAAGGTTAACTGTTAATGGATTTACAAGTGAGGCAGCCCCTAAAACCATAGAGAAGTTTGCAACATTTGACCCAATAATATTTCCGATACTCATCTCAGCATTTCCTTTTTTAACAGCAACAAGTGATACGACAAGCTCTGGTAAAGATGTACCTAGTGAGATTAAGAAGATACCAATTATCCATTCACTAACGCCAAAATCTCTTGCAATGTTTGAGCCACTTTCAATGATGAAGTTTGCTCCACCAATAGTTAAGGTAAAACCTATAATAAGCAAAATTGCTGTTTTTCCCCAGTTGAACTTCTCATTTGCCAACTCTTCATCTATTTCACCCTCTAAATCCTCTTTAGAGCTACTAAATAAGAAAACAAGATAAGAAACCATAAGCAAAAGGTATAACATACCATCAACTCTGCCTATCTCCCCATCTTGAATCATAATAAAAAATAAAACAACAGGAACGACAACCCATGCACTATCGAGTGCAAAAAGGTTTCTTGATGGATTCATGGTTTTAGCTATCATAAATACTACACCTAAAACCATAGTGATATTAAAGATAACACTTCCAACAACATTGGCTACAGCCATATCACTTTTTCCAGCAGATGATGCCATCATGGAAGCTGCCATCTCTGGCAAGGAAGTTCCAAACGCTACAAGTGTAGCACCAATCACAAAGTGAGAGATATTAAAATGAAGAGCTATTCTTTCTGATTCTTTTATTATAAAATCAGCACCATATATCAAAGCAGCCATTGCGGTAAAGAAAATTAAAAAATCCATTATCCATTATTCCTTATTATTAAACTTTTTGGTAAATCAAACTCTTCTATAAGTCTTTTTTCTTCCTCTCTCATCTCACCATTATCAACTTCATGGTCATATCCAAGGAGATGTAAAACACCATGTATAAAAAGCAGAGCAAGCTCATCATCACATTGATGCCCTAAACTTTCGGCTTTTTCTTCTACATGCAAAGAGGAGATAACTATACTCCCAAGAGGTGACATAGGCATATCTTCATAAGGAAAACTCAAAACATCCGTATCTTTATCAATATTTCTGTGTTGTTTGTTTATCTCTCGTATCTCTTCATTAGATGTGATTATGAGTTCAATCTCTTTATCTGTTAACTTTGAAGCTATAGAATTTAAAAAAGATTCATTAACGGTAAGTGAGGTTTTATTGTCTAGTTCAATCATAGGTGGAATTATATCGAATGAGGCTTACAGTTTGTAAACACATACGATAATTAGTATGCATTGTAATAAAGAAGATGGGAGATGGTTAGCTCATCAAGTCTAAGCTTTTTCCCATTCCCGTTTTTTGTGCTGTTTGTACATTTTGTTGTTGCACAGTAGCTTCAATTTTTTTAGACTGCTCTTGCGCACCATCTAGAACTTTAACGATAGCCTGCTCTTGAACTTGTGTCGCTTTTTTCATAGCATCTAAACTTGCTGTTGTGCTTCCTGTTGATGAAACTTCCATAGCAACTCCTTTTATTATATTGTAGTCACATTATATATATAGTTTGTTTTGATATAGATTAAAATAAATTATTAGATATATGCTAAAATATATTTATGAATAATAAAATAAAAAATAAAAAAGCAGTATGTGTAATGAGTGGCGGCATGGACTCAACACTTGGGGCTTATATGATGAAAAAAGATGGTTATGAGATAATAGCAGTCCATTTTAACTACGATCAAAGAACACAGAAAAAAGAGTTAGAATGTTTTCATGCAATATGTAATGATTTAGATATTGCAAATAAATATGTTTTAGACCTAGATTTTTTCAAACAACTTGGAGCCTCTGCTTTAACTGATAAAAGCATAGATGTACCAACGGGCGGAATAGAAGAGGGTGTGCCTGTCACCTATGTGCCTTTTAGAAATGGAATTTTTTTAAGTATGGCTGCGGCTGTTGCTGAAAAAGAGGGTGCAGAGGTTATCACTATAGGTGTTGTTGAAGAAGATAGTAGTGGTTATCCTGATTGTAGAGAGTCTTACATTAAAAGTATGCAAGAAAGTATAAACCTTGGAACAAAAGATGAAACAGAAATAGAGATAAAAATGCCCTTAGTGCATCTCAAAAAATCACAAATAGTTCAAAAAGCACTTGATCTCCATGTACCACTTCGTCATACATGGAGTTGCTATAAAAATGAGACAAAGGCTTGTGGAGTTTGTGATAGTTGTAGACTAAGACTCAATGGTTTTAAACTTGCAGGAGTAGATGATCCAATCAGCTATGAATGAGATACTGTTTAGAGATTTAAGAATTGAACATATTTGTAAGCCAAGTTTAAAAAACAGTTATATCAGCGTTAAGCATGACGCTAAGATTATTTTAAAAACACCAAAAGTCTCTTCACGGTATATCCAAGAACTTCTTTATGAAAAAGAGTCTTGGATAAGAAAACAACTGACAAAACTAGAGCAAAACCCACCACAAAAACTCAACTTAGAAGATGAAGTTTTACTTTTTGGTGAGATTTACAGTATAGATTCGCAAGAGACTTTAGAGTTAAACAATCTTTTACAAAAAATCAAAGTGGGGGATTCTAAAAAAACATCTGATGCTTACAATAAATTTTATAAAAACCTTGCAAAAGAGTATTTAACACCAAGACTACAGCATCATGCAAAAATAATGAACTTAAACTATACAGAGATAAAATTTAGAAAAATGCGAAGCAGGTGGGGCAGTTGTAGCTCTAATGGCGTTATAACACTCAACACAGAACTCATTAAAATAAAAAAGAGTTTGAGTGAGTATGTTTTAGTTCATGAACTCGCTCATTTAGTGCATATGAATCACTCAAAATCTTTTCATAATCTAGTGGAAAAATATCTTCCAAATGCTAAAGTGTTTCGAAAAGAACTAAAACTTATCACAATTAGATAAATAAATTAAGCATCAAAAGGATAAGCTAAATAAAATATTATTTGGATGCTTATGAAAAAAAGATTTGCTACTCTTTTGATATTACCCGCGATTCTCTTATCTAATCCTTTTGAGCTAACATTAGAAAATGAGATCTCATGGCTACAAGAGGAAACCTTTGTTATCTCTGCTTCAAGAGTAAAAGAAAACATTAAAAAAGCTTCAGCTTCAATTACTGTTATAGACGAAGATACTATAAACAAAATGGGTGCGAATAATATAATGGATGTACTTAGAACTATTTCAGGTCTAGGTATATCCCAAAGTAATATATATATGGATAAAATAGCTGTTAGTATAAAAGAGGATACTAAAAATCTAGACAACTTGTTAAAAGAAGCAGATATTGCCCTGTATCAAGCAAAAGACAGAGGAAGAAACATATCTATTTTTAGAGATTAAATTATTCACTAAAATAATCCAAGTGATACCTACTCGATGGTGACCACATCATCCAGCCACTTGTATTTGTATCTTCGCTTGCTCTTATCTGTTCGTTTACTTCAAACTTTTTATAGTATCTTTTTTTATGAGCATAATCTTTAAAGTATTGCAACCAAGGTCTGACTCTTATAGGCTCTATTTTATCTTTGATATTTTTTATACTTCTGTATATGACATCATAAGGGTGTTCTGATGGATGTTCGAAATAAAAAGAACCACTTGCAAATCCCGATGGATAGAGCATAGGTGCAAGATAATCCGCATGTTTTGCCAAAGATGTAACTGTTTGACCTATATTGTTATCATCCTTGCTCCAACAGATATTACCGTATGTATCCACAGAGATAAAAACACCATATTTTCTCAGTCTGTTTTGTGCAGATTCTAAAAAAGTTCCAATCGCTTTGATTCTGTTTTCTTGCGTATTTTCTTTTGAATATTTTAGTTTAGATTTTGCTGGAAAGCGGATATAATCGAAGTTAATCTCATCAAATCCAACTTTGGCGGCATCCTCCGCAATAGAGATTGTGTAGTTATGGGCACGCTTATCAAATGGATCTACCCAAGCCATCTCATCATGATTTCTCCATACACTACCATCCGCTTTTTTTATAGCATAATCAACATTGTGTGAAGCTTGCAGTTCATCTTTAAAAGTAACTATTCTAGCAATTGTATATATGTTTTTTTCTTTCATGAGTGCCATAAATAGGTCTATATTTTTAATAGTCCTCTGGTGCCAAGCACCATAACTATTTGCTTGTTTAAAGGCAGTTTTATAAGAGGTAGAGCCATATTCATTTTTTACATCAACAATTACAGCATTAACATTTTTCTCGTCTATGATTTTTAAAATACGCTTGAGTGTTTTAGATTTTATGTTAGCACCCCAAAAAGTTAAATAAAGTGCTTTAACATTTATAGCTTCTACTTTTAGAGTTGTTTCATTATCATCAGAACCAAACTCAAATGGTCTGTAACCATAAGCTTTTACATGGTAAGTATATTCATCACTTTGAATGTTAAAAGAGCCGTTTTCATCAGACCTTACACTATGTACTGAATCACTGACAATAGCATTATTTATTGGTTCAAGGGTGTCCTTATCTACGATTACACCGCTAAATGAAGCAAATAACAGTGTTTGGAGGAGGGCAGTCGCTAGGAATAGTTTATTCAAGTAATTCTCGTTCGTTAATTTTGAATGGAATTATACATACTTTTTGTTAAGATTACCTCTCATTTAAAAAGTACTTTAAACTTGTGTCGCTCCACTCACGAGATAATTTTAAATGCTTATCTATGGAAGCATACACTCTTTTAAAGTCATCGTTTTTTCCACTTAAATCCTCTATTACTTCATGCAAGGCGACTTTGCCAGCACCTACAACATCTTTAGGGTACTGGAGTAGGGTGACATCTAGCTCTTTTAATTTCTCCAAGGCATGTATATTCTCAGCATGAAATTCATAAGTCATATTTGAGTTCATCTCAGAAGAAGCCACCTCAATCATTGCCTTGTGCTCAAGCCCGAGTTTTTTCCAAGAATGTTTATTGAAGGTAAGTTCTAAAATAGAACCTGGCTCATGCCATCCAGAGTAATAATATGGTGCAACCTTATAAAATCCCATCTTAATGTCAAGTGCAGGTCCAACCCATTCAGTAGCATCAATAACACCACGCTCTAAGGATGTATATATCTCACCCGCTGGTAAAAGGATGGGGTTGACACCCATTTTTGCAAAGACCTCCCCACCAAGACCGGGGATACGCATCTTTAACCCTTGCATATCTTCTATAGAATTTATTGGTTTTCTAAACCATCCACCCATCTGGATGTTGGTATTGCCACCCATAAATGGATAGAGATTATATTTTGCATATTGCTCTCTCCAAAGCTCTAAACCACCACCAAAAAGCATCCATGAGTTAATCTCTTCTGCAGTAAAACCAAAAGGGATACCACTATATAAAGAAAAAGCAGAGTTTTTACCCTTCCAATAGTATGGTCCAGAATGAAAAGCATCAATTTGACCGCTAGAACATGCATCAAAAACTGCAAGGGCAGGGATAAGAACATTCTTAGGGTATATTTTTATCTCTAAGGAGCCACCACTAATGTCTTTTACTCTTTTTGCAAATTTTTCAACACCAGTCCCCATAATAGGAAAGTGTGCAGGCCAACTTGTAGCAAGTTTTATAACTGTTTTTTTATTATAATTGACATTTATACGCTTTTCTTCATCACTCTTTTTTTGGGGATGTTTTGAGTAGTCTATAGCTTGACGGTCACTATCATTACATCCACTGAGTGCAAGTGCAGCTGAAGCAGTTGTTGCTGTTGTTAAAAAGTCTCTACGGTTCATAATTTATGTTTACCTTGAATTTTATATTCGTAACATTGTATCTTAGTAGTTTTAAAATAAAATCTATTGCTTCATAACTCTAGTAAATCACTAACCTAAAAACAAATGTCACCTAATATTTAAGTAATCAAGATATAATTCCTAACTTTTTTGAAATAAAGGAATGATTGAGAATGAAAAAAGTGATACAACTAATATTGGCTGTTGCACTGAGTGTAACTGCCATGTACGGGGCAGAACCAAGTGCTACTAAACTACTAGATAAAATGATTGCAGCATATGGTGGAGCAGAAAACCTAAAACAATTAAACGACTACAAGCAATCGTGGCATATTGAGACTAAAGTGAGTGACACAAATGGTTCAGATTTGCGTGAGGTTATGATCCCTTCATATCTCTATACACATCTATCGTATCCACATAAATCAGAAGTTAGGATACTAGAGGGGGATAAGGGAGTCAAAAAGTTTGGACAAAAAACAATAGAAGCTAAGGGTCCTATGCTCGATGCTATGAAGCTGCAACTCATGAGACTTTTTCATCCCCTAGAGCTTAAAAAAAGAGTGAAAAACATAAAATTATCACTCACGCCAACACACTATATGTTTTCATTAGATGAAAACGGATTAACTGCCGAGTATTTTGTATCAAAAAAAAGTTTTTTAATACAAAAGGTTATCGGCAGGCTTCAAATAGGTGGTCAAAAAATGGAATTTTTAACGCTCTATCAAGATTATAAGCGTGTAAATGGAGTGATGGTGCCACATAAAGAGGTAAAGTATGCAGGAGAGGTAAACACGGCAATCATGAGACTTCAAGTCACTCAGTTTAAGCATAAAAATAAAAATTCTAAATTTGTAAAATTGAACATCAACTCATAAAAAGGAAATAAAAAATTGAAAAAATTAATATCATTTGTTTTAATACTACTGTTTCTATCAGTAACACTTAACGCCAAAGAACTCAATAGTGAAGAGTTAATAGAAAAAATGACTCTAAGTTATGGAGGGGAAGCACAACTAAAGCAGTTGAATGTTTATGAGCAATTTTGGCTTTTAGAATCAGCACTAAGTGATTTAAACGGTAGTGAATACCGTATGGTAATGATGCCTGATTATCTAAGAGTAAAACTAAGGTACTTAGACAAAAGTGAGATTACAGTGCTTGATAAAAAAAATGGCACAATTATGCGTAATGGTACTATCTATAAAGCAATTGATTCTAAATTAGATGCAATGAAGTTTCAAATGGCAGGTCTGCTTTCTCCACTAGCACTGCAAAAAAAACTGAATGAATTAAAACTGAAAACATTGGAAGATTTTTATCTACTGTCTCTCGGTATAGACTCTTTGCATGTAGAGTTCTATATTTCAAAAGAGAGTGCCCTTTTGCATAAAACTACAACAAAAATCACCATAAATTCCAAAGAGGTGACTTTACAAACAGTATATGAAGAGTATAAAGATTTTAATGGAGTTATGTTAGCTCATAAAGAGAGTAGATTCATCGACGGTGTAAAAAGTGAAGTGTTAACACTTCAAGAAACAAGGTTTCAAGAACCTCTCAAATAAACTTAAAAATTGAGAGTCAACTGAGTCTGATTCGACAAGGGTCTGCTCAGTATAGACTTATCGACCCCAACGATAAGTGCAAAGTGAAAGCTTTTTTCTTTAAGTATGTTGATTATCTCTTTGTCATTTTTGTAGCTATATATATTTTCATCATCTTCATATTCGCTAGCATACGGGACTATATAGATTGTTTTTGCCCAATTAGCTTGCCTTTTTAAAAAATTTATCTCCATCCCTAGAAGAGATTTATTTGGCTCAAAAATAAGCACCTTGTCGCTAGTTCCAAACTCTTTAGGTTCAAAGTTTTTATTGGTAAAAACTGCTTCAAAATGATCTATGGGTGTAAATTTTCTTAATCTAAAATTTATGTTTGCAGTTTTAAACAGATGTAGCAACTCTTCTAAAAATGGCATAAAAAATGGGGAAATCAGTTGTCTTTCATAAAAGTTATTATCGTATATAAAAGAGGTCTCAAAAAGAGTTTGCTCCATTATAGTAATAGGAAGCATTGCAGTTTTAGGAAGTGGTTTTATATCTGTAAATATATCTTTATCATTAAGAATAGGGCAAAACAGTACTATCGAAGCAGTATCTATATTCCAAAGTGAATTGCAAATATGTTTTATATCTCCACTTAGAGCTATAAATTTTGGTTCTGTAATAACCTGAAGGGCAAGTTTGAGTATAATTTCATTACACTCATAAACAACTACCTCTTTCTCTATAAGCCTAAAGCGAAGGAGTCGTATTAATGCTTCTTTAATATTTTGAACTTTAATCCAAGCAATTTCGCTGTCACTTATTTGCGTAGGCTTATCAAATACTACACCATATGCCCCATTTAAAATCGCTTCCTCTATAGTTTCTTCATCAAATGCTATAAAAAGGTCGCCTCTTTTTACCCTATATGCTTCAAAAACAATATTTTCAAAACTATTTACAAATGGTTCATTTATCAGCGTACCATGAGTAAGTGCTAGAGTGTTTTCAAGTCTCATCCAATAGGTGTGCCCGCTTTTTTAGATTTTTCTGGTCTCACTAAACATAAACCATCTTCATCTTTAGCAGCAAGAAGCATACCCTCAGACATCATCCCCATCAGTTTTGCAGGCTTTAGATTTGCCACAACGCATACTTGCGTACCTATGAGTGACTCTGCACTGTAGAACTCTTTGATTCCAGCTACAACTTGCCTGAGACTCTCTTCACCTAAATCAACTTGAAGTTTTAGGAGCTTTTTGCTCTTTGGAACTTCCTCTGCTTCAACAACAACACCAATTTTTAATGATGTTTCAAAAAACTGACCAATCTCTATCAGATTGTCTTCTTCTTTTTTGGCCACTATCTCTTTTTTCATCTCATCATTTGGTTTATCATCAGGCATAGCTTTTGGTGCTTCTTCCATTAAAGGCTCTTCAACACGAGGAAAGAGAGGGGGAACTTTTTTGATATTAAATAATTTCAATAGTTTTTTATCTATTACAAGCTCATTGTAACTATCATTATCTATTGTAAAGTTAAGCGCATCTGCAATAATTGCAGTAGTTCTAGGCATAACAGGAGAAAGCATTATAGATGCTTTAGCTAGTATATTTGCAACGAGTGCAACAGTCGCTAATGCTTCATCTTTTTTGTCTTCTTTCATTTTAGTCCATGGAGCATGCTCCTCTATCGCTTTATTACCTATTGCAAATAGCTTCCAAAGCTCTTCTAAATATCTGTGAAACTGCATGTTTTGCATAAAATCATCAAGGTTACCAAGTGCCTCATTCATCGCATCCAACTCTTTTGTATGATACTTCTGAACATCTACACTATCAATCTCAAACTCAGAGTATTTACCACTCATCCCTATAATACGGTTTAGTAAGTTACCAAGGTCGTTTGAGAGTTCTGAATTAATTCTATCTATAAAAGCGCGTTGAGAAAAGTCACCATCTTGACCAAATGGAACCTCTCTAAGCATAAAATATCTTAGGTTTTCGACACCGTATGCATCTGCAACCTCTTTTGGAGAAACAACATTACCTTTGGATTTAGACATCTTTTCACCATCTCTAGTCCACCATCCATGTGCACCAATATGCTTTGGTAGTGGCAAATCAAGACTCATTAAAAATGCAGGCCAATAGATAGCATGAAATCTTAAAATATCTTTACCTACAAACTGTGTTGAAGCTGGCCAGTAATTCATATCTGCATCATCTTTGCCATATCCAAGAGCTGTAATATAGTTTAAAAGTGCATCTAGCCAAACATACATAACATGCTTATCATCATTTAATGACTCAGGCATCTTCACACCCCAAGTAAATGATGTGCGCGTAACAGAAAGATCTCTCAGTCCACTTTTTACAAAATTGACAACCTCGTTTGCTCGAGAACGAGGTAAAATAAAGTCAGGATTATCCGCATAGTGCTTTAAGAGCTTATCTTCATACTTAGAGAGTTTAAAGAAATAACTTTCCTCTTTAACAACACTTGTAGTTCTCCCACAGTCAGGGCAGAACTCACCATCAACAAGCTGAGTCTCTGGAAAAAATGTTTCACAACTTACACAATAATGTCCCTCGTAAAAATCCTTATATATATCACCTTTAGCATACATAACTTCAAAAGCTTTTTGAACACCTTTTTTATGCTCTGCATCAGTCGTTCTAATGAATTTAGAATAGTTGATCTCAAATTCGTCCCACAAGTTTTTAAATGTTGCGCTAATTTCGTTCGCAAACTCTTGAGTATGCTTACCACTCTTGAGTGCTGATTCTTCTATCTTTTGACCATGCTCATCAGTTCCAGTTAAAAGAAAAGTGTCTTCACCTTTTAGCTTCTCATATCTCGTCATTGTATCTGCTATAAAAGTTGTGTATGCATGGCCTATGTGCGCTTCGCCATTCACATAGTATATAGGTGTCGTTATATATTTACTCAATTTTTTTGCCTCATGATTAATTGATGTTATTTTATCAAAATACTCTTAATAGTATTTTTATTTACTCTCTTTTAGTGCTTTTTCTCTAGCTTTATCTTTTTTACTTTTTACTTTGCCCTTGAGCGGAGCTTCCTCTTTGCAATACAAGGGGAATCACCTTTTCTTAAATAAGTGTAGGTGTGTTGTAGTTATTATTTTTACATGCAAGCTGTAACTGGGAAGAAAGTTTAAATTTTGAAAATGGCATTGCTGATTCCTGAAGTTTTAACTTTAAAATTCAAATCCGCCAGTTTCACCTTTGGACATACTGTTGTAAACAGACTTGACATAATCAAGCCTAAGTTCACAATTTATATATAGTTCACAAGAACTACAGCTTTGTAAGTTCTTGTTTTGTTGACAAACTTGTATTTTTGATATCATCTCATCAAGATATTGCTCAAATTTATCTTTTTCTTGATTATGAGTTTCTTGCATAAACTTCTTTCACTCTTGCTATCTCATATTTTGAGCCAAAAAAGCATACTGCAGTATCGTGAATATGATCGTACGACAATGTCATAAGGTCATCTATACCATCTATTGCATCACCGCCTGATTTTTGATAAATATATGCAAAAGGAAACACTTCAAAAAGCTTACGAAGCTTACCATTTGGTTTGTCAGATGTTCCAGGGTAGCTAAAAAGTCCACCACCTTTTAGTAAGATTTGATGCAAATCTGGAACCATACCACCAGAGTATCTTAAACGATAACCATCTGCAAAAAAACTCTCAACAAGTTCTTTGTGGTAAGGTGCCCAGTTTTGTTGCGTTCCACCAGGAGCATTTAAGTTACCTTTTTCTTTTAAGCGGATCTCTTTAACAAACTCAAATTCACCAGCTTGAAGCAGATAAAGTTTTGTTTTGTTTTCAGCAAATACCATTTCAACTCTTGGTCCATACACAACATAGCAAGCGGCAACCATATTCTCAGCACCAAAGCCGTTTTCATAGATACCAAAAATAGAACCAACACTAAGGTTAACATCTACTAAAGAAGAACCATCAAGTGGGTCATAAGCGATAAAATACTTTCCATCTTTATGCATCAACTCTTCGTGCTCTTTCTCTTCACTTGCTATCGTATGGACAGAAGGAATGTTGGAAAACTCCTCTTCAATTATCATGTCACACTGGATGTCAAGCTGAAGTTGTGTCTCGCCAGAGCTATTTTCTTGTTGTGAATACCCTATATCTTTCACATCAATTGCCGTTTTAATTCTTATTGCACTTCTTTGAATCGCATCAAATATATCTCTCATTTACACTTCCTTTGCATTTTTTAATATCCACGATATAACTTCATCTGGATTGTTTAACTCTAAAATATCAACACCATTTGGTATATCATAATTCTCTTTTTTTATACTATCGTCTATTGCTAAGGCATTCATATATGGAAAATAATCACTATCAAGCGAATCTCTAAATACACTTATGCGAGGTAAAGGTAAATTTTTCAACCCCTCGACCAGCAAAATATCAAAAGTACCAAAAAGATTAATCATCTCATCTAAATCTTTATTGCGTTGAGAAAAATAGGTGGTTCGAGTAGGGGAGGTTACAATAACCTCTGCTCCAGTATCACTAAATTTATAACTATCCTTACCCTCTACATCAAACTTGGCCTTGTCTTTTGGGTCATGTTTTATAATAGCAACCTCTTTAGAATACTCATGAATCAATTTTCTGGCAACTTTAAGGATAAGAGTCGTCTTACCACTGTTGGATGGACCTGTAAATGCAACTGCTAATCTTTTACTCAATATATAAGCACCTCATAAAATTTTATAGATTATACAAAAGAGTCATTAAAAAGTTGTTTAATAAGATATAATTCTTTATATAAATAAGCAATAGGATACAGATGAGATACTTTTTTATTATAACAACGCTTATCTTACTTTTTAATGGATGCTCCCATAATAATGCTTTTACAAAATTTGGAGTGACAAAAGAGCAAGAGTTGAGTATGTCAAGCTTGCAAAGCAGTAAAATTAAACTTGGGGAAAAAGTAGATGGTGTATTTTCTGCAATTTACTTAAATGAAGTATATCCAGATATTTTTAATCAAAACGAATATTTTTATGTCTATCTGTATTTAAAAGATGCAAAGAAGATGTATGACCCAAACTCTTTAGATGATATAGAGTTAGCTTTAAAGCTAAATGGAAAAACTCCAATAAAAATAAAGCAGCTTCCAAATGAAAATCAGTTTTCCCACCTAAGCTCTACAAAAAATGAATGGAGTCGCTACTACATCGTTGCTTTTAAAGAGATTGGAAAAAAACTTAACCTAACCCTCGAAAGTGGTAATTCTTCTTCAGCCGTGTTAAAATATAAAAAAGATGAGCAATAGGCTCACTTTTTTTTAGTAAAGTGAACCTAAAACAGCACTTAAAATTACCGTTATAATTTGCAAAGCGACAATAATTATAAGTGGTGCCAAATCTAGTCCGTTGAAATTTGTTTTAATAAAGCCTCTGACAAAATTATAGGCGGGCTGAGTAATTCTATGCAAAAACTGAACAACGGGATTGTATGGGTCAGGATTTACAAAACTAAGCAATGCTGAGATAATAATAACCCACATATATACGCTAATTAAGCTGATTATGATAGATCCTAAACCCTGTACTATTTCCATTATAACACTCATCTAACAATCTCCCCAATATAATTTTTTAAATATTTATATAAATCAGCAATCTCTGGTCCATCTTTTGCACCTGTTAAAAGGATACGGAGAGGTTGCATGAAATTCTCATCTTTTAAACCAGTTTCTTTCATAAGATAGTTTTTGAAATCATTATACTCTTCAAAGTAGGGTGCTTCTGCAATAACGGCAAACATTCCAAAGGCTTGTTTTTCAAACTTTGGAGGGATGTTTTTTGGTTCAAATATTGGTTTAATCTTAGCTCTCAACTCTTTTGTAGTATATACTTCTTCCAAATAAATTTTTGCAAGTTCACCTATCTCTGCATCAGCAAAGCCTACATATCTCGAAAGTTCTTTAGCGTCCAAGTTTTTTAAGTGTTGGCGATTAATAAATTTCAGCTTATCAATTTCAAAGCGAGTAGGGGAAGCGGATACATCCTCTAGTTGAAACCATTCTATAGCCTCTTGTATAGTGAAAATATCTTTCTCGGACTTATTTCCAATTGATATTAAATAATTTGAGATAGATGAAGGTAGGTAGCCTTCCTCTAAAAGCCATTTAACACTCGGGGTATCACCAAGGATAGTAGGTATATGAGCGTACTCAATCTTCTTGTCATAACCCAAAGATCTCCTCACTAACTCTTGCTTTGGTGTATTATTTATATATTCTTCACTACGGATAACTAGAGATATGTCACTAAGCATATCATCAACAGCACAAGCAAAGTTGTAAGTAGGTGTTTTATCTTGATTCATAATGACAAAACTCTCTAGCTCATCCGATGCAAAACTAATTTCACCCTTTATATAATCCCGTATTACAATAGGTTTCTCCGATTTTTTTATTCTAATACTAAATGGGTTCATGTTATCAATTACGAGTTCAGCAGGAAGATTCGCACAAGCATCATCATATCTATAAGCGACACCATGCTCTATTGCTTCTCCTTTTTTCTTCTCAATCCATTCAGGAGAGCAAAAGCAACTAAAAGCTTTTTTTTCGTGCATAAGCTGTAGTGCCATAGCAGAATGAAAACGAAAATTTTGACTTTGATAAACAACATGAGAGTATTCAATACCAAAAAGAGCTAGCAAATCCAATATCTCTTGATCTTTACCTTCGATATTTCTCTGCGTATCGGTATCTTCTATTCTAATAAGCAGATCTTCATTTTTTTGACATGAAACGATGTAATTAAATATAGCAACTCGCAGGTTGCCTATATGCATATCACTAGTTGGACTAGATGCAAATCTTAACATTAAAATTCCTAAATAATAATTTGTGAAATTTTATCCAATCTTTGCTGATAAGTTGTTGTGTTATAAAGTTTTTTTGGTTTTTTTAAGAAAAGGTAAGTGGTGACCCCGAGGAGAATCGAACTC